>ONKL01000132.1 GCA_900318395.1 uncultured Prevotella sp.
CGCGCCTCATACCTCTGGGCACCGATGGGGCCGATGTTCAACAACGAACTCCGGAGCCAGTTCTCAGACCATACCCGTCTAGAACTCGTCAGGCGTAACGGCGACCTGAAACTCGAAGGCGAGATAATACGTTACGACCAGCGCAACAAGGGTGTCAGCAGCGAGGGACACTCATCGATGGTAGAGCTGTCGATGACTGTCAACTGCCGCTTCACCAACAACGCCAACCACAACGAAGACTTCGAACAGCAGTTTACCGCCACCGCCAGCTATGAATCGACTCTGCCCCTCAGCGCCGTGCAGGAAGAGCTCGTGGCAGAGATGTCGAAGAACATCTGCGAACAAATATTCAATGCAGCCGTAGCCAACTGGTAAAATCTAGATAGCAAACAGAGAATGGATCTGATAGAACTGACAAAGCACCCCGAGCGGATGGATCGCGACACGCTGTACGAGTTGCGCTCCCAGGTGGCGCTATATCCCTACCACCAGACGCTTCGCCTGCTGATGCTCCAGAATCTCTATCTGCTCCACGACCCGGGCTTCGACGAGGAACTGCGTCGTGCCGCCATCTACATCACCGACCGCCGTGTGCTCTTCAATCTGGTTGAGGCTGCCCATTATCAGTTGCGCAAGGAGTCATCGGCATCGGCGCCAGAAGCTAGTCAGCATGCTCAATCATCTCGCACGAGTGAGTTGATAGACTCCTTCCTCGATGCCATCCCCCAGGAAGAACCGCAGCCCCGCAAGCGCCGTCCGACGCCTGCCGATGCTGCCATCGACTACGTGGCCTATCTGCTCGACACTGAGGACGATGCGCCTCAGGAGGAGACGGAATCCGTGCCTGTGATGCGCGGACAGAATCTCATCGATACATTCATAAATGCTGACAAAGGGCGTTTCACCCTCAGCGATGTGCCCCTGCCTGCCGATGATACCCCAAAAGAGCCCGAAGAGCCCGAAGAAGAGGTGGGAGAGGAGTATTTTACTGAAACTTTGGCCAGAATTTACATCAAACAGGGCAGATATTCGAAGGCACTTGAAATTATTCGGCGATTAAGTTTGCAAGTTCCGAAAAAAAATGCTTACTTTGCAGACCAAATACGCTTCTTATACGCTTCTTAGAGAAAGTGATCATAAATAATAGTAAAAAATAATTAGTAAAAAAATGTACACTTTATTTGTAGTTTTAATCGTTATTGCAGCACTGCTCATGATTGGCATTGTGCTCATTCAGGAGTCTAAGGGCGGCGGTCTCGCCAGCCAGTTCTCCGGTTACAATCAGATCGGCGGTGTCCGCAAGACCACCGACTTCATCGAGAAGACCACTTGGGGCCTCGCTGCCGCCATGGTCGTTCTCAGCGTGCTCTGCGCCTACGTCGCTCCCCGGGCATCATCGACAGGTTCTGTCATGGAGAACTATGAGGTGCCTGCCACCAACCCGAACAATCTGCCGGGCTTCGGTGCCAGCCAGTCACAAGACGCAGCAGCCCCCGCAGCTCCTGCTGCAGAGGCTCCCGCAGCAGAGGCTCCTGTAGCCCCTGCACAGCCTGCCAAGTAATCGTGCTTAGTAGAACCTGACAATCTCGTTCAACGGCCTCCTTTCAGGCCTATCGGGATCAGCAGCTCGATATCCCAGGGCAATGACGGCCATAATGGTCTCATTCTCTGGGATATTGAATGCTTTTCTCAATCCCTCGGCATCACGCATACCCATAATGAGCGTATCGAAGTTCATCGCACGCGCCTGCAGCAGACATTTGGATTATATGGCGAAAAGTTGTAAATTTGCATCCGAAAAGGTGGCAAAAAGTTGTCAAACAGCCTCCAAAAACATTGCGAAAAATTGTAATGTGTCCGATAGCCTAGGTCATATTTCTTTGGATTTTTTCGATTATGACCGAATTATTTCTTTGGATTTTTTTAATTCTTATCAAATTATTTATCTTAGTGAATGGGCAACACGTGCCACCCATAAACCCGTGTTGCTTCGAGGTGCCCGACAGGTAGGAAAATCTACAGCCGTCAGACATTTGGGTGAACAATTCAAATACTTCGTCGAAATCAATTTGGAGAAGCAGTCTGACTACAAGATCCTGTTCCAGCAAAACCTCGACGTGAAGCGTATTGTGCCTCAAATGGCTGCCATGCATGGTACGCCTATTATTCCCGGACAGACGCTCTTATTTATCGACGAGATTCAGGATTGCCAAGAGGCCATTATGTCCCTGAGATACTTCAAGGAAGACCTGCCCGAACTGCATGTAGTTGCAGCAGGCTCGCTATTGGAGTTTGTACTGGATGACATTCCGACTTTCGGTGTGGGCAGAATCCATTCGATGTATATGTATCCCATGACTTTTGATGAGTTCCTCCTTGCCAATGACGAAAGGCTCCTTATGGAAGCCCGTAATCAGGCTTCGCCCGCATCTCCGCTACCAACGCCACTCCACGACAAGTTGACCAGTCTGTTGCGTACCTTCATGCTGGTGGGAGGAATGCCCGAATCT
>ONKL01000131.1 GCA_900318395.1 uncultured Prevotella sp.
GTTCGCATTGCCGTCACGGTTCTCAAGATAGGCTATCAGCCCGCCGATGGTGAACACGCCTGGGCTGTAGCCGTCAAAGCCCTTGTAGGTGCGCTTGCTATCATACTTCTCCGCCTCAAAGAACTGGTGGTCGAAGTCCACGTCGTACTCGCCTCCCTCCGCGAGCTGGCCTATGGCCAGCAACAGCTTGATGAGCAGTTGGTTAAGTCTCTCCGCAGTGTTGAAGTCATAGACGTTGCCCGTCTTTTCTGCCGTGTATGATATGTTCTCCGTTGCCAGTTCCTCAATGCCACGCAGCACTGTGTCGGCACTTGGAACACGTGTATGCGGACGCTCGGCAAGCACGTCCTTCAGATACAGATTGAGGTCTTCCATACAGTCGCCGCCACAACAGAACACGGAGAAGATGGCCCGTATAATCTCGCTGTACTGATAGCCTATCAGCTTACTGCGAAGTCCCAGGTGGGAGTCGATTACAGAGGACAGAATACGGTCAAATTTGTCCAAAACGAAAAATATTCCGCCAAAAGCGGTGATTTTCTCAGATTTTATGCTTACCTTTGCCATGTCATTGACGATTTTGCTTGTCTTGATTTGCAGCACTAAGGTAAGTGAAAAATCTGACATGGCCAAATCCTGAGCCGCTCGGCTCTGCCGCTTGACACAGCAAGAACTTTTTGTTGCTCAGGTACTTATAAAGAATGTTAAACTAAAGTGCTGCGGATTTTTGGTTATAGCTAATAAATCTCGAACTACAGCGTTTTTATGTATGGATTTAACTACTTTTTTATTTCATCCTAGGCTCACTAGTGTCCACTAAAAAAATAGCGGAGATGTTTGTAAATTACTTAAATATAGAGTTTTAGAACGAAAAATTGACGGTGACGATTTGAATTGACTACCACCGACACTCCCACCGAGGATCTGGCCGACTATACGGTGATGCTCTATACATGTGGTGGCAGTAATCTCGACAACGCTATCGAAGCCGACATCATCAAGGCTGCCAAAGCCATCAAGGCCGACAGCAAGAAGGTGCGCTACATGGTGCAGTACAAATACTCGCGCGAAGACAACATCAGTAAAAATCTGACGGATTTCACGCCCAGCGGCAAAGGAAGCCATCTCTATCGCTTTGAGGCTACGCCAGCAAAGCTTAAGAAGCTCGAAAATCATGAGAAGATCAATCTGACCAATGCCGATATCTATGGCACCCAGAACGAGAAGGCAGAGCTCTTCCAGCCCGACTCCATTGCCAACTTCCTGAAATACTGCCAGAAGGTGGCTCCCGCCAAGAACTACATCCTCGTGCTGAGCGATCACGGAGGCGGCTATACCGTTTACGAAGACTACGACAAGAGCCTGCAAGCCAAGACACGTGGTGTCGTCATGGACGATAACGTGGATCTGCAGTCTATCTCCTGCAAAGAACTCAGGGCCGGTATCGAGCAGAGCGGCATGCATCTGACGCTTCTCAACTTTGACTGCTGCCTGATGAACAATATGGAGGTGCTCTCCGAATTTGTAAATCTCGCCGACTATGTGCTGGCATCAGGCCACACCATCGCTGGCGAAGACCATAAGGCGTTCATAGAACTGCTCTACGAAGCAGCGGAGAAAGACAACTTCGTAGAGGCAATGACGAAATTTGCCAAGGCCAATGCTGAGTATAATCATAAGATTTACGAGAACAACAAATTGAGGACTTGGGCACGCAATGATAAAGCCGATTACGCTGATGAGTATCAGTTTGCCGCTGCCAGCTGCTATCAATATACAAATAATCTTCCCCTCTACGACCTGAGAGACTATTGTGAGCAAGTGGATCAATACATTCATCATGTCAAGCTCGACGGTGAATGGGTGTATATCGACAACCTGATTGATGCCATCGAAGCAGCCCAGCTAACCCACACCTATGCCATCACCTCAGAAGGCTATGAGGAAGGCTCGTTCCACCTCAGCTATTCTGTCAGCGTTGGCGGTAAGGGATTCATCGGCGCATCAAGGACCAAGGATGCTCCCAACATCATAAAAGGCTATACCAAGGATGGCAAATATGCAGAACTGAACATGGAGACGCTGAAGCTGGAGGCGAAGGGCGTAGCTGCCAATCACCTGACTTGGGCAAACACCTACAACAGACTGGAGTTTGACATTGCAACGGGCTGGAGCACCTGGCTGGAGAAGAACCCAGGCTTCCCCGTAAACAATCCGCCTTACGACAATAAAAACGACATGCTGCCAACCGGTATGCCCCTAACCGCTGCCGACTGGGATATTGCTATCAAAGCATACTATGAAACCGATTTCCCGACGTTCAAGAACTTCAAGATTAAAAATACGTATTATATCCTTGGCCGCGAGATGGTAAATCCGCCTGTTTACCCAAAGATATTCACTTGGCAGCAGTTTGCTCTTCCAGCCCCAGTCAAAGGTCAGTTTATCGTAGAGGTAACACCGAAAGAGGGTAAGACAGGACCTTGGGAGTTAAATGTATCTGAAATAGTATACAGTGCCCTCATCTGTTATAAGGGTAAGTACCAACCTGTAAAGGCTTTCAAGCTCGATGGTGTCAAGCTGAGCGGAACATCCATAGAGACCGAAGGTGCCGAGGCCGCTAAGAAAGCCTACATCAATTTAGACATCGACATCGATAAAGACGGTAATGTGAAATTCACCCAGCATAAGCAGGATGAGAATTTCATCCTGAAGTAAGCAGAATAACGATTAAAAAAGAGGTGGAGCCATCATTGAAGTTCCACCTCTTTTATTTCTTAATGAGTAGCTTAATATTTCTTACCAGAAACAGAGCCCTTATTCCATTCGATGTCCCACTTGCAGACCTGCTTCTTGGTCTTAAGATTGGTGGTCGTAATGGTGATAGTAAACACAGCTGTGCTCTTCGACGAATCAAGCTCTCTCAGGTTGGCAATGTATTTCTGTACAAGCTGGTCTGTAGTGGATTCCGCCATCTGATCAGTCATGTATGTACCTGTTACACTCTGGGCGAATTTTTCCTTGAGTGTAGCAATATCTGTATCAGTAAGCTCACCCTTCTGCTGAACGTT
>ONKL01000129.1 GCA_900318395.1 uncultured Prevotella sp.
TAAAAAGGTTAGCGAGAAGAGACGCGGGCGTCCCAAGAATGCTGTGGTAGTGAGTGAGCCGAAAGAATGATAGTACAAATAAAATTAAAACTCAGAATCCCTTCGCGCGTAGCGATTTTGCGGGTGGTTGGAGGAGCTGCGGGCGAGGTATAATCTGTGGTATGTGCTCGCTGGGGTCAGGCCCTAAAACTTAGTTTCGGGGCCTGGCCCTAGCGTGCATTAAAGTTCGTTGATGGCGGATTGGAGGCGTTCGAAGAACAGGCCGATATGGTAGCCGTCGATGAAACGATGGTTTGCCGTGAAGGTGACGTTGATCATCCATCGCCCGTCGCGCTCCACATATTTGCCCCAATTGACTCTGGGGATGGCATCGTCAGGATTCTCCATGCCTGGATTGATGAGTGCGGTGGCATCGAGATTTGGCGTACATGAGCAATAGACCACATTGGGGATGTCGCCTATTCCTCCAAAGAGGGTCGTCTGGCTGGCTATGGCCTTTGAGGTGGTTTCAACGTACTGTCGTAACGTGCCTTCAAAGGGAGCCGTATGGAATCGGAACACTTCCTCTTCAGGGCGTTTGTGGGTGAAATTGGTGTGTATCGTGTCGAAGCTCACCACCTGACCGTCGATGATTCGCAGTCGGAAGTTGTCGATGCCGTTGAGTACCTCTGTCGTCAGATAAATGAGCGAGAGATAGAACGATAAGCCTTCGCGGCGTTTGTATTCCAACAGCCGCGTCACGTCGATATATGCCGCCACTGCAAAGTGGGGTAGCTTCAGTCGCGAGAAATGATCGTACAGGTCTCGTCGGTTCCAGTTGTTGATGTCAATTGGATGATACTGGTTTTCTGCTGAGATGCAGTCCGTTTTCGCTGTTCTAACTTGTTCGCTTTTCATTGAGGAAAGAAGTTTTGATGCAAAAATACCAAAAATCGGCGAATAATCACTGTCTTTGCAGCAAGTTTTAACAAAAGTTGAATCTCGTCACGGCTTGAGATGAATATCTTTCATAAACAGATATTATAAATAGGTTACGGTTTCCTCAAGCGGCTTGCGGCTGTTGTGGTTCGCAAGCGGCCCTGTGCCTTCTGCGGGATAGCCGAGAGCAAGACAAGTCAGGATCTCTTCGTTATCGGGCATCTGGAATGCTTCGGCCATCTTGTCGGGGTCGAAGAAGTTCACCCAACAGCTGTCCACACCCACACTCTTCGCGCAGAGCATCATGTGAGTGGTTACGATGGTGGCATCCTCAATGCCTGAGTCGTACTTCTGGCCAGGATAAGTAAACACATTGTTCTTGTCGAAGGCTACGATGAGCATGGTCGGCGCACCGTATCTGCATGGTGTGAGCGCATCAACCTTGGCGAGTCCTTCTGCCGACTGCACCACGTAGATGTGCTGCTCCTGAAGGTTCTTTGCCGTTGGAGCCAAGCGTCCTGCCTCCAGAATACTGTCGAGTTGTTCTTTACTGATGCAGGAATACCTGCTTCTTGCTAATTCTAAGAAATCCATAATCGTGTTGTGTTTATGTCGTTAGAAACTAATCTCTTGCATGCAAGCGACACCTTTTCAGGATGTCGAGCGGCCGAGGTGCAGCCCCGTTCTCGCAAATTCATTTGCAAAAGTACAAAAAATCGCTCATAATTCGCACAATTACCCGAAAAAGTTTGGAAAAATGGAAAATTGTGTTTATTTTTGCAGCTGTAAAGTTTAATAAGGTGAAGATATTACTTATATCATAGATAATGGAGGTTTTCTGCCCCATGAAGATCACTGCATGTATATCAGGACAAAGCTTCGGAATATCACCCGTGACGATGCCATCCAGTTTGCCCGTGATAATGGCATACGCCGACCTGATGCTATCATCCGCGATGTAGTTGCATCCCTGAAGCAGTTCAGAACTATCGCTACGAAATACGGTGTGTCAGAACAATGGACGGGTAGGGTGGAGACAACCATTATCGGCCATCTGAAAGCATGGGGAGAATGGGAAGACGATGAGTAGCCTTATTATAGCCATATTCCTGTTGAGCATCGGAGCCAGTTTTGTGCAGCGCACCACGGGTTTCGGCTTCGGCATCTTCATTATGACGATGCTGCCGTTCTTCCTGCCTACATACGGCGAAGCCACAACTCTCTCTGGGCTTCTGGCCATTACCACCTCGGCTGTCATCGTGTGGCGAATGAGAAGCTATGTCACTTGGAAACGACTTTGGCCGATATTGCTGACGTTTATTGTTGTA
>ONKL01000128.1 GCA_900318395.1 uncultured Prevotella sp.
CTCGCTCTGTGTCATGGACAAGTCGTTCAAGAAGCAGATGGCCTATCTGGGCAGCACGTCAGGACGTGACGAGGACAAGATAGCCAAGGCAGGACTCACACCCATCTATGCCGATAACACTGTCTATTTCAAGGAAGCCAAGCTGGTGCTCGTCTGCAAGAAGGTCTATGCCGCAGAGATCCAGCCAAGTGGCATCATCTATCAGGAAACCATCGACCAGAGTTATCCGCAGGGTGACTATCACACCATGTACGTCGGTAAGATCGAGAAGGTGCTGGTGAGGGATGATGAGTATCTGAAATAATAGATAAATAAATCGGAATTTATAGTTATGACTAGAGAAGAATCAAAAGCACGTAATGCATTGGAGAAGGTCTCAAATAAGTGTAGGAAACAAGTTGCAAAGAAGTTTGGTTGGAAACAAAGTGGCTATCTCAATTGGAGAATAGATTCAGGCTATTATTTCAGCTTGTGTCATTTGGTCTTGGAACAGGTTGAGCTTTCCGTGAAGCCATACTTCATTGATGACCTATGGTGGGACATATTTGAGATGCCAGAAAACAAACAAGCACCTAAAAGCTTAAGAGGTAATGGAGCTTTTGCTGTTTCAGATGTAAAATTAAAGGAGTACGCTGTCTTTGATACAGCCAAAATTCCAGTTTATACAGAAGATGATGTGATTGCCCGATGGGAAAGCACGTTCAGTACTGTAGAAGCAGACATTGCCCATTTCCTCAGCGAGAACCCCAATCCAGATAGTTTTTGCCCATCTGGAAGAACGAACCGCATTTACGATCTAATGATGGATATACACTCAGGAAACACCAAACAAGCTTTGGAAAGAATTGAGTATTTTAAGTCGCACAATTTTGGCAGTGGCTACGAAGGCCCTAAAGGTGATGCTTATGGCTACATTGAGAGATGGTGTAAGAAGTAAATTCCAATTTATCTGCATAAAAATATGTACAGCTTAACATACAAGGTAACAACAAGCACCTGCGACAGCGAAGGAAAGCTGAAACTCTATTCCGCTCTCCAGATGATGCAGGACTGCTCAGAGATGTGGATTGACAGCGAACCGGGCGTAAAGCGGTATTTCGCTGAGCAGAACATGGCACAACTCCTAGCAACACGCCAGGTTGAAATCGTCCGAGTGCCAGAATTCAAAGAGGAACTGACGGTGACAACCTCCGTCTATGGCATGAAGCCTATGTTCGGATTCCGCAACACCTTTATCTATGATGCAGAAGGCAAGCCTTGCTACAAGACATGGAGCATGGGAGCATTCGTTGACAAGGTGGCGGGCAAACTGAAACGTGTGGACGATGCGACTATACAATCAATGACGCTGGAACCACAGCTGGAGATGAACTACAAAGACCGCCGCATCATTCTGCCTAAGACTGAAGGTGAAGAGCAGCATCCTATTAAGGTGCTTCGTGCCGACATTGATTACAACAAGCATCTGAACAATGCCAACTATGTCCGTATGGCGATGGAACTGTTGCCGGAGAATTTTGTGGTGAATGGCTTACGGGTAGAATAGCTGCCAAACTTGGTGATTGTCTGATTCCTACTATATACAAAATAGCTGACGGCATCATTGTTTCCCTGTCTATAGGGAGTGAGGTGAGTGCCATCATTGAGTTTACATAAACTATGCCCAAAGAACGGAACAAGGCTGATGGCTATCGTGAGAAGGCCTACGAGGGCGACACCAAGGCAATGAACAACCTTGGGGTCTGCTACGAGCGTGGCACAGGCGTAAAGGTCAACCTTGAACTGGCGTTCGAGTGGTATATGAAGGCTGCGGAATTGGGCGATGTCTATGGCTGCTTCAACGTCGGCGAGTGCTATTATCACGGAAAAGGCGTAGAGCAAGATGCGGTAAAAGCATTCGAGTGGTACGAACGTGGCCAACGCCTACTACCTTGGCGATGGTGTCGAACAAGATCACCATAAGGCTTTCCTATGGTATCGTGAAGCAGCCTTCCAAGGCCATGTACTGAGCCAGAAAAATGTTGGTGCAGCCTTTTGGAATGGCGACGGCGTAGAGAAGAATTTGGAGGAATGTGCGTTCTGGTATGAGTTGGCGGCCAATGGCGGTGATGCCCAGGCACAATTCGCCACGGGCTGGTTTCTGATGACTGGCACAGGCGTTCCCAAGGATGAGCGCAAGGGGTTAAAGTGGATTCACAAGGCTACCTTCCAAGGCTATCAGCCAGCGATAGACTATTGCAAGGAACATGGTTACAAATGGTATTAATAGTATGATAACCATCGACACGACAAATATGTGTTCGCACCTGCAACGCAAGCTATTCGAAGAGGATGGTATCTATCATTCTCTATGGATAGCCATGCAGGATGATCCAGAATTAACAGCCGCAGTCCGCTCTCGCCAGCTACACATCTACCGCAATTGCAAAAAGGTATTGGTGCTGGCAGGCAAGTCTGCACCAAAGATTATCAGAGAGGACGCGATTTGTGAGCTTTTACAAATTGAGCGAATCAAGTGGATGGAGCAACGTTTCAATAATGCCTTGGCTGCCATCAAAGATGAGTCTGCTGCTTCGTTGAAGGCTATCAAAGAGGATGTTGCCGAACTCAGCAAATACTATGGTAGTGAGTTGTGGAAACTGGACTTTGCTGCTGATGAAGCAGGGAATCTTCCCCCAGACCTCAAACGCGGAGTACTCTCAGAAGATGGTATTTGGAATCTGCTCTCTGACTATCGTGAAATTCAAAAGAAAAAGCAATGATAGCAAACGCTCTGCTATATTATCTGATAGTCATCAACATCGTGACCTTCCTGGTCTATGGCATTGACAAGTGGAAGGCCAAGCAAGGCAGCTGGCGCATATCGGAAGCTACCTTGCTGATATTGGCAGTTATTGGTGGCAGCATCGGCGCTTTGTTAGGTATGAGAGTATGGCATCATAAGACGATGCATAAGAAGTTTAAGTATGGCCTCCCGCTGATTCTGTTGGTACAGATAGCACTTATATACCTTATATTAGATTGTTAAGTGTACCATATACAAGTCTGAGCGCCCTGAATACCTGCTGATTCAGCCAATTGATGAGCATGACTTGGAGGTATTGGATAATGAGGTGGCAACGATTGAGTCCTTGGCCAATAAGCCCTTTACGCTCGTAGCGTTTAAGATTAAAGATTGGCAGAGCGAACTGACACCTTGGACGGCTCCAGCTGTCTTTGGGAAGATTCCCTTTGGAGAAGGAGCAGTAGCGACTCTTTCTTTCATCAAGGAAATACTGATTCCTCAGTTGAAGCGAATGCAATTGTTTAAAAAAGATAAGATGCGATGCGTGTTAGGCGGCTACTCTCTGGCAGGCTTCTTTGCCTTATGGTCAGCTTACCAGACTGAATTATTTGATGGTATCGCAGCCGTATCGCCATCTGTCTGGTACTCTCAATGGATGGAGTATGCAGAGATCAACAAGCCATTGGCAACTTCCGTTTATCTCAGCCTCGGTGATAAGGAAGAGAAAACGAAGAACCCCATAATGGCACAGGTTGGCAACAGCATTCGCAAGCAACAGGAACTGTTGACGACACAAGGTGTCAACACCATTCTTGAATGGAATCCCGGCAATCACTTCCAACATTCCGATGAAAGAACTGCCAAGGGATTCGCATGGATTATGAATCACATCTAAAAAGTATATGAACATAGAAGACTATCGCGAATATTGTCTGTCATTAGGTACAGAGGTGGAAGAGAAACTACCTTTCCAGAAGTTCAAGAGCGGCGAAGGAGTATTGGTATTCTATGTCATGGGGCACATGTTCTCATTCTTCGACTGCAATGACTTTTCTGTTATTTCGCTGAAATGCCAACCCGAGCGTATTGAAGAATTGAAAGCGCAACATGGCTGTATCGGCAATCCATACAATGAATCACCCAAACACTGGATTGGCATTAATCCAAAGACTGCGCCTAATGACTTGCTGCAGGAGCTGACACGGAACTCATACGAAATAGTCAAGGCGAAATATACGAAGAAATGATATGAAAGTTTCTGTATATGCAACTTTTCGCATCGTTCTTACGTCTAACAGGTAGAAACTTTTAAAAAGAAAACGAATATGATACTATCAACAACCCCACAAATTGAAGGTCACAGCATCCGCGAATACAAGGGTATTGTGACAGGTGAAACCATAATAGGTGCCAACATGTTCAAAGACCTCTTTGCCGGCATCCGTAGGCGGTCGTGCAGGTGCTTATGAGAAAGTACTTGCCGAGGCCAAGGACACCTCCATGCAGGAAATGATGCAGCGTGCTCAGGCAATGGGAGCCAATGCCATCGTAGGCATCGACATCGACTATGAGACTGTAGGAGCCAACGGCTCAATGCTCATGGTAGCCACCAGCGGAACGGCTGTTGTCATCTAAATCAGATCAATGAAGACGTTAGGAAACATCATCTGGGTCGTATTCGGAGGTTTGCATATAGCCTTGGAGTATTTCATCGCAGGACTG
>ONKL01000127.1 GCA_900318395.1 uncultured Prevotella sp.
GAATGGCTGGCAGCTTCGCGGCATCATCGAAGAAGCGCATATATCGCAATTTGTTCTGAGCGGCAATCTGCTGGCTGCAGCCCAGCATCTCGGCAATCGACTCAGCGGAATACTGGGCCATATCCCTTGCGAACCCCTCTGCCTCATTCTGAAAACGAGGTGTTGACAAGCTGATGTCAGGAATCGACTTCACCCTGTCGTTCATGATTTTTGCTGATGCAAGAATAATTTGCATTTTCTCAATTCATCTTCGTCATGTGATAACCCATACGCTTCAGCTGCATGGCTGCTCCAAAGAGGTATAGCTGGTGCAGACAGACAACGTAGCCGTTGAAGGCCTCCTTCGTGCCTGATTCGAGTCGCTGGTGCATCAGGGCATTATAGACCCGTGAGGCACACTCACCTGTCACCTTCTCCAGAACGGAGTAGTCAACACCTTGCAGCAAAAGGACATCTTCACGGATATAGGCGTAAAGGTCTTCAATCTTTGAGTATATCTCCCATTCCGTGTCCCACATCTTCGCTACAGCCATGCCGATATACATCATCCAGCCGAGTGAGGCCGAAGGGAAGTCCTGAAACTCGCGGATGCCGTCAGGGATATAATTGCTCTTCAAAGCTCTCCATTTCACAAATACTATTAAAATCTCTGGCAAAGGTACGTAAAAATGGGCTTTTTTTCGTACTTTTGCAGCAATTATTAGGATAGTTTATGAAAGTAAAGATTCAAACCATGCTGGGCGACATCGTAGTTCGCCTATACGACGAGACACCCATCCATCGAGACAATTTCTTGAAGTTGGCGAAGGAGGGTTATTATGATGGTACGCTGTTCCATCGGGTTATCAAGAACTTTATGATTCAGGGGGGTGACCCCGATTCCAAGGGTGCACCTGCTGGGAAGATGCTGGGCGTCGGTGGTCCTGACTACACACTTGAAGCCGAGATTAAGGACGGACTTTTCCATAAGCGTGGCGCATTGGCTGCTGCACGCCAGGGTGACGAGGTGAATCCTGAGCGCCGTAGTAGCGGTTCGCAGTTCTACATAGTCTGGGGAGATGTGTACAGCGAAGGCCAGCTTGGCCAGTTCTCCAAACAACTGAGGATGCAGAAGGTGCAGGATGCCTTCAATAAGCTTGCTGCCGAACATCGTGCTGAGATTATGCAGATGCGCCGTGACAGGAATCGTGAAGGTCTTCAGGAACTACAAGACAAACTGGCTGCAGAAGCAGAAAGCAAGGTTGGTAAGTCTGGTCTGACCGATGAACAACTGAAGATTTACTCAACTGTCGGCGGTACTCCCCATCTTGACGGTCAATACACCGTATTTGGCGAGGTTGAGGAAGGCCTTGATGTGGTTGAAATGATTCAAGGCACAGCAACTGGACGTGCCGACAGACCCGTCGATGATATTGAAATGAAAATGATAGTCATAGAATAGACATCATGGAATACAGAAAGATAGGCGATAACTACTATATCCGCATGGATCGAGGTGATGAAATTATCTGTAACCTCCTCGAAATCTGCGAAAAGGAATCCATACCGTCAGCCGTTTTCTCTGGAATCGGAGGCTGTCAGAGTGCAGAACTGCAGGTGTTCATTCCCGAAACTGGCAGCTTTGAGACTGAACAGTTAGAGGGGATGCTGGAGCTGGTATCGCTCAACGGAAATGTCGTAAGAGACGATGACGGCAAACTCTTCCATCATACTCATGCTTTGTTCTCATTCAAGAAAGACGGCCAGCATGGAATGGCAGGTGGGCATCTGAAAACCACAATCGTTCTATATACTGCTGAGATTGAACTGCGTCCTACTGTTGGTGGTGCTATCGGAAGGAAGTTTGACCCTGAGACTGGTACTGGATTCTGGAACTTTAAAGATTAAAAGCTATGGTACAGCGCTCGGCTTTGCCGCTTTCCAAAGGAAAGAACTATAAGGTCGTTACACTTTGTGGAAGCACCCGTTTCAAGGAGCAATACATGGAAGTTCAGAAACGATTAACATTCGTCAAAAAGAACTGAAATAATAATAGGAAACAATGAAAGATAGGATTCTGAGCCTGTTGGGGACTATCAACAAGGGCATCTACGAGAAGGAAACGCGAGAAGGAAACGGAGCTTTCGCTCTCGCTGATGGCGGCACTGGCTGGGGAGAGCGTGATATTGCTCGGCCCGCCGGGTGTGGCCAAGTCGATGGTGGCAAGGAGGCTGAAGCTGGCATTCAAGGATGCGCGATCGTTCGAGTATCTGATGTCGCGTTTCAGCACACCCGACGAGATATTCGGCCCCGTGAGCATCAGCAAACTGAAGGACGCGGACAAATACGAGCGTAACACGGAGGGCTATCTGCCGACGGCTGACGTGGTGTTTCTCGATGAGATATGGAAGGCCGGACCTGCCATACAGAACACACTGCTGACAGTTATCAACGAGAAGCTGTTCCGCAATGGCGACACGGAGGTTCACCTGCCCCTGAAGCTGCTGTTGGCGGCCAGCAATGAGCTACCTACACAGGGCGAGGGCTTGGAGGCGCTATGGGACCGCTTCATCATCCGCATTGAGTGCGGCAACATCAAGGACGTGAAGTGCTTTAATGCCATGCTACTCGACAATACTGCCGACGGGGATATTGAGGTAGCTGACGGGCTACAGATTTCAGACGAGGAATACTGCCGGTGGAACAAGGTTATCGACACGGTGGCTGTCTCGGAGGAAGTGCTGCGCATCATCAACGTCATCCGCAAGTCACTGGGTAGCGTAACCATCGCCCAAAACGACGAGCGGCACAACGTCTATGTAAGCGACCGCCGATGGAAGAAGATTGTCCGTCTGCTGCGCACGTCGGCTTTCGTTCATGATAGAACAGAGGTGACGGCTGACGACCTATTGCCCGTCTATAACTGTCTGTGGCAGGAACCGGAGGAGTGCGAGGGTATCAGGGCCATCGTCATCCGTGCCTTGTATAACGACCTGACGATGGAGTTCGCCAGTCTGCGGAAGAACCTGGAGAACGACATCCGCGTGAGCCGTCAGCACCGCGCCACGAACCGCGCCCGCCAAAACATGCAGCTCTTCGACACGAACAAGAAGATATACGACAACTATTACTACCACCTGCTCGACCACGACACGGGTAATACCTACGTCTTGGTGGCCGAC
>ONKL01000125.1 GCA_900318395.1 uncultured Prevotella sp.
ATGCTGAAATATTGGCGGCGTCGGAGATAAATCATAATAGTCCATCTCTGCTATTGGCAAACAGAAATATTCCATCTGGTCATAGCTCGTATAAAGACGAGACAGCACGGGATTATTATCATATATCCATCGTTTCACGTCATCCTCGACATTGAAGTTTACCATGCCTGAGCATCTAACGGATATATTATCTGCGTATGCCAGTATCTCAACATTGGGATTCTGGCGTAACTCCCGATAGACTGCCTTCTTAGCAGAAGTGGCAAAATATAGCACATGCCCTTCCTGCTTCATAATCTGGAAGATGCGCAACTTAGGCAGATTGCCCTCGCTGGTAGCAAGGGCAATCTCTTTGTGGTCGCGAAGGAAACTTAATGCTCGTTCCATCATTGTCTTACAGATTATTTTTTGTAGAGAGCCTGAGCCAATGCATCGGCATCACCGGGCAGTTCAGGATAGGCAGCTTTCAGGGCTTCTGTAAATGCTGCGGCATCCTTGTTGGCAGCAAGCAGTTCCTTCACCTTCTCCAGATAGGAAATCTTGAACTCCACCTGAGCCTTCTCTGCCAGACCACCGTGACCGCCGATGAAGTACTTGGCTCCAGAGGCAAGGGCTTTCTTGGCCTCGGTCAGTTCTGCGTCAACAGCGGCAGCGTTGCCAATCTGCAGCGGACTGATGTGTGCCTCGGCAGGAGTCCAGTGGGTGTAATACACCTGCTTGCCGATGATGATAGAAGCAGCGGGGAAGTCGCTTGTTGCACCATGCTGGAAATCAAAGTCAACACCGTTCCACTTCTGCGTCTGTCCAAATGGAACCTCAGCGGCTTTCTGCGTGGGCAACTCTACCATCGTGTCGCCAAACTGCGAGGCAAACTGCTTCATCATGCCACCATAGATAGGGCCTTCGATAAAGGCGGGCATACCCTCGGGCATCGTCAATGGAAGCTTGTCTGATCCACCCAGATGGTAGTCGGTCACATCAATCTCCACAGGCTTGCCCAGCTTCTCGATGTAGGCAGCAAACTCGGCTGCGTTCACCTTGAAGAGCGGATATTCCATAACGATGAGCGAATCCTGACCCTCGATGATGTAACTGGCATCGCCCATCACGTCGTTCGAGTTGTACACATGCAGCTTGTAGCCCTCCATGTCATAGGCGGTGAATGCCCCCGTCAGAGAGTCCTCTACTTCGGCGGCATCGTTCTGAGCCGTCTGCTGTGTCTTGTTACCGCAGCTTATCATCATGGCAGCTGCCATCATTGCGAAAAATACTTTTTTCATTGTTCTTACCTTTTTATTATTAATACTCGTTGCTTCTTGATTGCGAGTGCAAAGGTACGGCAAGTTTTTCAATCTCACAAGAAGGCACTTTTTGGTGACATAGTTACCAAAAAGTAGGAATTGTGATGTTATCTGGCTTCCGCGAAAGTGGCGTTAACTTAGATTAACTAAGTGTAATTTGGTAATTCGGTAACTATTGGCTACCTTTGCATTAAAATCACGAATTATGGCAGATATCAAAGCTGAGTATTTAGCCTGTCCTATCAGGCAAGTAGTGAGTCGTTTCGGTGACAAGTGGTCTATGCTGGTGCTCTATATGCTTCACACCAGCGAGACCAGAAGATGCTCTCGCAGACACTGAAGAATCTGGAGCAGAGTCACCTTGTTCATCGTGAGGTCTATCCAGAGGTACCACCACGAGTAGAATACTCTCTGACGGAAACAGGCCGTTCACTGATGCCTGCCATCATAGCCCTCATTGACTGGGGGAAGGAGCATTTCGATGAAGTGGTAACAGATTAACATTTGGGTTATCAATGACGTTACGAGAACTCATACAGTCAGTAGATTCTGAGCAATACAGCGACTCACTATTATTTCAGAAACTGCGTGAGACTAAGCCTGAGTACGGTTCAAACAGGCGTATTCTGGTGAAGCTGATTGATTGTGAAATAGCCGTTACCAATGTTCATGTAGGATCGATGGGTGACATTATCACTTATCCCATCGATGTTGATCCAGACCTGAACATATCCAAAGTGCAACTTCTTGATGCCATTCTACATGAGCTATCCTCTAATGGCTTCAGCGACTCTGAGTCATCAGATTTCTGGAATGACTTTGACAATTTGCAGAAAGCAAAGATAGTAAGATGACTGATTATGATACCATCTGGCGCATGCAGGATGAAATCAGGACGGTGGTGAATGCCGTTCTGGGTGCGCTCGGCTTTGCCGCTTGCTACCGAAGGGACGCAAGAATGTATCTGGAATCTGAGCTATAATGAGCGACGGATGGCCATTGAACTGGAGTTGGCCAAGTATTTGGAGGAGGAAGAGGTTGACAAGCTTATCAACCAGTTTCCTATACCTGCAGACTATGATGGTGTAGGCTCGAAAGGAACAAAGTTCGTGTTTTACGTGTAAAAAGGGAACTCCCATTTCTGAGAATTCCCCGTGTCCTTTTGAAAGGCATATGTAGAG
>ONKL01000121.1:0-1980 GCA_900318395.1 uncultured Prevotella sp.
CCCTTCGTCCTTGCCTTGCAAAAGCTGAAGGCACTGTCGCGCAGACATTGGGCTTCTTTCATGATCCACATTTTCTCGTGCTCTAAATTCTCTGGTTTGAACACAGGCAGTTTGCGCCAGCAGTCTTCGGCAAGATACACCATAAACTTCTCAGTATAGAGCGGAACCTCCAATATACCCTGACGCGAATTCCCGCTGATGGCGATACCTGCATCCAGGTGCCCCAACTGCAGTTCGCTCAACATCACATCAGCCTTCATCTCGCGGATGCTAAGTTTCACCTGCGGATACGCCTCGATGTAGTGGCGGATGAATTTTGGCAGGACATATGGGGCGATGGTAGGCCCGACGCTTAGATTGAATTCGCCTGCCACATCGCCCTTGTCCTCGCTCACCAGTTCTGCGATGCGCTCTGCCTCGGCAATAGCCCGTTCAGCCTGACGGATAATCTTCTCGCCTGCGATGGTAGGCGTAACGCTCTTGTTGCTGCGCTCGAAGATGCGCACGTCAAGTTCCTCCTCCAACTTCACCAGCATGGCGCTGAGGGTGGGTTGCGAAATGCCACAAGCATCGGCGGCCTTGGCAAAGTTACGGTAGCGGTCGATAGCTACGATATATTTCAGTTGCTGTAATGTCATACTTTACGAATTGAAAATTGATAATTGACAATTGATAATTGTATCTACGATAGAAAAAACCGATGCAAAGATAGACAAAATAATTCGTTTATCTATCAAATAAGTTGTAATTTTGCACCATCAAACAGAAAATTTAAAGTTTTATGGAGCAAAAAGATAGTAAAAAGAAGACAACAAAGCGTTTTCATCGTCACTTCGAGACACCGGGTGTGCCCATTTATTGGATTATCATCGCGTACATCCTGCTTGGCTGGTTTTTCCCAGTGATTGGCCTGTTGGCACTCATCTGCATGATCGGCCCAGTGCTGACCAGTATATTTAAAGGCCGTTGGTGGTGCGGACACGTCTGTCCTCGCGGCAATATGTACGACCGTCTGCTGTCGAAGTACTCACCCCATCGCCCGATTCCCAAGTTTGTGCGCACCTTCGGCTTCCGCCTGTTCATGGTGTTCTTCATCTTCGGCATGTTCGGCATCCAACTGACATTCACCGTGCCTTGGAGCGAGGGCGGACTGGCCATGTGGTCTGGAATCGGCAAAGTGTTCTGGACGATTATCGTCATGACCACCATCGTCGGCGTCACACTTTCGTTCATCTATGCCCCACGCACCTGGTGTTCGTTCTGTCCCATGGGAACCATCTCTAACTGGGTGGCACCTAAACACGCTCCCCTGCCCAAGGCTTTCACCAACATCCACGTGTCGAGTGCCTGTCAGATGAAGTGCAAGAGCTGCGCCCGCGTCTGCCCCATGCAGCTTACACCCTACGACTCTCGTGGTAAGGCCGTCGGCTATCTGCATCCAGACTGCCTTAAGTGCGGCAAGTGTACTCTGGCCTGTCCGTCGAAGATTATGGAATTAAAACACTAAATAATTATGGAAAATATCAAAGACTATCAGCAGTATCTCAAGGGATACGACTACACGGGTAAGACTCCCGTTGTCATCGATTTCTATGCCACATGGTGTGGCCCCTGTCAGGCAATGGCTCCCATGCTTCAGCGATTGGCGCAAGAGTACGAAGGCCGCATCAAGGTTCTGAAGGTCGATGTTGACAAGAATCAGGCACTCGCTGCTGCTGCCAATATCATGTCCATCCCCACTTTATTCCTTATCAATAAGGATGGCGACATCGAACGTCAGGTGGGCGGTATGCCTTATCAGCAACTAACCACGTTAGCAGAGCGTATAATGGACTGACATTTCCCAATAAAACATAAAATATGCCTCTCAAAATCTCAGACATGCTTGTATGTCTGGGATTTTTCGTAACTTAGCAGCCAAATATATAAAGTAAAAGTTATGAGAAAAGCAAGCAGAGAGATGGATGCAGCCTTCGCATT
>ONKL01000121.1:2000-4192 GCA_900318395.1 uncultured Prevotella sp.
CCTTGGAGGGTGATAAACTTGATTGCATTGCACACTGTCCCACAGTATTCTTGTCGGCTGTTACCAAATGTGCCCCTACGGTAGGCCCCAAAGATGGGAACTTTACGCTACAGTACCGATCGGCAACTGCCATCGGTAAGGCAGAGATTGTGACAGACCGTGAAGAGAAGATTACGGCGTTGAGAGCCATCTGCCAGCGTTTCCTCCCTCACCACATGGATGCTTTCGATGAAGCCATTGCCCGCAGCCTAGAACGAACAGCAGTGGTGAAGATTATCCTGATTGAACCTCCTGTTGGTAAGCGCAAGCAGTATGATAAAGAGGGCGAGGAAATGAAATGGGGACGAATGGAATGAGCAGGATTGAGCGAGAGAAGCGAACAGTCCGTAAGATGATTGAGCTGTATTGTCGCCATCATCTTCATCAGGACACAATGCCGGGCAGGACGAAGATGTGTGTGCTTCTACCATCGGACTGCCATTAAAAGGATGCTATGCCAAGATGTTTCCTCAACTTAATGCTGATGAGTTGGAAAGATGTGCAGAAGTGCATCACAGATATTTCGCCGAAAATCTGAAGAAGATAACGCCACTGCCTTTCCCTCAGGTAAAAGAAACGCTTGAAGTGCAAAGGAGTCAGGAGATCAGTCTTGCTATTGCATCTTCACGAACCAGCGAGTCGCTACGGGATCTGCTGAACAGAATGGAAATGCTGTCCTATTTCTCTTGCATCATTGGAGCACAGGACATAATTCATGCCAAACCAAATGCAGAACCCGTATTGAAGATTCTCGATATTCTGGGATTCAGGGCTGACGAGACCTTGGTGGTTGGCGATATGGATGTTGACATTCTGATGGGAGCCAATGCCAGAACTAAGACCTGTGGAGTGACTTGGGGCAACAGCACCAGAGAGGAACTCAAAGAGGCTGGAGCAGACTTTATCATTGACAGAATGGAAGATCTTATAGAAATAACATCGAATTAAAATAAATTAAGTGATTATGGATAAAGTTCAAATTGGAGAAAACGCCGGCATCGTGTGGCGTACATTGGAGAATAAAGGTAGTCTCTCTTTCGAGGAATTGCAAGCAGAGACCAACTTGGACCAATTACAGCTGTTTACGGCTATTGGCTGGCTTGCTCGCGAGGACAAAATCAGTTTCAATAAGGAGAATGACATTATCTCCGTCCGTCTCTATCAGGAAAGATATTACTAAAACCTGTTTGTGAATAGCAAGTTAGATCCAATGGGCAGAGCCATTGCCGACTACTGGAAAACCAAGAAGGCAGACAGGCTCAGGGTGTTCTCCCCGATGTTTGAGGAGGACGAGATACCCTTGACTACACTTTTCCGTAAATACAAGGCTATGCCAGAGATCGAAAGGAAAGCTCTCGACATGGCTACTGGTAAGACGCTTGATGTGGGTGCAGGTTCTGGCTGTCATTCACTTGTCTTGCAGGAAAAGGGCATCGATGTAACCGCCATTGACATTTCCCCTCTGTCTGTTCAGACCATGAAAGAGCGTGGGGTTAAGAATGTGCTTGAACAAGACTTCTTCACTCTGGAGGGACAATTCGACACTATTCTCATGCTAATGAACGGCATTGGCATCGTTGGAACCTTGGAACGTCTGCCCAAATTCTTCCGTCAGTTAGACAACATACTGGCTCCAGGAGGTCAGGTATTATGTGATTCCTCAGATATCAGCTATGTATTCGAGGATGAAAACGGCATGATTGATATTCCTAACGAAATGGATTATTACGGAGAGCATAGTTTCCAGATGCAATACAAGGACACCATTGGCGAACCTTTCGACTGGCTTTATATTGATGCTGACACCCTAAAACAAAAAGTAGGAAGATTCGGTTATTTTGTAGAGGTCGTGGCCGAAGGTGAGCATTATGATTATTTGGCAAGAATAACTAAAATGGTATGATGCAATTCAAGAAAGGATTGGGCTGGAAAGCCTCCATCGGGCCGCCAACGGATATGGTAATTGATGAGAAAATCTCGAAGATGCTAACGTTCGAAAGAGCAAAGATTTAGAAAACTCCTGCGCTTGTCATTGTGGCAGACGCAGGAGTTTTATAGAATTGTTTATGATATGACAGTCCCTGACATATTCTTACTGCCATTTCTGAGCTCGGAACGCTGCCCATCGCTTTTCAAACGAAGCGAGATGCTGT
>ONKL01000120.1 GCA_900318395.1 uncultured Prevotella sp.
CGGTAGAAACGACTGGCATCCAAAGGCTCCACAGAGGCAGAACCTCCCAGTGAGAGGCGCAGGCGGGGCGTGACATACCACTTTACACTGAGGTCTGGTGAGAAGAGTATTTGGTGATGACCATTGTCGTGGCTGTATTTCTCGTAGAGATATTCCGTTGTTGGGCTGAGTTCCACATTGATGTCGCGCGTTTTATAAGTCAGATTCGGCTTCACATATAAACGGGCGAAAGAGAAACGGCTGTTATCTGCCAATAGTCCGATGGTAATTCCCGAACCATGTTCGCCTACCCGTTGCCTTTCGGGAAGTCCTGTCAGATCAGACTCCAGACGATGCAAGGCA
The DNA here is from genome assembly GCA_900318395.1 of uncultured Prevotella sp. GTDB lineage: Bacteria > Bacteroidota > Bacteroidia > Bacteroidales > Bacteroidaceae > Prevotella. The sequence goes on from ONKL01000120.1 coordinate 343, forward strand.
GCGTTCACACCCGCTTTCAGTGAGAGGCTGAAACGTCCGAGTTTGATGCCACCCATAGCGTAGGTGTCGGTGCTGTATCGCTGACTGCTGACATACTGATAGAGTGTGTCAACTGATAGCGACTGCGGACGGCTGATGATGCGGTTATTGGAATAGAACGACACAAGGCGATTGCCGTACTTGCGGATGATATACAGATTGTCCTTGATGTCGTATTCGATAGCGAGTTCTTCAGATATTGGTTGGTGCTGTTACGCTCATACTTCAACAATGCATATAGTTCGTTGTCCTTTTGCAGATAGTCCTTGCGGTTGTCGATGATGCGGTTACCGTCTGGCAGAAAATACTCCGTGTGCCTGTCGCCCTCTGCCGTCTCGCGGTTGTTGTTATAGATCACTTGTACGTTCATCTGCGACGACTCATTAAACCGTTTCAGTGTATTGAGCGTGACAGCATGGCTGCGGTTGAACAGGGTACGGCTTTCGGCAAGGTTGGGTGTCGTAGGGGGTGACAGTTGGATATAGTCACCACGGCTTTCCAAATCGTCGAAGTTAAAGAGGCTCGTTGTTTCCTTGCTGATGTCCTGCCCCGTGTTGTTGGTCTTGTAGGTGAGCATGGTCTGGAAGTCGGACTTTAATCGCAGGCCAAAGCCCTCGAATTTCCATAACCCTGTATGGCTGCTGATGCCTGCACCGCCGTTGAACGAAGTCATCCAGTGGCTCTTGGCACCTTCTTTCATACGGATATTTACTGCCGCCTCGTCGGTATAAGTGAAGTCCTCAAGCACACGGATGGGCTGATGGTTTCTCATCACCTGCACGGAGCCGACATCCACCTGTGGCAGTGAGTTGGTGGCTATGCCGTATTTATCGCCCAGCATATCCAAACCCTCAATATAAAACTTGCTGATGGGCTTACCCTCATAGAGTATCTGCCCGCTCTGTTTATTCACCTCAAAGCCGGGGATGCGAGCCAGCACGTCGCCGATGTTGCGGTCGTTCTGGTCGGCAAAGGTCGCCACGTTGTATGTCAGTGTGTCGCCATGCTCACGCACCTTACTTGCCTTGACGGTCACCTCTTTCAGTGCAACGGCTTCCTCCTCCATTACAATCCGCAAGGGGCTTTTCCCCGACAGGTTGCTGAAGCGCTGTTTCTTGAAACCGAGCATCGAGACTTCCAGATAGCTGTCGGCTGTCGCTTCGATGGAGAACTGGCCTTTGGCATCGGTCTTGCCGAAACGGATCATCTTGTTCGTGACATTGCTGCGTAGTTGGATGATGACACCCGTCAGCGGATCACCTTTTTTGTCGGTGGCCGTTCCCGTTATCCGCATCTGCGCCATTGCCAAGAGCGGAAAGAGACTGCATAATATAATAATAAGGTGTCGCTTCATCGGTATTACTCTAATTCGATATATGGCTTTGGTGGGAGGACTTTATCGGCATAAGGAATTGAGCGAGGGCGATTCTTGTATCTTAGGAACTTCGCCCTATCCATCTTGTAATATTTCTCATTGCCCCAATTATAATAGGTTACAGGATTCAGATGGTCGCTCTTGATGCTGATAGCAGTAAACTTAATGAAGTCCTTGTCTGCCGTAGCCTTCAGAATAAGTCCAGGCAATCCGCCAAGTTTCCAAGGTCCCAAACTAATGGGCAGTTCTTCAGTAAACCATACCTCCCATACCCGGCCTCTGAATGTAGTCGTAGCCTTATGGCATTCCATCCCAAGAATCGTCAACACAGAGTCTTCATATATTTGCCATTCCTGTTTGGGAATATCTTCTTCGTAGGTATTATAGGCACTCGCATAGTCGCTGTAGAGTATCATCTTGCCAGCCGTCAGGTCTTGGTAGAGCCATTCCCTGCCGATAGTACTTGCTTTCAATCGCTTCGAACGGTCAGGACTCCTGTCGTTGGAATCCAATAACTCCTGTAAAGCAATCTTTGAAGTCTCGTCGTTGGTAAACATCAAACTGTCTGTCCTGTATCGGAAATAACTAAAAAACTGGTTGGCTGTCTTTCCGACTCTCAGAATGTAGGAATCGTCGTGTTCTTCCTGCCATGAGTCATAACGGACTTCAAGGATGGCGGGTTCGATGACGTGAGTTTCCTGTGCATAGCCGTATGCCCATACAGACATTGCAATCAACAATAGTTT
>ONKL01000119.1 GCA_900318395.1 uncultured Prevotella sp.
TACAATACCTATGAAGAGGATATCCCTAAACAGGAGTGGACTATCCATGCAGATTCCGTGATGACGATCTTAGGTATGGAATGTCATAAAGCCACGACTAAGTTCAGAGGCCGTGTTTGGGAGGTATGGTTTACTGAAGAAATCCCAATCAGCCTTGGCCCATGGAAATTGGGAGGTTTGCCTGGCTTGATTCTCAAAGCAACGGCAGACCATGACTTCATCAAGTTTACTGCTATTAGCATCAAGAACGAAAGCATCAACCCTGTTACATTTTATAATTGGGGCGATGAGAAATTCTATCACATGACAAGGGAGAAATTCCTAAAGTATAAGAATCGCCCACGGACAATTCCTTATACAGAGAAAGTCGTTCAAGCAAAACCTTATATTGAATTAGAATAATGAAACAGATATTGATTGTATTTTTATGGATGCTTTCTCTTAGGGGGTTGGCACAAGAAACTCATGTTATTGAGCCTTCAATCTTGGAAATCACGTATAATGTAACTCGCGGAAAAGACAAGGACATATATGCCCTTCGTTGCGGGAAGAATGTTAGCCAGTATTTCAGCAAAGCCAGTTACAGAAACGATTCACTACGTGCATCACCAGATATAAATATAAGTACTATTCCACTCTATGAATCATTAGAAGCGATCAAAAATCGTAACGACCCCAGCAAACAACTGCCAAGTTCTCCTGGTCATAACGATTACATGTATAAGAATCTGTCGGCAGGTAAGGTGTCGGTTTATACCAGTGTATTTGGCAGTAAATATGTCATTGAGGAAGAAACTCCCACTATGGATTGGGAAATCTATGAGGATTCTGTGCAAACAATTATCGGATATGAGTGCCATAAGGCCAAAACAAAGTTCCGGGGCAGGGAGTGGACGGTTTGGTATGCTGGCGATATCCCTGTGAGCCTCGGCCCATGGAAGTTAAACGGCCTGCCAGGATTAATATTGCGGGCAGAATGTAAGGACTATATAATTATCACAGCTAGCAGCATTATGACAAGTAATCTGTCGCCCGTCACTTTCTATAACTTTGCTGAATATAAGTATGAACCCTTGGAGCGATTGAAATATCTGAAGATAAAGACTAATCCTAACTCCTATCCTGCAAACACAATCATAATCCCACCAATGGAACTGGAATGAAGCGATGCCTTATAATTCTGTTATGCTGTTTCCTTCCGCTTGTGGCAATGGCGCAGATGCGGATAACGGGAACGGTCACCGACAAAAACGGTGATCCGTTGACGGGTGCCATCATTCAGGTGCGTAGCAATAGCACGAATAAGATGATACGCTTTGGCAAGACCGACAGCAAAGGCTCTTTCTCCATTGAAGCGGCTACCGATAGTTATCTGGAAGTCTCGATGCTTGGGTTCAAGAAACAGCGCATTGATAATCTGTCAAACGAGAAGCCGTTGAAAATTGTGATGAAGGAGGAAACCGTTGCTTTGAAAGAGGTGACCGTCAAGGCAAGTAAGGTGCGTGAGCATGGCGACACACTGACATACAATGTAGCGACCTTTGCCGACCAGAACGACCGCAACATCGGCGACGTGCTTTCCCGCATTCCTGGCTTCGAGGTGAACAAGCAGAACGGACAGATCAAGTATGAGGGTAAGCCCATCAGCAAGTTCTATATCGAGGGACTGGATATGTTAGGAGATAAGTACGGTATAGCCACCAACTCACTGCCACAGGTGGATGTAGGCTCCGTGCAGGTGATGAGAAACCATCAGCCCATCCGCGTGCTGGAGGACTTCACCTATACCGACGAGGCGGCAGTGAACATCCGCATGAAAGAGGGAGTCAAGAGCCATTGGGTGACATCGTTCAACGGCGGGGCAGGCATCAGCAGCCATACAGGGTTATGGAAATTCGAGGGCTTTGGCTTGCGGTTGAAGTCTGACTTCCAGACCATGCTCACCTACAAGACCAACAACACGGGGCAGGACATCAGCAAAGAGACAACGAGTCTCTTCAACTTCGACGATTTGGAAAGCCGTAGTGACTATGTCCAACTGTCACCGCCTACGACACCCAACCTTGCCGAAAGCCGTACCCTGTTCAACCGCAGTCATGCCGTCACGCTCAACACGCTGAAACGGTTTAATGAGTCGTCGCAGATGAACATACAAGTAATCTATAACAACAACCGCGAGACGGCAGAGGGAGAAAGGCGCACGGAGTATTTTCGGCCAGACGGTAACCGCATCATTGACAACCGCAAGGACTATCTGCAAAAGGATAACGAACTATACGCACTGGTGAAGTATGAGCGCAACAGCACCAACCAATATCTGAAGAACTCACTGTCGGGCGATTTCACATGGAGCCGCCAGTGGCTTAACGAGAATGGAACAAGTAGCCACAACCAGTTTGCCCGCAAGCCCGAATACGACATCAAGGACAATCTGTATATCATCCGCAAGTACGGCAATCGCCTTGTGTCGT
>ONKL01000118.1 GCA_900318395.1 uncultured Prevotella sp.
TACCAGCGAACGCATTTCCTGATGGGTAGCATTCTTCACATCCAGACCACGACGGGCAAAGGCCTCGTAGAGGGCAGGACGGGCAGGGCGCAAATCCATGGTGCGGGCATCGTGACAGTCTGAGCAGCCGATGGTATTCACCTCTTCAGCTCCTAACTCACTCCACTTCTTAGCATAGAAGTTAGCAGGATCAAATTGATCCTTACCATTACCCAGTTCGCGCATCATGCGAGGCACATCGGGTCCCTTACACGTCCAGCAGGTGGCGGGCTGCATATCTACGGCGATAGAATCGCTTCCATCGGCAGTCTTTACCATAATGCCTGGATTACCCGTACGCAGAATCTTGCGCATATCCTCAAGGGCGTGCTTATGTCCACGAGGGGTATTGTAGTGGCGCGAGAAGGCATAGCCAGCCCACAGCACCACCATCTCAGGACGCTGCTCGAGCACATCTACCTCCTGCGACGAGTTGTACTTTGATTTGAACGTGGTGTCCTCTGTCATCGCCCACGTCTCGTACTCACGCGGATAGTCAGCCTTGAACTTCTCGTTCTGAGCGATTATTTCATCCTCAAACACAGTACGCTTGTTGTTGAACACACTGGCCACCTCGGCCCTGCGCTCCATCAGCGACGACACAAGCAGTCCCAGGATAAAGACCACTGCCATCGATCCTCCAAACAGGATCCAACCTTGCCATTGTTTCAATTGCTTTGCCATAATATTTTGTTTTTTATTAATTCGTGAAATTGGTGTAATTCGTTGTTTAGTTCATCATGTTTTGCAACCAATCAGGAACGGGAGATGGGGGCAACGGTGTTACGCCTTCAGCATTTGGGGTAGCCATCAGCGAGTTCATGCCGCCGTGTGGCACACCCCGATGACAGTCCCAGCACACCTTACCGCCTGTGGCCAACTGCTGCATATAGCCCATGCGGCCCGTCTTCACAAACTCTGTATTCAGCTGCGTATGGCAGCGGATACAATTGTCCATTACTACCTGGCCTGTTAGCTTCTCGGCCTTGATGGCCTGATGCTCCATGTGGCCCACGAAATATGCCGTGTGCTTCAAGCCGTCAACCGCCTTGAAACCATAATACACAGCCAGATTCTGATGGGGCACGTGACAATCGTTGCACGTGGCACCGTTCTTCTGGTGGTCGATACGTCCATGCGAGGAGTGGCTCCACGTAGCATAGTAAGGGGTCATGATATGGCAGTTGACGCAGGCCGACGGGTTGTCGCCTATAAAATAAGTATGCGCCCTGAGCAGATACATAAACAATCCGCCGAGGCCGCATACGACGCCCGCTATCACCAGCAATGCCGCTTTCGTTCTCTCTCCAATGTTCATTTCACTACGTTTTATTTGGCAAATATAATCATAAATGGGGATAGAAACCGGTAACATCTGTGGTCTTTTGTGTGAAAGTATGTTAATTTTAAGAATTGTTAGTTGTTTATCGCTATCTTTGCACTATCTTTGAATCAATTATGGATATAGATACTCTTGAAGGACTACGCAAGTGTCCGCTTTTTGAAGGATTTGGTGATAACGAGATCATTGATTTGATGCATGCCATTCGTTATCGTGTGACACGCTTATACAAAGGCGACTTTCTGTTTGTTGCTGGTGAGGATTGTATTCATGCCAACATCTTGATAGATGGTGATGTCGTCGCATATCTTGAAGGCGCCTCTGACCGTTATATCCGTATGTCAACCTTTCATGCTGGCAACATGTTTGCGCCGGCATTCCTCTTTGCACAAGAACGCAGATATCCTGTCACGGTACAGGCGATGACAAACACGAAGGTTTTGCGAATCCACTCAGCAGATTTTGAGCGGTTGCTCGAACTTGATTCCCGTCTGACTAAGAATTTCACGGTGATTCTTTCGAACCTGATTGCCGGACTTACCAAGAAGGTGGAAATGCTCCTGTTGAGTGTTCGCGAGAAGATCATTTTCTTCTTGAAAGAGGAGCAACGCCGTCAGCAGTCCAACACAATTCAACTTTCTATGTCCCGTCAGGAACTGGCCGATCATTTCGGCATCCAGAAGTATTCCCTGCAACGTGCCCTCAACGAACTTCAGGAGAGCGGCGCTATTCGTGTCGACGGCAAAACAATAGAGATTCTGAAGTTGTAGGGCATATGTTCCTATCAGATACTAAAAATCCCAAAGCAATACGATTTTGCTTTGGGATTTAATATTTATACGCTTTCAGTTGGATGATGCGTTATGCAGGATTAAATTTCTCCTTCGGCTGCTTGCAACGAGGACACTTCCAGTCGTCGGGCAGGTCTTCAAAGGCAACGCCGTCGTGCTCTGCGGGCTATCTCCCGCTGACTCAAACCATCAATGCGATGGTAATGGAGGATTTGTTCTTTCTTGTCCATGTCTACCATGTTTTAACTAATTATACAATTACAGCGCTCTTCTGAGCTACCATATATATAACGTAAAACTCTGGTCTACTCAATTACTATTTACACGCCAATGGCGCCAGTTCCGATGATTCCGTATCTCATTTTAATAATTCATTTTTTTATTCTATTATCTCTTCTGCTATTTTAATAAGTTCCTCCATTCTGTCAATAATAAAGTCGGCTCCGGCCTCGTTGAGATCATCTCTTGTTCCATTGCCCCATGTCACACCACAGGTCTTTGTTCCTGCATTGGCTCCCATCAGGATGTCAACATCCATATCTCCAACCACCAAGGTCTCGTCAGCCATAAATCCCAGTATATCGAGAATCTTCAACACTGGTTCCGCATCTGGTTTGGCATGAACGATATCCTGCGCTCCAATGATGCAGGAGAAAAGAGATCCTATTCCCATACGGCCAAGCAGATCGCGTAGTGACTCGCTGGTTCGTGAAGAGGCAATGGCAAGACTGATTCCCTGATTTCTCAGCACTTCAAGTGTTTCTTTTACTTGAGGAAATGGCATCGGAGTGATCTTTTTCAGATTTTCGGCGAAGCATCGGCGATGCACTTCTGCACATCTGTCTAACTCATCAGCATTCAGTTGAGGAAACATCTGGGCATAGCATCCTTTCAATGGCAGTCCGATGGTAGAAGCACACACGTGTTCGTCCTGCAGTGGAAGGTTCAACTCTTTCATCACATCCTGCATCGTCACAACGATATTCCGACGGGTATCGCCCAGTGTCCCGTCAAAGTCAAATATAATCAGTTTTATGCTCATGTCTCTTATTCCATTCGTCCTGCTTGCTTTTCTCATATATTTAATGTTTCAAATCCTTATAATCAATCTCTTTCATTGCAATTATAAAAATAATGTTGCAAATATACTTGTTTTCATTGAATTATGACTATCTTTGTACCCAACTTTACAAATTATTAAGATTGAATACAGGAAGAAATGAGACCACTATCTACACGCACGGCAGGCTTCACGGATTCCATCATCCGGCGCATGACCCGTATCAGCAATCGCTACGAGGCCATCAACCTCTCGCAGGGATTCCCTGACTTCGACCCGCCACGGGAGATTACCGA
>ONKL01000116.1 GCA_900318395.1 uncultured Prevotella sp.
ATATAGCCTTTCGGAGTCTGATAGACGAGATCCTTATCCTGCAATAGCGCCAGTGCTTTTTTGATGCTGCTGGCACTGGGCAACTCATGCTTGCGGATGAAATCGTTGGCCTGCAACTGTGCTACACAACTGTCCTTGGCTATAGCTATCAAGAGGTTACGCTGGTTGTCGGTCAGGAAAGTCATCATCATCTCGTATTGACTCGACTTGTCTTTAAGAATGCTCAAAATGGCCTCTCGCACCTGCTGATAGTCTGCGACATGGCGCTCAGACTCATAAAGGCGGTTCAGTACAGACTGGAGATACCACGTATAACCGTCGAACAGATTGTATAATTGCTGGAACACTTCTCTGCTGAGAGAGCCTTTTTTCCCTTCGAACCATTTCGAGGCAAAGTCGTAATATACCTCCTCATGCAGCGGCAGGAGTGTCAGCATGGTTGTGCTCTGATAGAAGGGGCGCTTTGGCGAACCAAACATCTCGTACATCAGGTGCTGTTTGCTGCCAGAGAAGATAAAGTGGACATTGTGGATGAACTGGATATATGACCTCAGGAGTGCTTCAGTGCCCTGTTCCGGATATTCGGTGATGGTCTGAAACTCATCGATGGCTACATAAACCTCCTTGCCGCTCTGATTGAGATATTCGAAAATGTTTTTAATCGTGTATTCAGTGTTCGTGCGTTCAATAGCGACGGATACAGTGGGGGCTCCCGTCACAGGGTCGGGACTGATGGTTGGCCTCCAGTGGCTGAAGTAACTCAGTACCTTTACCATCGGAGTCCGCGTGTCGAGCAGTCTTTCTTCCACAATAGCCTTGCCCAGCGTCTGTACAAAGTCATACTGATTCTGGGTGTGAAAGATGTCGATATAAATGCATACCGCGTCTCTATTCTGCTGTCTTATGCGATTAAAGACATGGCTAATAAGTCCCGTTTTTCCGATTTTCCTTGGGGAAACGAGTGTAGTATTACGCCCATTTTGGAGATTTGAAATCAACTTTTCCGTCTCTTCTGTTCTGTCGCAGAAGTACTCAGGTCCTTCATATCCTTCGTATATAAAGGGATTCCTCGGTTTAAATGTACTCTTCTTTGCCATCGTCGCTATTTCACTTTTAGTATTTTACTTTTGGTGTAACACTTTTCGGACGATGCAAAGATACAATAAACTATTGATACAAACAAATATTTTGGGCGAAATCTACCTAAAATGGTATAGATTTCGCCCATTTCTATTGTTAATCGGATTCTCAGAAGCAGCGCGCCAGCTCTGGACGATGACGGTGAGCAGGGAAATGATGAAGCAGGTAAACCCAGCAGCAGCGAAGATCCAAGGGCTGAGCGCGATGCGATAACTGAAGTTGCTGAGCCAGTCGTTCATGATGTACCACGAGATGGGCACAGCAATGACAAACGAAATCAGCATAGGGATGGAGAACGTGCGGAGCATCAAAAGCAGCACCTCGCCCGATGTCGAGCCCATCACCTTGCGAATAGCAATCTCCTTCTGCCGCTGACGGATAAAGAAGAGTGACAGACCCATATAGCCTAATACAGAGATGACGATGGCGATGAGGGTGAAGAGCGAGATGATCTTCAGCGTGTTCTGATGATCCTCGAAGGTATCGGCGATGCAGTCCTCCATGCCGAGGACATAATACTGCAAGTCTCTTTCAGGGATGCCTTGCTCTTGGAGCATAGACCTGAAAACCTTCTTAGCCTGCTTGTCACCATTTGTCCTCACCAAGAAATTGGAGTCCTCCACCATTTCCAACTTTCGGATAGCCATCGCATGCGCATCCTCCAGCACATTGATGATGCGGAAGTCCTGCATGACACCAGCAATGAGGTCCTTTTCACCATCGCCCCACACCAGTTCCTTTTCCTCACCAGTGTAGTTCAACAGACGCAGGGCTTCTCCGTTCAGATAGTAGCCATCATTGGTGACACCGTTATCGCGGATAGTTTTCAGTCCTAAGAGGTCGAAAGCCTCCTTGTCCAAATCGGTTGTCATCAGCATTTCATAGTCACCCTCGCTGTTCTTGACGCCCTTCCCTCTAAAATTATAACCCGTGAAGGTGCTTCCCTGGTAGCAGCCGATGCGCTCCACGAAAGGCATCTTCTCCAAAAGGTTTCTCACCAATTGGCTTTTGCCTGCCGGACTCTCAATATAGAACAGGTGCTCCGTATTAAACCCCAACGGCGCATGGATAAGGTGGTTCAGCTGGAGCCAGATGACGAACGCTGAGGTGAGCATGGTGATGGTGACAACATTCTGCACGATGATGAACAGACGACCCAATACCATTTTTGAATGGAAACGGAACGAGCCTTTGACGATGTCAATAGGCTGATAACGGGAAATGTTCCATGAGGGCAGTATGCCCGAGACGAAACCCAAAAGCAGGATAAAGCCGAGGCAGAGACTGACACTGCTAACGGTGATGTCGTTTGCAAGATCTATTTTGCCCTTGAACAGATTGGCAGCATCATCTTGGAAACAAAAAGCCAGCACCAGTCCTATGGCGAAACAGAGCGCCACCATTAGCGATGATTCTGCTATCAGCTTCAGCGAGACCTCATGCTGACTGCTGCCAAAGAGCCGCCGCGTGGCCATCTCCTTGGCGCGGAACCCTGTGTTGGCGACGGTTAGGTTGATGTAGTTGCTGATGGCAAAGAAGAGAATGGCCAATACGGCAGCCAACAGGATGCGCAGTCGCGTCTTGTCGCCCTTCTGCAAACCTAAGCCATTGTTCTGCGGAGTAAACATAATGTCGGTGAGCGGTGTCATCGCTGGCTTACTGTCGTTCCATACGCCGTGATGATGCTCATCGATGTATTTGGATGCTATCTCCCTTGTAACTTCGATGTTGGCGCTGGGCTTCATCATGAAGAACGCCTTGACGGTCCCCGTCCCTCCGCTGGCAAAGGATTTATCATCCAGTTTGTAGCCCATCACCTGCGGATAGCGCTGCATGCTGACGATAATCTGTGTCTCGTTGGGCAGCACCGTGCGATCCAAATCCTTCATCACACCGCTGACGGTATAGACCAATGTCGAGTCGTAAGGGTCAACATGGTTGATACGTATATGGCGCTCACCCACTATCTGCAACGACTCGCCAATAGGATTCTTGTCGCCAAAAAGACGGTGTGCAAGTCTCTCTGTGACAACACATTTGTCTGGCGCATTAAGGGCAGTCTGACGGTCACCCTCCACCAATGGAAAGTCAAAGAATTGAAAGAAAGTAGAATCGGCGAGCATGATGATGCCATTCTCACCATCACCATCCTTCACCTCCTTATTCCCATACTTAATGCGTCCCATCTGACTCATCACGCAACAGGTTTGCTCCACATCGGGAGCCATACGCAGGATACCCTCTGCCGCCTGCGGCCATAGGAAGAAATAATTCTCATTGCCCATCAGGTAGATACGCTCGGCATTCTTGTGCCACGAATCGATACTATACTGGCGCCAGGTATAGTCGCCCATCAGGATGATGAACATCAGCGATACCACCAGACCTGCTATATTTATTAAGGTATATAGCTTATTGCGCGAAAGGAATCTGAAATAACTCTTCATATTATAATATGTTCTTTTGTTCTTATGTCTAAATTGACACTGCAAAGTTACGCCATAAAAACGAATCCGCCAAGGCTTTTCATCCTGGCGGAAGCAGATTGTCTAATAATTAGACACCTCAGCGTATGATTTATACCAGTTGTCCGTGCCGAAGTCAGGAGATATCAAGGAAATATCCACTTACTGATTACGTGAAATAATTATTTTGCTAAAATTGCTGCCACTGCTGCCACGGATTTTCTGAAATGCCTTTAAAATAAGGTGTTTCAGGTGTGGCAGCAATGTGGCAGCAGTGGCAGCAAATAGCTAAAAATTCGAAAAATTGCGCCCAAAATGCAGAAAATTTCGCTGGTTTCTGCAGAAATTTTCGCTGGTTTCAGCAGAAATTTTCGCTTTATTTCAGCAGAAGTGCCGCTTATTTGGACAGAAGTGCCACTTATTTCGGCAGAAATGCCGCTTATCAACGCAGAAGTGCCACTTATCCAACGAGAAAGTGCCACGCCACCTCTTTCGTTTCATTCTTGATGCGCTCCATGATTATCAATATTGGAAAACATCGTTTTCAACTATGGAAAACTTCGTTTTATCCCGTAGAAAACGATGTTTTCAGCTACTTATAACAAATGGAAACTGTCTATTTCCCCTTTGTAATTCCGCCTACGATATCATCGTTATCAATGCTATGTTCTGTCTTTTTCACGCTGGCTTTCAGGGAGCCAAAACGATAAGTTACGGCTATCGTGAAGCTGCGGGCTCGATTCCAAGACTGTTGGAAATCATGATAACTGCCATTCACCGTTTCTGCCTCTGACGACCAATACTTGTTGAATGGCGCATTGGCAGCTATCCTCACCGTTAAGCGATCAGCCTTAAGGAAGGAACGCTGAAGTGAAGCGTAATAATCGAAATAAGAATGTCGCATCGTGTAAACATCTGACGGACTACGGCCTATCTTACCATAGGAACTCAGATAGAGCAGCAATTTCCAAGGAAGCTTCTGCGACAGGTTGACGTAGTAGTTGTCAGACCATCCATAGGTGCGATAGCCAAGGTTCGGATTCTCGTTATGCTCATAGCGGAGATTATTGTTAAGCACGATGGTTGTACCATCAAATGGTTTCCATTGTACATAAGTCTCCAAGCTGGCTCTCCGATAGCGGAGGATATTATCATAGGTACGATAGCGGATATCATCTTTGGCCGTCTGTATATCAGAAATACCATCAGAGGTGTGATGATAACCAGGAGCCACCTGAAGAGTGAGACTGGGGAGGATGTATGAATAGACCAAGCTGATGCGCTGGGT
>ONKL01000115.1 GCA_900318395.1 uncultured Prevotella sp.
GAAAGGCCGCGATATGGAGGAAGAAGCCTACAAGCTTATCCCTGCAGGCATGGGTGAAACGTTGAAAGCCTGCCCGCTCCAGATGGATGACTACACGCACCTGGCCAGTGAATTAGACTCGATCATCGAAACATTAAAGAAATAAATAACCGACACAAAAAAATGATATATTAATATGACTTTAGAAGAAGCAATCAAAGCCCGTCATAGTGTTAGGGCATACAAAGCACAGCCTTTGGCAGAAGAGATTGTCAAGGTGCTGGAGAAGGAGATTGAAGAGCAGAATTGTCAGGGGCATCTGCATATCCAGTTGATCAAGAATGAGCCGAAAGCCTTCCAGGGCAAACTGGCTAAGTACGGTAAGTTTTCCAACGTGACCAACTATCTGGTCATGGCTGGCCAAAAGGCAGAAGACCTTGATGAACGTATCGGCTACTACGGCGAACACCTGGTACTTCTGGCTCAGACACTGGGTTTGAATACCTGCTGGGTGGGACTCAGCTACTCAAAGATACCAGGGACCTATGTACTCGAAGAAGGTGAGGTCATCAAGGCCTATATCGCCATCGGCTATGGTGAGACACAGGGAGTCGGCCATAAGATCAAGACCGTAGGAAAAGCGAGCAACGCCAGTGATATCACCCCTTCATGGTTCCGCAAGGGTGTGGAAGCAGCCTTGCTTGCCCCGACAGCCGTGAACCAGCAGAAGTTCTTCTTTGAATATTCTTCCACCAAAGACAATAAGCCTGCCCAGGTAATCGCTAAGAGAAGCTTCTCGCTGATTGGTTATACCCAGTTGGATCTCGGCATAGCGAAGTATCATTTTGAGGTAGGTGCAGGAAAGGATAACTTCGAATGGGCATGAAGATCAAAGAGTGGCTGCAATCCCTTTCATTCAGGACTGGTGTCATCGTCCTGATGTGCTGCATACCGTTCTATATCCTGTCATTCGCCCAGATGCTTCTGCCCATCAGCACAACAGCAAAGGGCATCCTGTGGGCTGTGCTCTTCGGACTGGCCAAGACCTGCCAGTATGGAGGTCTGACGATCCTGGGCGTTGAAGGCTATAAACGGCTACGGAATAAATTCAGAAAGCAATAAATAAAAACAAGAACAATTGTTATGAAGAAATTTATGAAATCATCAGCCCTCGTGCTGACAGGCGCACTGCTCATTGCCGCCTGTGGAAACAAGGAGCAGAAGAGTGAGGCAAACGTCAACGAGAATCCTACTCAGGAGAAAGTCGAGGTAAAGGCCGTTGAAGGCCGCAAAAACTTCAGCGACAAGGCTGTTATCACACCGTTGCCCGCCATCATGATTGCTACATGGGACGAAAACAAGAATCCCGACGTGATGATGGCTGCATGGGGAGGCCAGTGCGGACCCAGGCATATCACCTTCGAACTCTCCAAGCACAAGACCACGGACAATATCCGCCTGAAGCAGGCTTTCACCATCAGTTTTGCCACGAAGAATGACATCGTTCAGAGCGACTATTTCGGCATCGTGTCCGGCAACGACGTGCCTGACAAGGTGGCCAAGGCAGGATTCACCATCACACCAAGTCCCAATGTCGATGCACCTATCATCAACGAGTACAAGCTGACGCTGGAGTGCAAGGTCGTGACCTTCGATGAAGACGAGGGGGTTCAGGCAAGACCATTCAGGAACGTGAAGTTATTTGATGGCCGGCATAGCCAGCAACATGGCGACAATAATAGCCAGAAAATACTTTTTCATCTTTGTCTGGTTTTTGGGTTATTTTGTTAGATCAATGTTCGCAGTAGCCTTTCCGCCTGCACTATGGAAGACGAGCACCAGCTGCTCAATGGGAGCCTGACCTGCCACAACTGGCTTTTGACCATGCTGACATCATGCGGGATGCCATAAGTTTGTATAATCAATTAATGATATGAAGAAGAATACTTTATTTGGTGCAACCCTTGCGCTGCTTACACTGACTGGCTGCTATAATGGCAACCAACAGTCGAATGAGACTACATCACCGTCGTTTGACGAAGTTTTGACCACTCGGCGCAGCATCCGTGCTTACGATGCCACGAAGAAGATCTCAGAGGCGGAAGTGCGAGAATTGCTGCTGGCGACTCAGGAAGCTCCATCGTGGGCAAACCAACAGCCAACGAAGTATTATGTGGCCATCAGCGAGGAGAAGTTGAAGGCCGTGCAGGACATGGTTGGCGGCAATAAGGAGCGCATCAAGGATGCTCCTGTGCTGATTGTATCAACGTTTGAAAGAGGAAAATCAGGTTTCTTTCAGGGCAACCAGACCAACGAGATTGGTGACGGATGGGGTGCCTACGACAATGGACTGAGCAACTGCTATCTCATTCTGAAAGCTCGCGCCATGGGATTCGATACGCTCATCATGGGTATGCGTGATGCCGATGCGCTCCGAAGTCTGTTCAGCATACCAGAGAGCGAAACCATCATGGCTGTCATCTCACTTGGCTACAGGGCTCAGGAACCAAGACAACCACAGCACAGACCTTTGGACGACATCGTGGAATTTTTCTGAGCAAATCGGTATGAATGTTAATTATGTGATACGCAAGGCGGAACGGCAGGATGTGCCGTTGCTGCTGTAGTTCATAATGGGCATAGCCCGATATGAGAAGATGGAGAACGAGGTGATTGCCTCGCCAGAAGTGCTGGAACGGGAAATGTTCGATGAGCGATTGGACAGTTTACCGACTGGATGCTACGGCTTTGGAAAGACTAAGATAATAAAGAATCGACGGATGTCTTTTATTTCAAGAAATCTTCGCGCATAGGGCTGAAGGTGTCAATAAGAACACCTGCCTCCAGACAGACACAACCATGTGGCAGGTTGGGAGCCACATAATAGCCATCGCCTGCTTTGAGAACTTTCTTTTCCTCACCGATAGTCACCTCAAAGCATCCGCTGGCAACATAAGTACTCTGGGTATGGGGATGCTGATGGAGTGTGCCGATGGCTCCTTGATTGAATTTCACTTTCACCATCATCAAGTGCTCATCGTAGCCCATGATCTGGCGGGCTATGCCATCACCGGCATATTCCCATTGGATGTCGGTGGCAATCTGGTAGGTATCACTTCTCTTTTCCATAATCAGAACTTGATGGTAAATTCATCATTGATGTCGGGATTCTCAATCTCGTATGTAAGTTCTTTGCAAGCAAAGCGACCAAGGTCGAGCGCCTGACGGAGGAATTTCTTATCTTCGTTTTCGGGCATTTCAACGGATACCCTTGCATATTCTTGTATCATATATTTCGTATGTAATTGTTATGTGTACTATAAACCACTTTGCAAATGTAGTCATAATATAGCAGAAACATGCGCGATTTAACTAATTTAGCATAAAAGAGACGTATATTTGATAGCTGGAGTACGATAATTGAGGATATTTTCGTATATTTGTGCGCAAATGTGTAAATAAAAACAGAAGCAACTATGATTAAGATGTATGTGATGCATACCTGCCCAGATTGCGAGTACGTAGAGAAGCAAGTGGTGGGAAATCCGAATTTCGAGGTGATTGACATCGGTAAGCATGTCAGGAACCTAAAGCAGTTCATCAAGCTCCGTGACACGAATCCCGCTTTCGATGAAGCGAAAGCTGTGGATGACTTGGGAATCCCATGTTATGTACTGGAAGATGGAACCGTCACGCTCTATTCGAAGGATGTTGGACTGGAGCCAAGGCCACAGGAGGAGGGTGCGGCTTGCAGTATCGACGGAAGAGGGTGCTGAACAAATTCGCCATCAAAAGCCGCGAAGCCGAGCAGTCGAAACCAAAAGTCGAAAAGTCGCTAAATGAAGAGGTTGTTATGGTATATAAATCTCATAAGCTTGACTACGAGGACATAGCACAACTGAACATGTATCTGTCATATTATCGCAAGAATATGATGCAGGAGGATGATAATCCACCTGTTGAAATTGCCTTCCAAGGATGAAATGGAACGTTGGCTATACAAGGAATTGAAGGAATTAAGATGAGAGATTTGAGCAATCTTTGTTAAAAAGAGGACGGAAAGCTGCTGTAATGGCGGCTTTCTGCCGTTTTTTGAGTACCTTTGCAAACCGATATGCAGAAAGAAAAGACGATATTGTTCCTTCACGGATTCTA
>ONKL01000114.1 GCA_900318395.1 uncultured Prevotella sp.
GGCGGTTATTCTCTGGCTGGACTATTCGCATTATGGGCATCTTATCAGACAGACAAGTTTGAGGGAATAGTTGCTGCTTCACCATCTGTCTGGTTCCCCAAGTGGATTGAATATGCCAAAGATAACAAGCCTCTTTCAAAATCCATCTACCTCAGTCTTGGGGATAAGGAAGAAAAGACAAAGAACCCGGTAATGGCACAAGTTGGTAATGCGATTCGTAGGCAGAACGAGTTACTGAAAGGACAAAATGTAAACACAATACTAGAATGGAATCCTGGCAATCATTTCATCGATTCAGAAAAGAGAACGGCGAAAGGCTTTGCTTGGGTAATGAACATATAATATGACACAAGAACAATTCAATGAATTATTGCGTAGTCAGCAGGGCGAATTAAATGCCGTGCTGATGTACCAGAGACTGGCTAAAGTGGTAAAGACAGATAAAGAACGAGAGGCCTTCCTTCAACTTGCAAGAGAAGAAGGCAGACATGCCAGCGTCTTCCATGCCTACACGAAACAGGCATTAAAGCCCAAGAAGACGATGGCATTCATCATGCTAACCCCTGCGGTAAGGTCTTTACCCACGAGGAATTACAGACGATAGCAGGTATTGTCATGAGGTACGACGGCTATGTGATAACCGATCAAAAGACTACAAATAGTGTAAATACCATCATTATGCTATTGTGCAGTTGCAGAAAAATGTGTACCTTTGCCGCCAAAATAGTACAAAATAGATTTAACGAACATGAATTTCGTATTTATATCGCCCCATTTCCCGCATACTTATTGGCAATTCTGTCAATGGCTATATCAGAATGGCGTGAAAGTGCTGGGCATTGCCGATGCGCCATACGACTCATTGAAGAGGGAGTTGAAGAAGTCTCTGACGGAATATTATCGTGTGAACTCGCTGGAGAATTACGATGAGGTGTATCGTGCCGTAGCCTACTTCGCTTTCCGATATGGTCGCATAGACTGGATAGAGTCGAACAACGAGTACTGGCTGGAACAAGATGCCCGCTTGCGTACGGACTTCAACGTGACTACTGGTCTGCAGACAGACCGCATCCGCAGCATCAAGGAGAAGTCGGAGATGAAGAAATACTATGCCAAGGGCGACATACCCACAGCTCGTCAGATACGTGCTGCTGAGGGCTTCGACGCCGTGAGCGGCTTTGCCAGGCAGACAGACTATCCCATCATAGCCAAGCCAGATGTAGGCGTAGGCGCCAGCGGCACATATAAGATCGAGGACGACGAACAGCTACAGTCTTTTTACAAGACGGAGAGCAATTACCGTAACTATGTGGTGGAGGAATTCATTACGGGCGAGATATGCAGCTACGATGCCATTATCGATGCCAGGGGCAATCCGCTCTTCGAGTCGATGACCGTGTGGCCGCCATCGATCATGGATATCGTCAATCTCAGACTCGATCTTTCCTACTATGTGGACAGAGAGATTCCTGACAGTCTGAGAGAACTGGGGCAGCGCACAGTCAAGGCCTTCGGTATATGGAACCGTTTTGTGCATCTGGAGTTCTTCCGTCTTGACGGCGACCGTGAGGGACTGGGCAAGAAGGGCGACTTTGTGGCACTCGAAGTCAATATGCGTCCGGCAGGAGGCTATACCCCCGACATGATCAACTTTGCGCACTCCACCGATGTCTATAAGATATGGGCAGACATGGTGGCTTTCGGTGAAAGCCGTACGCAGCAGGGCCATCAGCAGTATTGTGCCTTTGCCAGCCGTCGCGATATCTATCACTATGTTCACTCGCATGAAGAGGTGCTGAGCCGCTATGGCGACCGGATAGTGATGTGCGAGCGTATGCCCGAACTTTTCTCAGCAGCGATGGGGCAGCAGATGTACACCGTCAAGCTGCAGACGATGGAAGAAGTAAATGATTTTGTGAAATTTGTACACGATAAAAAACAATGAATATCAATTACGTGAAGAAATACAGCAACGCCCTCGGGCGAGACATGGAATATAAGACTTACGGCGACAAGGGGCATCCTGTGCTCGTCTTTCCCTCACAGGACGGACGGTTCTACGATTATCAGGACTTCGACATGGTGGGCGTGCTCTCCAGTTTTATCGACAAGGGGAAGATCAGGCTTGTCTGTGTCGATTCAATAGACCGTGAGACATGGAGTGACACACAGGGCGACTATCACCGTCGAATAGAACTGCATGAGCGGTGGTATCACTACATCGTCGATGAACTCATACCAGAAGTGCGTCACTTCTCCAACGAGACATTCATTGTCACGGGCTGCTCGATGGGCGGCTACCATGCTGGTAACTTCTTCTTCCGTCGTCCCGACCTCTTCGATACGCTGCTGGCTCTTAGCGGACTCTATTATGCGGGCTATTTCTTCCCGAACTATCAGGATTCGCTTATCTACGACAACTCACCTCAGGACTTCCTGCGCCAGATGCCTGACGACCACCCCTATTGGCATATCTATCGCCAGCGTCGCATCGTGATGTGTGTGGGGCAGGGTGCATGGGAGGATGAACTGCTCGACAGCACCCGTCAGATGGATGCCCTGCTGAAGGAGAAGAACGTGCCTGCCTGGATAGACTACTGGGGCTACGACTCAGCCCACGACTGGGCTTGGTGGCGCAAGCAGATAGTCTATTTCATGGATCATCTGCTTACGGAGGAAACGGTGGAATACGTTATCTGATGTATAGAATGGTAAGAATCACTACATACAAGCCATGCTACAAACAGGACTTTATCCGACTGAACAAACAGTGGATAGAATCCTATTTCAGATTGGAGCAGTCAGATCTCGATACCTTCTTGCATATCGATGAGAGCATCATAGGTTGTGGTGGTCAGATATTTCTGTGGTTGGTTGCTGTGCCTTAAAGCCGCATCCGGAGTCAGACTGCCACGAGTTGGCAAAGATGGCTGTATCACCTGATGCCCAAAGCAAAGGTATTGGCCGCCAACTTGGCGAGGCATTGCTTGATTATGCCCGTCGTCATCATGTGAAACGTATTTTCCTTGAAGGCAACACCCATTTAGAGACCTCCATTTCACTATACCGTAAACTTGGATTCAAGGAAATTCTATTGTCAGGAAATGCCTACGAGCGTTGCGATATACTGATGGAACTGGTATTATAGGGCGCTTTCAGTTATTTTTTCATCAAATTCACCAAAATACCAAACTATAGTGGGGTCAAATGCCTTGTGGATGGTATTTCATATCTGATAGTTTCGCTGTAACTTTGCACCCAGATACTTTAGCCATTTTACCAATTGTGAATTAAAGGGTAAGTCTATGGTAGTAACTAATAAGACCGAACAAGGCCGACAGTACAAGGAATATACT
This sequence comes from uncultured Prevotella sp., assembly GCA_900318395.1. Classification (GTDB taxonomy): domain Bacteria; phylum Bacteroidota; class Bacteroidia; order Bacteroidales; family Bacteroidaceae; genus Prevotella. Next base: position 3,357 of record ONKL01000114.1, read on the forward strand.
CGTGAGGCCACAGGCAATAAAGCCGAAAGAAGCGCTCAGCTACTCGGTGGAGAGTTCTGGTACGAACGAATAGCGCAGTTCCACAACCAGTTTGGAAGGCAGCCTTGGAGCTGCCTGTTTTTTTGTAGTTATTCTCTCGCTGAATCGCAAACCTCGCCTGCAATGAGGTCGAAATGCTGGAATACGGGCGGTGTCGGAGATAAATCGTAATAGTCCATCTCTGCTATTGGCAGGCAAAAGTATTCCATCTGGTCATAACTTGTATAAAGGCGGGGCAGCACGGGATTGTGGTCGTATATCCATCGTTTCACATCGTCTTCGACATTGAAGTTCACCATGCCTGAGCATCTGACGGATATATTATCTGCGTATGCCAATATCTCAACATTGGGATTCTGGCGTAACTCCCGATAGACTGCCTTCTGGACAGAAGTGGCAAAGTAGAGCACATGCCCTTCTTGTTTCATGATTTGGAAGATGCGCAACTTAGGAAAGTTGCCCTCGCTTGTGGCGAAAGCAACTTCTTTGTGCTCTTTCAGGAACTGAAAAGCTTTGTCGAACATATCGCTTACCATTTCAGTTCTTCTTGAAGGATGACACCATCAGTCATAGGACTGTCTGCTTCGGTGAAGGCATTGGCCTTGTATTGGATGCAGAGCATAGTCAGGTTCTCGCTGCCGGTGTTCTTCAGCGCACGCTTGCCATCAGGAGCGACGCGGATAATGGTGCCCTCGCTGACAGGGAAG
>ONKL01000113.1 GCA_900318395.1 uncultured Prevotella sp.
AAGTTTAGCGTAAAAAAATAGGGAAAATCACCCCATCAGTAATTTGTATACACCTTTCAGTAATTTGTTTAGCGATGGTTCGGTGAAATCGTCGTACCTTCGCAGCCGAGAATAAATAACAGTATTAATAACTTAAAAAAAATTGCGGTTATGAAGAGAACAATTATCATTACGGGTGGTACAACAGGTATCGGTAAGGCTACGGCTTACCAGTTTGCAAAGAACGGTTGGAATGTGGTTATTACAAGTAGAAGTGAAAAGAAGGGTCAGGCATTCGTCGAGGAAGCCAAGAACGAGGGGTTGGATATGACCTTCTTCCAGTTGGATGTGACGAACGAGGAGCAGGTGGCTCAGGTCATCGAGCAGACGGTGGCCAAGTTCGGCAAGCTGGACAGCATTGTCAACAACTCTGGCATCTCGCTGGGTGCCGCACCGCTGGCTGACACCGAGACGGACGAGTTCAAGCAGCAGCTGGACACCAACGTCCTGGGCGTTTATTACGGCATGAAGTATGCCATCCGCGCCATGCTGAAGACGGGCGGTGGCACGATTGTCAATCTGGCATCTATCGCAGGACTCAACGGACTGATTTACACCGCACAATATTGCGCAACTAAGCACGCCGTGGTGGGACTGACCAAGGCTGCTGCCATCGACTACGCCCAGCAAGGTATCCGCATCAACGCCGTTGCTCCCGGTGCCATCAAGACCGACATCCTGAAGCACGCTATCGAGGCTGGGGCTTATGATGAGAAGGGCATTGCTGCCATCCATCCGATGAATCGCATGGGCGAGGTGCAGGACATTGCCCTGGCTATCTATTATCTGGCTAGTCCCGACAACAAATTCCTGACAGGTACCATCCTCAACGTTGACGGCGGTTATAATTGTAGATAATATGGAACTGATTGACTATACCAACAAATGGTTGACTGGCGAAATTCAGGAGGATCTGGCAATGGTTGCAGGAGGCGTGGTATGCCTCCTGCTGGCCCTTGTGGCATGGCGTTGGGGCTCGTCGGAGTCGGCTCGCGCCATCATTCTGCCATTGACGGTGGTGGCGGTAATCTTTATCGGAGGAGGAGCTGCATTAGCCTATAATAATCATCAGCGGAGCAAGCAGTTCGTGGAACAATACCAGGAGTCGCCTGAGAAGTTTCTGGAGAGCGAGAAGGCTCGCGTGGCTGCTTTCATGAAGATCTATCCGCAGACCATCATCGTCTCTGCCGTCATGATGGTCATCGCTGTCTGCGTGTTCACCTTCTGCGATAAGCCCTGGCTCCGAGCATCTGCCCTTGCGCTCATCCTTGTAGCCCTCGCCGCCCTGACAATTGATTTCTTCTCGAAGGAGCGTGGCGTGATTTATCAGCAAGAGTTGGACACCGTGAAGATAGAAAATGTAGGATGATAGTCATTATCTGCGAAAAAATTTGTATCTTTGCGCCATGAAGATAAGACAAATCCATTTCCCCACCGTGTCGGCATTCATGCATGCCCTCGGACGTGACGATGTCCGCCATCCGCTCATTGAGGTCATCCATCTCGACGACCTTGCTGATTGCAGCTCGTTTGGCAACACCCGCTATACGTTTGGCTTCTACTGCGTGGTTTACAAGGATGCACGCTGCGGCACCGTGCGCTACGGGCGCAACGAGTACGACTACGACAACGGCACGCTGCTCTTCTTCGCCCCCGACCACGACGTTGAGCTGGGCACGCTCGAACAGAGCTACCAGGGCGTGATGCTCATCTTCTCGCCGGCACTGATGCAGGGATTATCGATGTCGCCCTACACCTTCTTCGGCTATTCAGTCAACGAGGCCCTGCACGTATCGGAGCGTGAGCGCCAGCAGCTGCACGACATCCTCGGCAACATCGAGACAGAGTTGGAACGCGGCATCGACCGCCACACCCGCCAGCTGATGGCGCAGAACGTCGCCCTGATTCTGAACTACTGCGTGCGCTTCTACGACCGCCAATTCATCACCCGCGAACCCGTCGACAGCCAGCTCATGCAGCGCTTCACCGTCCTGCTCGACGACTATTTTGCCCGAGGCCTAGCCGCACGTCAGGGAGTGCCCACCGTGCGCTACTTCGCAGACGCGCTGAACCTCTCGGCCAACTACTTCGGCGACCTCGTAAAAGCCCAGACGGGCAATAGTCCGCAGCAGCTCATCCAGCAGCACCTCATCGCTCAGGCCCGCCACCGCCTCACCACGACCACCGACACCGTCAGCCAGATAGCCTACGCCCTCGGCTTCGAGTACCCCCAGTACTTCTCCCGCCTGTTCAAAAAGCAGACCGGCCAGACCCCGCAGGAGTTCAGGGCTCAGGCGTAATGGTGGAATTAAATCGACAGAAATCTACTGTTGTGACAGCCAATGTTTAATGACGTTTAAATAATTGTCAGCATCAATTAATCGAGTTTAAAATCGGTGCCATAATGACCATATCCCTGGCTTAGGCCAGCCCCTTAGCAAGGGGCTTCAAACGTGCCAACAGTACAGCACCCGCAGTCAATGTCAAGGAGGATGAGAAAGCCTACACGATGGAACTTGCAGCTCCAGACATTAAGAAAGAATATTGCCGTGTGGCCATCAACGACGAGGGCAACCTCACCATTGCCATCGAGAAGGGAGGAGTCCACGATGTTGATAACATCGATGGAGGGCACCAACAGGAGCACAAGCATGAGGACAAGCACCATCACTATCTGCGCCGCGAGTTCTTCGACTGGCGAAGCGACTTCGTCGATTACAGCTACTCGAACTACGAGCAGAGCTACACGCTGCCGGACGATGTGGTGAAGGATCAGATCTCTGCCAAGGTCGAGGACGGCATCCTGACCGTCACCATGCCGAAGACCGAGCCGAAGCAGAAGGTCACCAAGGCCATCATTCCACTTCAAAACAGCAAGACCCCGACCTGCAGAAATGCAAGCCGGGGTTTATTTTGGAATTATATTGTAATCAGCGAATTCCGGGATCATGGGGTCGGTTCTACTTCTATGTTGCAAACCAAATAATTGGTTCATCTTTTAGCATTGTTTAATCGTTTTATTATCGTTTTTACTTTATTTTACACATATACAGCCAAGAAATCCCCATCCAGACACGTTCTTGATGCGTCTGGAAATTGCATAAGCAACAGGAATGCCGGATCAAACTTCTATCAGATGTAGTGAGCCGTAGCCACTCATCAGATTACTTCTTCAGATCTTGGAGTATAATGCCACATTCTGATCAAAGATGTAGTTACATGGACTCATCAAGAACCGCTAGTGGTCATTGTGTAATATGAGAAGTCTGTCCGACTTGAATCCCTGTTGTTATGCAAATCTGTATTATTACCCTTATGACAGTTCATATTTGGTCTTTGTCTTCAAAACTGCGTATGTCCTGCAGGCGAGTTTCCTTGCGACCTTGATAATGGCCTTGTGAGGTTTCATGATCTGACAACAGCTTGAGTAATATGCCCCCAACTGGTAGTCTCTATAGATTGCCACCCAGCTTGCCTCTACGATGAGCGGACCGAGGTGCTTATTGCCTCTGTTTGTTTTCTCTCCGCTGACCTTCTTCTCGCCAGAGTCATGGCAGGTGGGAATAAGTCCGAGCATAGACACAAAGCTTCGCTCGTTGGGGAATCGCATGATATCGTTATCCAGTTCCGTCAGCATCGACATGGAGGTTATAAGGCCTAACCCTGGCACAGTGAAAAGAAGGTCGTAATTCTCCTTGTACCTGTCTGTGGTGCTCAAACGGCGAATCTCGCGAGTAACCTTAAGGATGGCCTTCCTCGTATTCTCCACTTGATCGCAGAGCAGCAATAGAGAAAGTTTCTGCTCAGACAGCAGTTCCACTTCCTCGCGGAGCCATTTCATGAAGTTGCGAGACCAATGCGTCTTGCTGTTACGGAAACGCTCAGGATATGTCACCCCCTGAGTATACAGCAGATGTTTCGTTCTGTTCTTCTGACGGGAGAGATCCATGATGAAACGCTGACGCAGGCGTATCAGGTTCGTGTCGTCCATGTACCGCTTGTCCTTTACGTAAATGCCTTTAAGTTCGTCACGCTTCAGCGCCCAGGCAATCTTCTCTGAATCTACGGCATCCGTCTTCATCGTCTTTTCCTTACCTGTCGTAGGAATATCGGCAGCGTTAACCACGATATTTTCTATACCCTGCTCCGCCAGAGCATAGTGAGCAGAGAAACCGCAGAAGCCTGCCTCATAGGCTGACTTGAAGTGAGCTTCAGGGAATTTCTTGTTCAATCTGTCAAAGAGCTCCTTTGCATCTGCATGCTGAGCGAATGAATACTTGTAGCCGCTCTCTGTGAGTGTTGTCACATGCCACGTTTTCAAATGTACGTCAATTCCGACGTAAATGTTTTGTCCTTTGAAGGAAACTTTGTACTTTTGCATACTGGTACG
>ONKL01000111.1 GCA_900318395.1 uncultured Prevotella sp.
AGCATCTTCCGTTGCTGATAGAGCACATGAGTCTCGCACTGGTTCACGACAGGCATCACCTTTGCATCATCCACAATCTTCGGAAAGGTGTTTGGATAGAAGTTTGATATGCCAATGGCCTTGAACATACCTTGTTCATAGAGTTCTTCTAGCGTGTGCCAAATGACGGTTGGATTTCCGACAGGCCAGTGAATCAGCATCAAGTCCACATAGTCAAGCCCCAACTGCTTCATGGAATGGTCAACTGTACGTAAGGTTTCCTCCTTCGTATAGCAGGAGTCGCATATCTTTGTCGTGATGAACAGTTCTTCACGAGGAACGCCACATGCCCGAACAGCATCACCAACGCCTTTCTCGTTGTAGTACATAGCAGCCGTGTCGATGCTCCTATATCCTACCGATATGGCATCTTCAACAACTCTCTGGGTTTCTCTCTCAGAGATATTATAGACACCCAGCCCAACCATCGGCATCCTCAGGCCGTTATTCAAAGCCTTGTATTTCATATTACCCAAGTCTCGACATGAATTTCTCTCGATCTACTATAAATCTCAGGTGTGTACCTTCTCCTAAAAGCGTTTCACCAGAGTAAGTAACCACCTTGAACTCAATTTTCTTTCCATCAACCTTGGTCACTTCGGCTTCTGCTCTAACCACATCACCAATTTTAGATGGCTTCAGATGGGAAGACTCGATATGACCACCAACTGTTGTGCAACCTTCAGGAAGTTCGTCAGCAACGGCAAGCATGGCAGCATTCTCCATCAAGGCCATCATCATAGGAGTTGCCAAAACCGGCATATCCCCAGAGCCAACAGTTATGGCAGTAACATCGTCTGTAACTGTCAATTCGCTCGTATGTTTCAGTCCAATTTCTATCATATCTTCATAAATGTTCCTAATTGTTGGTACAAAAGTAGTCAAATTCGGGCAGAAATGAGTAACTTTGCCCTCAATTACAACAAAGTTTAAGAGAAACAATGGAACAATTTGAAGATAAGCTACGCAAAGATCTGCACCAGTTCCTTCAGTCAATGAAGGAGGTGGATGAACGTCTGCCGGAGTGTCCCGATGTGGAAGACAAATGGGAAGAGATAGCCAAGGCTTACATCCCAGACGGCATCCGAGAGTTTCAGGACTATCCCTCGGCCTCATTGGGCTGGATGATGTATATCGGCATGGCTGTTGCTAAGTTCTGGGATTCAGAATGGGACATCTATTCCAAGATTGATGACCTCTATGCCTACATGCGAGACAAGAGGGGCTACGACTCGATGGATGAATATATCCGTGAAGATGTTCTCTTATTGCAAGGTGTTGACTACACCGTTCTGGAGAAAGTCACTGGCGAGTGTGCCTCACGGGTCTTCAATGCCCTGATGCACCAGCGTATAGAGCCTGAAACCAAGGAGGCTTTCTATGCCTATGTCTCATGCTTGCATCAACTCTACCTGTTTGGAGCCGCTATGCAGTTGAACAGAATGGGCTATCACATGACTAAAATGTAATCGACGTAAGTCGCTTGCCAAAGCAAGAACTGATGAACGACCATAGCTACCTACATATCGCCCTCATCTACCTCGTTGCCATCAACATAGCCACTTTCTTCATGTACGGTATCGACAAGTGGCGCTCGACCTCTGGTCGCTTGCTACCAACGGGACGCAAGAAAGCTAAGAACTCCAAGTGGCGCATAAGAGAGACTGCATTATTGGGCTTAGCTGTACTTGGTGGAAGCATTGGAGCTTGGTTAGGAATGAAAGTCTGGCATCATAAAACCCAGCATAAGAAGTTCAAGTATGGTGTCCCAGCTATTATCATTGTTCAACTCGCATTAATAGTCTATTTTATAATATCAAAAACAATATGAAAAATTTTAAGTCAACAGCGTGGATTCTTCCACAACCAGTGCTGATTATCGGCACTTATGATAAGAACGGTAAGCCCAATGCAATGAACGCTGCTTGGGGAGGTCAATGGGATATGCACGAAATCATTATCTCACTTGGTTCTCATCAGACCACAGACAACCTTGCTGAAAACCCTGAATTTACAGTTACTTTCGCTACTGCTGATACCATGATAGCCTCTGACTATGTAGGTATCGTTAGTGGCAGGAACACACCAGACAAGATGGAGAAAGCAGGATGGACTGTGGAGAAAGCTCCCAATGTCAATGCTCCTGTGTTCAAGGAGTTCCCAATGACACTTGAATGTCGGGTTAAGCAGAAGATTGACGAAAGCGAGACAGGCTATTATCTCGTTGCAGAAATCGTCAATATCCTCTGTGACGAAAAGTACCTGGCAGAAGATGGAAAGCCAGATGTAGAGAAAATGGAGCTTATCACATTCGACCCGGTACACCACACTTACATTCAGTTGGGAAAGACAGTTGGTAATGCATTCTCAGACGGTAAACAGTTCTTGGACAAGCCAAGCGGCAAAGCCGAGCGGAAATGAGCTTCATCAAGTACATAGCAGACGAAAACCACTACAAGGAAGTCCTTTCACTGGTAGCAAAAGCCAAGCGGACGGTGTGGATAGGGACGGCAGACATCAAAGATCTGTATGTTGATGACAAGCCATTCCTTGCACTCGTAGCCTCTTTACTGAAAAAAGGTGTGGAGGTCAGGCTGATTCATGCAAAGGAACCAGGAACAGCATGGAGAGAGGATCACGAGAAGCATCCAATCCTATATGATGGTATGGAGCGTGTGCTGTGTCCCAGAGTTCATTTCAAGCTCATCATCATCGACAGTACCATTGCCTATGTCGGCTCAGCGAACCTGACTGGTGCCGGAATGGGCATGAAGTCCCCAAAGAAGCGTAACTTCGAGGCAGGCATCCTGACCGATGACCCCGAGATGCTTGAAGCAGCCATCGAACAGTTCGACAATGTATGGATTGGCAAGTTCTGCAAGGACTGTGGCCGTAGAGATTATTGTTCAGACCCGATAAAATAAACGAATATGAGGAAAGCAAGCAGAGAAATGGATACCTTCGCTTTTGAGGTGCTGGATAAGGCTCCGTATGTCACCGTCAGTTTTACACGACCAGATGGAAGCCCTTACGGAGTACCTTTGTCTTTGGTTCGTACTGACGACAAAACTTTCTACTTCCATTGTGCTATGGAAGGAGAAAAACTGGACTGTATAACAGCTAACCCGATTGTTGCATTGTCGGCAGTCACCAGATGCACTCCTACCGTTGGCCCAAAGGACGGAAGTTTTTCACTCCAATATAAATCAGCGATGGCAGTTGGAAAAGCAGAAATCGTATCAGATAGAGAAGAGAAGATAGAGGCTCTGAGGGCAATATGTCTGCGTTTTCTCCCCAAACATATGGATGCCTTTGATGATGCAATCCAGCGTAGTTTAGAAAGAACGGCAGTAGTTAAGATAACTCTTACTGCACCTCCTACTGGTAAGCGTAAACAGTATGACAAGCAGGGTGAAGAAATGAAATGGGGACGAATGGAATGAACAAAGTACGAATCACAGCCATACGCCAGACGGTCTATCCTGACCTGATGGCGAAGTATGAGAATCCCATTGAGCATACTTGCGATGTCAGGAAGGGTCAGCAATGGATATCAGAGAATGGAGAATGTCCTGTAGGGATGTGCCCTTCTGCCTGGTCATCCATGCGGGAGTTTGTAGAGTCGTTGGCCAGAGGTGAGGGGAATTTCTACGATGGCTGGATGAAGAATCCAATGAGTGCGATGATCAGCTGCAACGACGGCTTCCGTCCGTTCAGTTTCTATATTGAGGTGATTGAATAATGATCACTCAATCTTTATATCTTTTATAGCATCAAGTGGGACTCTCTTCCCATCTGTAAACTCGATGCACTTTTCATACTCGTCGATGCGCTTTACATTGCCTGTTTAGGACTGATAGGAGCCACCGTCCTTATGTTCGTCTGGCACGAAATACTCGATGGTCAAAGAAGGATGCTCTGGCAACATGGAAACAATCAATTCCATTTTGCGGTTCATTTCCTCATTGCCGGATTCACTCAACCCTACCCAGTCATCTGTCAAACGACCAGATTCCTGAATGGCTGCATCATAGCCGGTTAGTGCGGCAAAGGGTGCAAACTGGGCTGCACGGTTCCACATTGACATCCTTGGATGATGTTTCGGCTCGTAGTGTGGCAGATTGATGATATCGTCGTAATCGTGATTGACTTCGTCTTCCTCTGTCACGACTCGGCCATTCAAGCGAGCTTGATGGCTCTCGCTGTTCCATCGGTTCATGCCTTGTGTCCTCCTATTTGCTCGTTGCGTTCCTTGGCCGTGGCACCTTCCTCAAAGTTCAGACCTCTAAGGATGGCATTCTTTCCGAAACGCTGTTTGATTTTCAACTGTGCCTCTTGCATACGACGCTCCTTGTCAAACTTGGCTTGCTCTTCCTGCCGCTGTTTTTCCAGGGCCTCGTAGTCCGTGAAGAGATCAAGCTGCTGGGGTGCATTGTCCTGTGCTGCCACAGATGCCTCCGATATCACATGGTTCGTTGTCAGGTTCAACCTGCGAATCAGCAAATCTGGATTCACATGGCTGTCAAACAACTCTGAAGCACCTTCCATGATAAGGCGCGAGGATGATGTGGGTTTCTCGAAATTGAATCCTTCCCGTAATAATTGGCAGTAATCTCACCGTGATATTTCTCACGAATTTCTGGATGAGTCAGGTTCTCAGCATCATAACCTACAGTCAACACCAATTGGTCTGTCACCAATCGCTTTGATACCAAGTCGAGTGCCATTCCTTCTGCCATTTCCTGTATCACCACACGGGCTTTCTTGAATGTGTAAGGCTCCTGCAGCACCTGTCCGCTGCTGAAGGAGTTGGTCTCAGGACGATATGCCTTTACAGACTCCATCGTACACGGTTCCCATCCCCAAGCATGGTCTATCAGCAGTTCGGCATTCACGCCAAAGAGCCGGTAAAGCAATCCTTCGTTCTGTACAGACATCCTGGCCAACTTACCCATCGTGTCAATACCATAGACAGCCAGTTTCTCTGCTATGCCTCTGCCTACACGCCAGAACTTCGTGATAGGCTGGTAGTCCCACAACTCACGTCGATACGACATTTCATCTAGCTCTGCAATGCGTACACCGTCTTTGTCTGCGGGCATCTTCTTGGCGACTATATCCATTGCAATCTTTGCCAAGTACATGTTTGTCCCAATCCCTGCAGTTGCCGTAATGCCCGTTGTGGCCAGCACGTCGCGGATCATCTTCATGGCTAGTTCATGCGCCGACAACTTATAGGTTCTCAGATAGGCCGTCACATCCATAAACACCTCGTCGATACTATAGACATGAATATCCTCTGGAGCAATGTATTTCAAGTAGGTCTCATAGACTTTGGTGCTCACCTCCATGTAGTGAGCCATACGTGGCGGTGCAGCGATATAGTCGAGTTCGAGACTTGGATTGGCTTTCAGTTCCGGGTCATTGTAGGATTTGCCTGTCATCCTCCACCCGGCAGTTCTCTTACGCTCGTTGTTCACCTCGCGCACTCTCTGAACTACCTCGAACAGTCGCGCACGTCCTCCGATGCCATAAGCTTTGAGCGAAGGAGAAACAGCCAGGCAGATGGTTTTCTCCGTCCGGCTTACATCTGCTACCACGAGATTGGTGGTCAGCGGGTCAAACCCTCTGTCCACACACTCCACTGAAGCGTAAAACGACTTCAGATCGATGGCAATATATGTCCGCTGCTGCTCCGACATACCTTAATTATTCTCAAAAACAGCCACAAAATTACTCATAAAACCTCAGAATTTATCAGAAATGACTAATTTTGCAACATTGTTTAAGTAAAAAGGTCTTGGCAGAGACCAGAGCTATGACTCGAAACACTCCAAGAAAATATGAAGAAAGTAATGTTTTTGCTGGCAGTAGGAGTGATGTGCCTGACAGCCTGCGCCCAGAAGAAGGGCGGTGAACGTGGTCCTCGCCAAGGTGGCCACATGGTGATTAACAAAGATTCAGACAGTGTTTTCGCGGCATTGAAGCAAGAGACACAAGGAAAGTTCAAGCAACTGACGTACAACGACAAACAGACAGGCAAGACAATGGAGTATAATCTGCTGGTTCCCGAAGGTGCCGAGGCAGGTCAGAAACTGTCGATATGAACCGTCTCTACACCACAGGCCAGTCGATGGGAGGCATGATGTCGTTCTACTTCAACATCACGCACCCCGACCTATTTGCTGCTTCGTTGTTCGTCAGCAGTCAGTGGGACACTTCGAAAATGCAAGACTTCGGCAAGAAGCATTTCTTCTACATCGTGGCTGGCGGCGACCAGAAAGCATCGGGGGGCATGAAAGATTTGGCTGAGGTGCTGAAGGAGAACAATGCCCGTGTTGACTCCACATCATGGAGTGCAAAGCTTCCAAGCGAAGAACAGGAACGATTG
>ONKL01000110.1 GCA_900318395.1 uncultured Prevotella sp.
TTTATTTTTAGCCGCAGAGGGTCTGGCTCAGCTGGGCTGCGGTATCGGTGCAGGTATTGCAACAATTGGTGCAGGTTTGGGTATTGGTAAGATTGGTGGTAGCGCAATGGACGCTATCGCACGTCAGCCCGAGGCTACTGGTAAGATCCAGACCAACATGATTCTGACCTCTGCTTTCGTTGAGGGTTGTGCCCTCTTCGCTATCGCAGCTTGTGCATTCTTGATCTAATAGCGGCAATTCATTCACATTAAGTAAGACTAAAAATTACAGCGAATGGATTTCAGTAAACTGCCAGCAATCCTTACACCTGATCTGGGACTATTGTTCTGGATGCTCCTGGCGTTTGCCGTTGTCTTCATCGTGCTTGCGAAGTACGGATTCCCTGCTATCACGAATATGGTAGAAGAGCGGAAGAAGTACATCGACGAGAGTCTGCTCAAGGCCCACGAGGCATCAGAGCGACTGGAGAATATCAAGCAGGAAGGCGAGGCTATACTTCAGGAGGCACGCGATCGTCAGGCACAGATTCTCAAAGAAGCTGCCGAGACGCGTGACGCCATCGTAGAACAGGCTCAGCAGAAGGCCCGTGAGGAGGGTGCCCGTCTCTTGAGTGATGCGAAGACCGCCATCGAACAGGAGAAGAGGGCTGCCATCGCCGACATCCGACAGCAGGTCGCTGCGCTTAGCGTAGAGATCGCTGAGAAGGTTCTTCGCCAGAACCTGAAGGATGACAAGGCCCAGATGGACTTGATCGAACGTATGCTGGATGAGGTTTCTACTGACAAATAAGCGATAACGTATGGATATAGGAGTCATATCGGTAAGATACGCCCGTGCACTTCTGAAGAGTGCAACAGACGCGAAAATCGAAGATGCTGTCTACACTGAGATGCAGCAGCTCGCCAAGAGCTATGTCGAAGTGCCACAGCTGCGGTTTACGATAGACAATCCGATGCTCTCGAAGGACAAGAAGGAGATGCTGTTACTGACAGCAGTAGGTTCGAAGCCCTCCGACCTGACCAAGACCTTTATCCAGCTCGTGCTGAAGGAGGACCGTGAGAGTGTGATGCAGTTCATCGCCAATTCGTACGTCACGCTTTACCGCCAACAGAAGAATGTCATCCGAGGACGTCTCATCACCGCTGCAGCCGTTTCTGCTGAAACAGAGCAGAAGATGCGCCAGATGGTGGAGAGTAAGACTAATGGAACAGTGGAGTTTGAGACTGAGGTGAATCCCGATATCATCGGTGGTTTCATTCTGGAATACGACAGCTATCGTATGGACGCCAGCGTCAAGACGAAACTCAACTCCATTCTCACTACTTTGAGAAAATGAAAAAATGTAAGAATGTAAAAATGTAAAAAATCAGGTGAAAGCCAATGATTACATTGTTACATGATTAAATTATTAAATTTAGAATTAATGTCAGATAAGATTAAACCAAGCGAAGTATCCCAGGTCCTGCTCGACCAGCTCAAGGGTATCTCTAATGCGGAGAAGTTCGACGAGGTAGGAACCGTGCTCACCGTGAGCGACGGTGTGGCTCGTATCTACGGACTGCGCAATGCCGAAGCCAACGAGTTGCTGGAATTTGAGAACGGGACGATGGCGATTGTGATGAACTTGGAGGAAGACAACGTAGGTTGTGTGCTCCTGGGTTCCACATCGGGTATCAAGGAGGGTATGGTCGTGAAGCGTACCAAGCGTATTGCCAGTATCCGTGTGAACGACAATATGCTGGGTCGTGTGATCAATCCGCTGGGACAGGCTATCGACGGAAAGGGAGAGATCGATCTGAGCGAGGCATTTGAGATGCCACTCGACCGTAAGGCTCCTGGTGTGATCTACCGTCAGCCCGTGAAGGAGCCGCTACAGACAGGTCTGAAGGCCATCGACTCGATGATCCCCATTGGACGTGGCCAGCGTGAGCTCATCATTGGCGACCGTCAGACTGGTAAGACCGCCATCGCCGTTGATACCATCATCAATCAGAAGAGTTTCTATGAGGCAGGCAAGCCTGTCTATTGTATCTATGTAGCCATTGGTCAGAAGGCCAGTACGGTTGCAGCCCTCGTGAGCACGCTTCAGGAGCATGGAGCTATGCCTTATACCATCGTGGTATCGGCAACGGCAGCTGATCCTGCAGCTATGCAGTATTACGCTCCGTTTGCAGGTGCTGCCATCGGTGAGTATTTCCGCGATCGCGGTCTGCCTGCCCTTGTGGTTTACGACGACTTGTCGAAGCAGGCTGTGGCCTATCGTGAGGTATCACTGATCCTCCGTCGTCCTTCAGGACGTGAGGCTTATCCTGGTGATGTATTCTATCTCCACTCTCGTCTGCTTGAGCGTGCAGCCAAGATGAATGAGCAGCAGGAGGTTGCCGAGCAGATGAACGACCTGCCCGAATGCATGAAGGGTCATGTAAAGGGTGGTGGCTCACTCACCGCTCTGCCCATCATCGAGACTCAGGCTGGTGACGTATCTGCCTACATCCCGACAAACGTGATCTCTATTACTGACGGTCAGATCTTCCTTGAGAGCGACCTCTTCAATCAGGGCTTCCGTCCTGCCATCAACGTAGGTATCTCCGTATCTCGTGTGGGTGGTTCTGCACAGATCAAGTCTATGAAGAAGGTGGCAGGTACCTTGAAGATCGACCAGGCTCAGTATCGTGAGCTCGAGGCCTTCTCGAAGTTCTCAAGCGATATGGATGCTGTGACAGCGATGACGCTGGATCGTGGACGTAAGAACAATCAGCTGTTGATTCAGCCTCAGTACAGTCCTATGCCCGTAGGCGAGCAGATTGCTATCCTCTATTGCGGTGTACACGGACTGATGCGCGAGGTGCCCATCGACAAGGTACGTGAGTGCCAGACATCTTTCCTCGATAAGCTGCGCTCAGCTAATCCTGAAGTCATCCAGACGCTTGCCAGCGGAAAGATCGACGACGAGACGACGAGCAAGATCGAGGCAGTGATGGCAGATATCGCAGGAACTTATAAAGCCTGATAGCCTATGCCCAGCCTGAAAGAAATTAAAGGCCGCATAGCCTCAGTCAACTCCACGCGAAAGATCACGTCGGCGATGAAGATGGTGGCCTCCAGCAAACTGCATCACGCACAGGTAGCTATTCAGAATATGCTGCCTTACGAGACGATGCTGGAGCAC
>ONKL01000108.1 GCA_900318395.1 uncultured Prevotella sp.
TACTCGTTCTTGATACTATTAATGGGATTCTCATTGGCCGTGCGCCAACTCTGGATAATGACGGTGGTGAGGGTAATGACGCCAACTGTCAGAAGGGCCAGGGGGAAGAGCCACCAGTAGATGGGCGTGCGCTCGGTAAACGACTGAAGCCACTGACGTCCTATGTAGTAAGCTATCGGAGCTGCAATGATGAAGCTGACAGCGAGCAGCAGGGCGTAGTGGCGGCAGAACATCATGAGGATTTCCTGCGTCGAAGATCCCATTACCTTGCGGATGCCAATCTCCTTGCGACGGTATTCCGTCTCGAACATCGTCATACAGAACACACCGATGAGGGTGATGACGAGGCATACACCTGAGAACCAGCCCACCTGACGGATGAAACGGAACTCATCCTGATAGAGGTCTTCGAGTTTCTGGTCGAGGAACTTTGTTTCCACCTGTTCTCCACTGCCCATCCGTGTAAGTACATCGCTAATCTGTTTGCGAGTAGCGACCTTGTCATTGCCAGCAGTCACACGGATGTTGGCAATACCCAACTGGTCGCCCCATTCAGAAAAACTTTCACCGAAGATAATGAAGGCCAGCGGTTCCTGATGCCGGTCCTTGCGAGTGGATGCATATCGGATATCTTCGCAAACACCAATGACAGGGTAATCTTTGTCCAACAGTTTCTTGTCAATCTCCACCCAGGGCCATTGCTTGCGGGCCGCCTCATTGATGATGTAGCAGTCGCCATCATGCTCTGTGAAGTCGCGCCCCTCTATAACCTTGATGCCCATAGTACGAAGATAGTGCCAATCGACGGGCATACTGGTGAAGGTGATTTGGTGGTCGTTGTCAGCGCGTCCCCAACCCATATAGCCATCCTGTGCACCCAGCACAAAGCGCGAGAAACTGACATCAGAAACGCCACTCTGTTGCATCAACTCGGCACGGACAGCATCTTTCTTACCTCGTAGTTCATTTGTGAGTGGGGCATAGAGCACCTCATCTTTGTCGAAGCCGTAGTCGCTGTTATAGATGTAGCGGCTCTGCATGAGCAAGATGCTGATATAGGTCACCATAAGCAGGGCTATGCCCAGTTGAAGTGCAACAAGAGTGGAACGCAACTTACGTCCCTTTGGCGTGAGACCGAAAGAGCCTTTCAGCACTAAGGCAGGCTGAAACGACGTAGCGAAGAATGCAGGATAGACACCCGCCACAATGCCGACGGCAACAGCCAGCAACGCTGTAATAGCCAGAAGAACAGTATGGTCGCCAAGGGCCAGCGAGCCTAATAGCAGTTCTGTAGGCTGTTTTGCCACTAATGCACAAACCACTAATGCTAAGCCGTATGCTATCAATGCCGTCAGAACTGTCTCGGCAATCATTCCTAATCGCAGTCTCGCCACACCTTCGCCCAACACACGACGAGTATTTACACTCTTGATGCGCATAGGGCTCTCAGCCAAGACGAAATTCAGGAAGTTGATGGCTGCAATAACGATTACCAGCACGCATGATAACTCCAAGATGAAGAGTATGGCGGGATTGCCCTTGTCATCGCCATGAACACCAGAGAAATATGTGTCGCGTATGGGCGTCAGTCGATAGCCCTGATTGTCAAATTGCCTGTCGAACATGGCACGCACCTCCGACTCCTGAGCTTCAGTAACCTCTCCAGCAGCAAGTGCTCCGCCCCACTGCAGTTTCCACAACTGTTCCTTAAACTGTTTGCCAAACCCCTTCAGCATGCTCTCTGCATCGACACCCTCGCGAAGTTTGACGTAGACAATATAGCTCCATTCACTCCAGTCCTGCAGATCGTTTTGTGTGGCATAATAAACATCGTTCTTCATTGAACAGTTGGCAGGAAAGTCCTCATAGACACCCTGCACGGTTAGCGTGTCACTCTTCGAATAGATTGGCTGTCCGGCCACGTCCGTCCGACCGAAAATCTTCTTAGCCAGCGATGCCGGTATGATGACACTCCGCTCACCGTAGTCGTCCCAACTAAGCTTGCCGTCAAGACAATGTGCAGATATTGCACCGAACGGTGTCAGATTTGAGCCGGAGCGAGGATGTTCGACCACACTCTCGCCAACAACAAACTCACGTTTCTGTCCCCAACTGGCCAGTTCAGTCATGGCCTCTACCTGTGGCATCTCCGAAAGGATGGCGTTTGTAGGACGATTGCAGTTGATGCCCCACGGAGAGTCGGATCCCATCTTCGTCTCAAATCGGAACACACGCTCATTGTCAGGGATACACGAATTATAGGAAATGTTATACACCACTTGCGTCATCAGCAGGTAGAAGGCTGCAAAGGCCACTGTCAGTCCGACAAAGTTCAATACAGTTGCCGTCTTGAAGCGGCGTGCCATGTAAAGCATGTTTCTAATTACGTTCATATATCAATTCCTTTATCTTATTGCATTATTGTTGTTGTTCAAAATTCGGTTTTGAGCGGGCGCTCCAGTGTATGAGACCGTTCGCTCCAAGATATAAGGGCGGGCGCCCCAATTGATACGGGCGGGTGTACAAAGCGAGAGAGGTACGGGTTCCGTCCCTGTCAGGTAGGCTCTCACTCCCTGTTTACTACGGGTTCTTACCCTTTTCGCGCGTAGTAACATCATTGACTCCTTACTTAAGCACCAACACTTCATTGTCTTTGAATGCCTCGTAGCCGCTGGTGACGACGCGCTCGCCTGGCTCCAAGCCTTCGAGGACTTCGTAATACTGCGGATTCTGACGGCCTATGCGGATGTTACGGCGATAGGCTTTCTGGCCGCTCTTATCAAGAACAAAAATCCATTGTCCGCCGGTGGTTTGGAAGAAGGTTCCACGAGGGATGAGGACGGCCTGCTCGGGCTGACCCAGTTCGAGGTCGATGTAGTAGGTCTGGCCTGTGCGGATGTTCTCAGGACGCTCCCCTCGGAAGACGAAGTCGCAACGGAATTTGCCTTCACGAACTTCAGGATAGACCTTGCGGACTTGCAACTGGTATTGTTTATCGCCACGAGTAAAAGTAGCCGTGAGTCCTTGGCGCACACGGTCGATATAGTGCTCGTCGATCTGAGCCTGCACCTTATAGTCGCTAAGATCGTTCAACTGTCCTATCTTCTGTCCGGGCTGGATGCTCTGACCTAATTCTACATCTAATAGACCTAACTCGCCATCAATGTTTGCCCGCACTTCGAGCTTATCCTTGCGCTGACGGACCAGCACCACGTTCTTACGCATATTGTCGAGGTTGTCCTCCATCTGGTCCATCTGTACGGTGCGATAGATACTGTCCTGCTTCAGGCGCTTTGACACCAAAGAGCGTTTCTTGGCAGAGAGTTGATAGTCCTCTTGCTCTGCTCGAATGTGCGCTGCTTGCGCTGGGTGTCCATATCGAGTTGAGCCTGCTCCGTCTGGTTGTTCAGACGGTCTTGCTGCATGGCGACCTGCGTGTTTCGCAGCAGGTTCTGTTTCTCAGCCAGTTCTGCTTCGGCATTCAGAATCTGCAGGTCGAGGTTGCTGTTGCTCAGACGGACGATGACATCGCCCTTCTTGACGTGCGAACCCTCTTCGACTACCTTCTCCATCACGATGCCGCCTTCCTCGGGCGAAATCTGCACCACCTGGATGGGCATTACCTGTCCGTTGGTGCGCACATAGTCCTTGAACTCAGCCTTCGTTACCTCGCTTACTGTCAGATCGTCGGCATTGACTTTCAGCGTAGAGGCGTGATTGCCAAAAACCAGCCAACAGATTATTAGCAGCAACAATACACCGCCTGCAGCATACGGCCAATACTTCATCAGTCTTTGCGACTTTGTCTTTTCTATTATTCTGTCCATATCGTTTCTCCGTTATAATATCTTACCAATTGTTCTTTTACCATTGCCATCAGCTGGCATTGCAGCAGGGTGGCCTTTGAGTTCAGCAATTGTGCTGAAGTGGTACGCAAGTCGATAGCCGTACTCAACCCTTCTTCAAATTGGCGTTTCGTCAGTTGATAGGCGATGCTGCCTGCCAAGCCTCACGACTGAGTTTCTCCAACTCCAGCTGTTTCTGCTTGTATGTCTCCTGGGCAATACGATAGTTGTTCTTGGCCTTCCGTATGCTCGTAATGGTCTGCAGGCGATTGAACAGGGGAATACTCAATGTGGCACCCACATATTGACCCATATTGTTATTGAACTGATTGCTGAATGACTCTCCAACATCGGAATGAAGCGTATGATAGTAAGTGGTGTTCAGACCCGCACTCAACGAGAGAGATGGATAAAAGGCTGCGCGGGCCTGATGCCACTCATGTTTGC
>ONKL01000107.1 GCA_900318395.1 uncultured Prevotella sp.
GAAGAGTTGGAGCAGGTAAACGGCGGTAAGGTTACTATCCAAGATATATTGAAATCTACCACTGCTATATTGATGTTTCCGTGAACTCACAGAGGACAGATCCCGCAAGTTCATCAGGAGAACAAGAAGCCGTTAGTTTAACTCTATAAGTATCCATTAAAGTGAAGGGGCTCGCAGCAATGCGGGTCCCTTCACTGTTATTTCAAACACGGAAAGAACCATCAAGAAATCAAGGGGTTGACCGTTCTGACAGAAGCGGGGCAGTATCGGAAGACGGAATCTTCGGTGTCATAAGTGTCAAAGTGCTCACGGGAACTGCTCACGTACTAACGGGGAACGGTTCTTGGTGAGCGAATGCGAAACTTGAATAATTATAAAAAACAACGGTTAAGGTATTTGTTTTTTACTGATTATTTCGTAACTTTGTACCCAGCTTTACGAATATAATAAAAGGACAATATAAAGAAGATCATCCATGATGATGTTGGGATTAGGATTTGATGCTTGGATTACTCTTGTGACGGTCATTGCGGTAATGGCTGTGCTCTTATTTACTCGACTCAGGTCAGATGTCATCTTTCTTGGGGCCATTGGCATATTATTTGTGACGGGTGTGCTGGATACCTCCGAAGCTTTCTCAGGCTTCGTCAACTCATCGGTAATCATTGTAGGTATCATGTTCGTCATAGTCTCTGGCCTGTCACACACGGGGGCACTTCAGCAGATAACGAAACCTCTGCTTGGTAAGCCGAAAGGCGAGGTTAATACCTTGTTGCACCTGATGTTGCCCGTAGCGCTGCTGAGTATCTTCGTGAACAACACTTCCGTTGTCGCAATCTTCGTGAGAGTGGTAAAGCTATGGTCAAAGAAGTTGGACATTCAGGCTTCCAAGCTGCTCATCCCTTTGAGCTATGCCGGCGTCATGGGAGGAGCCATCGCAGCCATCGCCACACCGACGACCTTGTTACTATGTGGTATGTACGAGAAACAGACAGGTCAGCCCTTAAGCATCTTTGCATCCACGCTTCCAGCATTGGCCTGTTTTGTTGTCGGCACGTTGGCACTCATCGTCTTCCGTAGGCTCCTGCCCGCTATCAAAAATCCAGAGTCGGCTTTTGAAAATACCAGTGAATACACACTGGAAATGCTTGTCACCTCAAACAATCGCCACATTGGCAAAACCATCGGTGAGCTGGAACTGAACCGTCAGCGCGCCGGTAGTCTTGTGGAATTGATTCACTTCGACGACGAACGGCTGGTGACGCCAGTAAGTGACGACGAACCCCTGATAGGCGGCGACCGGCTGCTCTTTGCGGGACATGTTGACGAGCTGATGGGACTGGCGAAGGAGATGGGATTTGTCAGTCCAGACTACCCCGTGTTCAGCATCAGTGATAAAATAGAGAAAAGACAACACAAGACGGCATATATCTGTTTCGGTAGCAACTTAATAGAAAGGCGTCTGTGTGATACTACTTTCGAGCAGGATTATGAGATGACGCTGATGGCAGTATCGCGTAAGGGTGAGCGCATTAACGAACCGCCACGCGAGGTTGTGCTGCAAACCGGCGACTTGCTGCTCTTTGTCCATAAGCCTCATAAGAGGATTGATACGGATGCACTGAAGTCACAGTTGCA
Organism: uncultured Prevotella sp.; assembly: GCA_900318395.1. Classification (GTDB taxonomy): domain Bacteria; phylum Bacteroidota; class Bacteroidia; order Bacteroidales; family Bacteroidaceae; genus Prevotella. The sequence continues at coordinate 1,639 of ONKL01000107.1, forward strand.
TTTCATCGATTCCCTTGAGGATACTGAGGTGGGACTAAATGCACTGGTATCGACAGCCATTCTGATAGGCATGGTATTGCTGTCCGTCACGGGTGTCATGCCTCTGCTGCAGAGTGCCTTCCTTGCAGCTGGAGCCATGTTGGTGTTTGGCTGCTGTACACCCTCGCAGGCCATGAACTCCATCAATTGGCAAATCCTGATATCTCTGGGAGGAGGCATTGTCTTGGGGACGGCCCTCCAGAAAACAGGTTTGGCCGATCAGATGGCTGCGGGTGTTTTGGCTCTTTGTGGCAGTCATCCCCTCCTGGTGATGATTGCGCTATGTCTGATGGCAGCGTTCGTTACTGAGTTTGTATCCAATTCAGCCGCTCTTGCATTGATGTTCCCCGTTTTCTATGATGCCGCTATGGATATCGGGTGCAACCCTCTTCCGTTTGCCATCTCTCTCTTGTTGGCGGTAAATGCTGCCTTCCTGACCCCTATCAGCACCCCGCTCAATCTGCTGGTCTACGGCCCGGGAGGTTACCGTCCAACGGATTACCTGCGTATCGGACTTCCTGTAAAACTGGCCTATCTGATAACTTCAATCATCGTTATCAGTCTCATTTATGATGTATAGATTGCAATGGGGGCAGACCACCCCTTGATTCTGGAGCCATTGATGATTACCTGGCATTATGCGAAGAAAAAGGGATAGAGCCACGCAAACCATATTCGGGTGTGCTTAATGTAAGGCTTACACCGGAGATTCATAGTAGTGCGGCTATGGCAGCCCAAAAGGCCGGCATAACCATCAATGCATTTATCAGAAACGCCGTAGCTCGCGCATTGGGCATAGTGCTGTAATTACTTTTTCGCCCATGAAATAATAGGTGCTGATTTCGTAGCCTGAGGCGCCATATAGGACATCCAGATCTGAATAGGTATATGAAAGGCTGGCTTCTTTCAGTCCGATATCCTTCAGATATCTCGTGCCAAGTTTGACCATATTTGTGGCTATCCCCTGATGAGTCTCGTTGGAAGCAACACAGGTGCATCCTACATTCCCGACGCCCTCTGCCTCTGTTTCCGCAGAGACGATCAAAGTCCCTACGATCTTGCCATTTTTGATGGCTATCAGCACGCGCTGTTGATGCCCAGGTGTGTAGAGGCAGGCGTTGTCGTAATACTTGGAGAAACTGTCATCTTGATATTGACAGGCATCATCGGCACAGCGCAGGATTTCCTTCACGTCGGCAATGGTTGCCCATCTGTAGCTGATGCCGTTGATGGTATCCCCTACCGCATCATCGTTCAGGCAGAAATCATTCAGCGACATCTTCATGTCGAAACAGTTACATGCTCCCCATGAGTGACTATAACCTCTATGCTCAAAAAAATCGGATGCTTCCGTATTGACTAACGGATCAAGATGCTCATGCACACTTGGGGCAAACCTGCGACTGGTAGGCACTCCTGGTAGGAGGTAATCGAAACCGACTCCAAGTATTACCTTCTCGTGACCGTCTTTTCCTATCGTCTCCTCACAAGCCTGCAACAGGTCGCTGCCGATGCCTTGGTTTCTGTGTTCCTTATCGACCACCAACAACAAAATTGTATTCCCATTAACAATCGCGCACCCAATCAGTCTGCCTTCGCTGTTTCTTCTCGTAAAGGTTACGTTACCTTCGTGATGAATGATTCCCAACAAGGTTCGTTCTTCCCTGTTGACGTAGGGGAAGTTGCGTCGGAATATTTCTAAAATCTCATCCATACGACGAGTCGTTGATCACACTTTTCTTTGCTCCACTCATTGTCATCACGTTTGCCATCAGGATGGCGGTTATTAGTAAAATCCTTCTCATAGTGTTGTAATTTGATTCTATGAAAACGTTTGCACGGCACTTTGTTTATGATCTCAATCTCTCACATATTCAAATAAAAATCCAGCAAAAGTTTGGCCATTTCATAAAACTATGTACTTTTGCATCGTTAACGCAATTATTTAACTTAAATAGAATGCTTATGAAAAAGAAAAAAGCAGAAAATTATGTAAAATCGGGCAAAAAGCTTGGTAGTGTCGAATCTTTTAACTACTTTTGCCGATGAAAACAGAATTTGGTAAATGGCTCATGGATATAGCCAAATATATGGTTACGGCATTATTGCTATCGACAAAAAAAGATGAATACATTAATAGTTGCAGGATCTATTTTGCTAATAGCCATAGGAGGTACTTTATTTTTTAAGTACCAAGACCGAAAAATGGCAAAAGAGTAATCAGACTTTTGGAAAATGGATAAAGAAATCTCGCTCACACTATTGAACGAGATTTCTTTCATTTTTACATTTTCCTACATTCCCATGCAGGACGTAGCCCCAAGAGCGGTGAGGATGGCAGACGCCACAGAGGCAATAATCTGCACAACCCATTTCAATGTTTCTTTCTTTGTCATACGCTTTTAAGATTTTAATAGTTAAAGAATTTTTTTGGCACGGATTTCACGGATTTTCACTGCTATATTTGTTCAGCTGAGTGGAGCCCGCAGGCCTCGGGTCTGGCGCAGCCCCCGGGTCTGGCGCCAAAGTACAGTCGCGAGCGACTTTACTTTGGGGCCTGACCCCAGTGTGCAGAGTGCACCCCTCGATTAAGGCTCGTTAGTTGGACCGTCGCCATCGTTATTGGTAGGCCCGTCGCCCGAGTCGTTGCCACCCTGAGAGCTTGCACCCGAGTTAGAACCACCGCCGATGGCCTCGGCCTTGGCAGCTGCGATCTCGGCAGCAGCCTTGTCTGTCCAGCCCAGCTTGGCCACCTTGTTCAGCTCCTCACGAGTGTACTCTCCAGTAGCCTGTGCCAGGAGCTTCAGGCTCTGCACGGCAGCACCCGTCTTGTCATTCTTGCCGATGGTGCCGATGCTGGCAGAGATGGTCTTGTCGGTCTCGGGATCATACAGCTTGGCACAGCCGTTGCCGATCACGCTCACCTTGAAGATAGCCAGGTCGTCGACCTTCACGGTGTTACCCATCAGGGTCTGCTCACGGGTACACTTCACGAAGTCACGCAGGATACCCTCGATGGTTCCCTCGGAGAACGGAGTGTTGTGCTCAGACATGTGCTTGGCCATCTCGTGGATGTTGAGCGTCTGCTTGTAGCTCACGCGAGGGTAGAACTTGCCGTAGCCCACGCTCGAATTGTTGTTGTTTTGTGAAAGATAAAGTTCAATCATGTTTGTAAAATTTTAATGGTTATAAATTTTGATGTTCAATCTTTAATGTCTAATCGTCCTCTCCAGCCTGCGCACTGCCTTTGATTCCTTTTGACGTTGCAAGGGAAGTGCAAGGTGAATGCAGAGCCGAGCTCGCTCGAGCTATGCTGAGCCGCAGCCTTCACTCGCCGTTGCAACTTCTTGTTTGCAACGGCAAAGGTACGAAATTTATTTTCGGCTTTGCCAGTTCTTGCAAGTTATTGCAAATTGTTGCAATATTTAGTGCAATTTTCTTCGTTTTTCTCGATTATTTTTTGTACCTTTGCAGATGCTTTCGAGAATAGCATGCGAGCCTGGAACATATTAATTAAGAACAATCATATAATGGAAAAAATTACAAGAACATTCGGGCGCTCAGAGCTTGCCCAGCAGTACTTCCCTCAGCTATCAGCCATGTCTGCCTGGAGGAAATTCAAGGAGTGGTTGGAGTACAATCCCCAGCTGCGCCATCTTCTTGACCTCACGCGTCGCACGTTCACGCCCGCA
>ONKL01000106.1 GCA_900318395.1 uncultured Prevotella sp.
CTGTCTGCTCGAACAGTTGCTCGAAGGCAAGAAGGTGCAGTTCGGCGACCTCGGAACCTTCTACCTCTCAGTGAAGGGTACCGGTGTCGACAATGAGGAGGACTACAACATCGGTGTCTGCATCAACGGCCTCTTCCTGCGTTTCGCTCCGAACCGTCAGGACGTGAACGACCTGTCGTCGAAGACCCTGAAGAAGAAGGCTACCCTCGTGAACGTGAAGGATCTCATCGAGTCGAAGTCGAAGAAGCCTGCTGATGGCGAGGATCAGGGTGGCACTGACGGTGGTAGCACCACTGACGGTGGCAGCACCACTGGCGGCAACGACAATCAGGGCGACGGTCCGGTGAACGATGATGCCGGTGACGGACCTGTGAATCCTTAACCATTAGGGGAGGGGCGGGTGACGTCCGGGGTGATGCCAGGGCCAGGTGATGCCAGGGCCAAACAGATGACTACGACGTCATGACATTGCCAAATCACGGCCTTGAAGGCAGCCTGCGCACCCGTCCCCCCTCATGTTTAATGTTTAATCTTTAATGCTTAAATTATGGTAAGAATCAATTGGACAAAAACGTGGAAGATACTGAAGTTTCTTGGAACCGTTTTCACCACTATTGCAGGCACGCTCGCCGTACAGAGCTGCGGCGCAAACATGTTCTAGAAAAAACGATAAGGTATGAGTAGGATCATCACACTGATTGTTGTACATTGTTCTGCGAGCCGTTGCAACCAGCGTTACACGGTCGAGATGCTCAGGAAGGATCACAACGCGCGCTTCCATAACCAGGGTGTAGGCTATCACTACTACATCGAGCGTGACGGACGGCTCTATCCGACGCGCCGTGAAGACCAGGTCGGCATTCATGCCCGTGGCTACAATGCCAACTCCATCGGCATCTGTTACGAGGGTGGGCTCGACGAGAACGGGAAACCAACCGACACGCGTACCCCAGCACAGAAGGCGGCTCTCATCGCCCTGCTGCGATCGCTGAAGGTGGACTATCCCGATGCCGAGATCAAGGGTCACTGCGAACTCAAAGGTGTCCACAAAGACTGCCCCTGCTTCTCCTGCCAGGAGTACAGAGATTACTTCGCCCGTCTCTCTCACCTGGCCAACTAACTCCATCAAGCGACTGGAAATGACATCGGTTCATTTCCAGTCGCTTTTTTACGTAGTCTATATTATTCGTTTTTATTTGACAGGCTCATTATCTTTGCTTTCTGAATATCAGTTTCATTGTCTCAGGGTCGAGGGGCTTCATCGTGGGCAGTTTCAGGTCTTTCACCATGTGGAGCGTGCCCTGTTTGTATTTCTGGAAGTGGTCGGTCTTCAGGTGCTGCTGATAGGCTTCCTCGGAGGCATAGATTTCGAGGATGCGGATCTTCGTGGAGTCCTCAGCACTCTGCATCGGGTAGAGGCAGACGACACCCGGCTCTTGTTCCACACTCAGACGATCCACCTCGTTGGCAAATTCGAGATATTCCTTGAGGTGCTGCGGGTAGACCTCGATTTCTGCCAGGCGGACAATCATCGTCTGGTTTTCTTGTGCTGCTGCCGTGAATGAGAGCACCTGCATTGCTGCCGTCATTAGTAACTGTTTCATCATCTTATAAACTTTTTGCCATTTTTAATGTATATACCATTTGATGGCTCCTCTACCAACAGCCGACCGGCGAAGGTTATTTAAATAATTCATTGGCATTCTTGTAGAGAATCATCTCGCGAAATGGTGCAAGGTCGGGCTCGGTGGACAGGTATTGCTTCATCCTTGCAAGACTCTGTGTGAGCACTTGCGGGGCAACGTAGGGATAGTCGGAGCCGTAGAGCAGATGGTCGGGTGTGGTGATGGTGAGCATCATACGGATGACCTCAGGCGAATGTGCACCTGCAAGGTCGTAGTAGAGGGTACGAAGATTGGCCTCGTAGTTAATCTCACCCACCATCTTGTTGGCCTGCATCACGGGTGTCAGTGACTTCATGCGAGGTATGGCCAGCGGCAGATAGGCTCCGCAATGAGGCACCACCACCTTGATATGATTGTAGCGAGCCAATACATTTCGTGAAATCATATTAGATACGGCACGGGTAGTCTCTGAGAGGTATTCCTGCATGGCAAGCGGTGTCTGCTGCATCACCTGGCGATTGACTGGCTCTGGTCGATGGGGGTGTAGAATGATGACCGCCCGTCGCTCATTCAAGACGGAGAAAAGTGTGTCGAGTTCGGTCGCTCCGAGGTATTGCCCGCTAACGTTGACTTCGTCTTCGTCCGTCACGACTCGGCCATTCAAGCAAGCTTGATGGCTCTCGCTGTTCCGGACGTTTGTGGCCAGTTTGATGCCGTCGGCTTTCAGTGTGTCGAGGGCATAGATGGCCTCGCGGATAGCAGCATTCACATCGGGTAGGGGCAGTGCTGCACAGAACTTGAATCTACCAGGATACTCTTTCTTGATGCGGGCTGCTGCTTCGTTCGTCTGCCTCACCACGTCGGCTGAAGTCGGCTGTGGAGCCGCTAATGTCAGAACCGAAGTCTCGACACCAGCTTCATCCATCCACTTCAGATGACTCTCCACATTGTATTTTGGCAAAGGAAATCCCTCGTCCATCAGTCGTCCCTCATTCTCAAGTGACGAGATGAACTCAGGAGTGATGATGTGGCTATGCACATCTACCACGCCCTGTGCCGATATCGTTGTTGTTGCCATCGTCATCGACAGCATTAACTGCGGTAGCAAATTCTTCATTTGTCTTCTAATTGTTTTGATTTGATGGTGCAAAGGTACGGCGAATTTGTCATACATAGCCTAACCGATTTACTGATATATCAACCTATTTTACGGATTTAGCAGATTTTTCGCTTTTATGTCGGTAAAAATGTGTACCTTTGCCCTCGAAATGGAGAAAATACTGAAGGTACATCGCGTCAACGACTATGCCCGATACATCGGTGCGCCGGAGTTGCATCCACTCGTCTCTGTCATCCACTACGACGAACTGGAGCATTGCCGCCATTCACTCAACAACTACGATGTGTATGGCATGTTCATCGGTGATGAGGAGCTGGAAGATCTGTCGTACGGACAGCTTCAATACGTTCTGCACCGCCATGCCCTGATGTGCGTAGCCCCAGGCCAGATAGGTGGCAAGACCGACATGGGTGAGGAAATACACACCAAGGGCTGGGCATTGTTATTTGATACCGAATTGCTGCGTAACACAGAACTTGGCCGTCGCATGGCTGACTATCATTTCTTCTCCTATACCACCAGCGAGGCCCTGTTGTTGACACTTGAACAACGGGAAAGCATCGTCACGCTGCTGGATGAGATTCGTAAGGAATTGCTTCGCGAAGAGGACAGCCACACCCTGCGCATCGTGACCTCGCAGATAGAACAGGTGCTGGAGCTCGTGGCTCGCTACTACGCGCTCCAACTCTCCACGTCTGCCACTTCAACTAACTCCGACTTGTTGCCTCGCTTTGAGCATCTGTTACGGAAATACTATGACGACGGCGTTCAGCGACGACAGGGTCTGCCTACCGTGAAATATTGTGCTCAGCAAATGTTCCTTTCTCCCAACTATTTCGGTGACCTGATCCGTGAACTGACGGGCGACTCCGCAACCTCTCATATCCGCCGCTTCATCATGCAACGTGCCCAGCAGTTCCTGATGAGCGGAGCCACTATTTCAGAGACTGCCGAAAGTCTCGGATTCGACTATCCCCAACATTTCACCCGTCAGTTCAAGAAACATTTTGGCGTTACCCCCTCCGATTTTATCAGGAAGTAGTCTTTATTTTTTTAGATGCAATCCGTGGGTATAGTCAATTCTCCTAAAAGATGTTCTTTTAAAAATTCCAGATGAACAATAAACAGGCAATACTAGCGATAACCGGCTCTGACGGTACGGGCGGCTCGGGGGTACAGGCAGACATCCGCTGTATCAGCGAACTTGGAGGTGTGGTCACCTCAGTTATTACTTCGATAACCGTTCAGAATACACTGGGCATTCAGGAGTTCTACGATCTGCCTGCTGCCATCGTCCGCAAACAGATAGAAGCCATCTTCAACGATCTGCAGCCACAGATAGTGAAGATTGGTCTCATCAGGCGGATTGATGTGGTA
>ONKL01000105.1 GCA_900318395.1 uncultured Prevotella sp.
AGTAGGATGTCAGGGTGAGGTGGGTGTCGCCTGCGCTATGGCCGCTGCAGCCGGTTGCCAGCTATGGGGAGGCAGTCCCAACCAGATAGAATATGCTGCGGAGATGGGACTGGAGCATCACCTCGGCATGACCTGTGACCCCATCTGCGGATTGGTTCAGATTCCGTGCATCGAGCGTAATGCCTTTGCTGCCGCACGTGCTGCCGATGCGACATTCTATGCCATCACTTCCGATGGCAACCACCGCATCTCCTTCGACCATGTGGTGGAGGTGATGAAGCGTACAGGCCACGACCTGCCCTCGCTTTACAAGGAGACAAGCGAAGGTGGACTTGCTTTGGAGTATAATGAGTGATTGCTGAAGATGAACGGTGTATTCGACCATTGCAAGGGAGTTATTCTCGGTGAGTTCGTCAGCTGCGGCACTGAGTTCACAGACGAGAACGGCGAGGTCATAAGTATTGAGGCTATGCTCCACGACCTATTGGCAGAGTATAACATTCCAGTGCTCTGCGGATTGCCCACCGGTCATGACGACGTCAATCTGCCATTGGTGATGGGCGCTCCTGTCACCATCGATGTGCGCTCGAACGGAGCTACACTATTGTTCAACATCGACGGAGATCAGCAGACGGTCAATACCGCCACTATCACCGCCACACCGACACCTGCAGCAACTCGCATGTGGTTGGCAGGAAAGATTGAATAATTGATAAAAATGTAGAGATTCGCAAGGCTGAACGGCAGGATGTGCCGCTGCTGATGGACGGTATAATCCTTGTCGTCGGAGAGGTCGAGAGGCTTGATGTTGGAGAGATCAGGAACAAAGACCAGTTCCGATATATCATCGGTTTTTGCCTCACCTGATTAATTTCCCTCTATTTGTTTGATGAGTTCGATATTCAGACTTTCCACCAGCGACAGCTCATCAAGAACTTCATCGTTTGAAGGACGTGGACTGAACCAAGGCTGACTGGCGAAATAATCTGCCAGGTCACGTGAAGAGAACATATAGCTATGCTTGGCTAAGATAGAGTTACGCATGACGCGAAGGGTGGATTTAGGCATCTTGCGGAACAACTTGTCGTTGAGCAGAATGCGGTTCGCATAGCCGAAGCGCGGCTCCGTATTCACCCAACTCAGCGTCTTCTTCTGGTCCTTGCGTTTGAACATGCCGTATTCGTCCTGTTCCACCTCGTAGAGAGTAAGACCATCGAGTGTCTGCACAGCCTCCCACGTACCTTCGAGGTCGGTGAGTCCACTGATTTTGAGCACGCCTGTGACAGTACCGTTGAAGGCGATATTCTTATATTCGGCACGGGCTACACCTCTCTCATAGATGATTTCATGGCCGATCTCCAGCGTGTCACCATAGCTATCCGTGTATTTACCCATGATCTGCTGCATCCACTTGCCCATAGCCACCTTCTCGCCTTCTCCGAAGAAAGAGCCATCGAGCACATCATGCAGATTACCTTTCAAATCATATAGACAAATCAGTTTCCATCCTTCTTTCTCGATATACTTGGCACGAGGCGACTTGCTGAAGGGATTGAAGCCGTCGGCATTCTGCTCCTCAGAGAGAACATACTCATTCTTCTTACTGCTGCTGGGTGTCAGTCGAAAAGCCAACTCTTCACCCTCAGCCATAGCGGTGAAGGTGATGGTCTTGTCTGTATTTACCTTGGCCTCATAGACCAGATTACTGATATTCCACTTGGAACCGCTCTTAATGCCCTGTGCGCTTGCCGTCAAACTCACAAAGGCAAACATCATTATAAAAAACTTCTTCATTTTCGCTTTGAGAAACTTCTCGTTCATAACATTTTGGTTTATAGTTTTATACCGCTGCAAAATTAGGAAAAAAATGCAAGAAAAACAAGAAGAATGTGAAAAAAAACATCTTTTCTCATTTCTATTTCGTATCTTTGCAGACACAACATACTGATACTTCTGACATATGATTAAGAAACAACTAGCATTACTATTAGCGGGAATGATGACGACTCTTGTATGGGCACAGGATTCCGTCGTTAAGGTTGAAGGAGGACTGCTACAAGGCATTCCTTCTTCAGCAAGTGAGATAACTGTGTTCAAGGGCATCCCTTATGCAGCCCCACCCGTTGGTGAACTCAGATGGAAGCGTCCTCAGCCTGTCGTGAAGTGGGATGGTGTCAAGGTGGCCGACACATTCAGCAATATCTGCTGGCAGCCTGGTAACGCCGTCATACAGATCCGTTGCCGTATTACCGTGAGCCTTCGGGCTACCATTGAGGAAAATTACTTTCATACTTATAGTCTTTTGTGTAGGGCTTAATTATAAATTATCAAAAATGCTGGTACAAAAATAAGTAAAATCAGCGAATAACAATTATATTTGCAGTCAGATTTAAATGTTTTTATAGTAAATCACCAGTGAACACCCAATAGGCCTCCTGCGAAAGCCCGCATAACGGTAATACTTGTGGTCATAGAACTCAATAGGAGCATTATAGCCAAGTTTGTCAGAACGCATCATCTGCATTTCTCACAGAAAAAGTCGATTTCAAATTCTATCTCTACCAAATAAGCACAAATTTCTCTCAAACACACTGATTTTCAAGGTATTCGCGAAAATATCCTTAAATTTTATCTTCTACTAATCCTCTACTAAACCTCTACTAAACCTCTACTAAATCTCTACCAAATCTCTACTCATTTTCTACAAACCATATACTGCAGAAGCGTGCCTTATGCTGCAATAAGCGTGCCTTATTGCGCAATAAGGGTTCCTTATATGCAGATAAGCGCCCCCAGGCTCGTTTTATATTCCCAACGTGGGAACACTTTATTCCCAACGTGGGAATGTAATGTTCCCAACGTGGGAATATCACTCTTTCTTATTCCTATTACAGGTTGTTTGTGTAGTCCCAAGGTTGAATTTGTAGTACTCAAGATTAGTAGAGGTTTAGTAGAGGTTTAGTAGAGGTTTAGTAGAGGATTAGTAGAATTAAAGTAGAATTAAAAAATCAGCTAAACAACTAATATACAGAAACTTTTACGATTTTATGTAGAGTTAAACTACAATTTACAACTATTAGCAAGACAAATTACCTTAGAACAGACGTCAAAACAGGTAAAATTGGGCTCAGTCCGAAAAGTCACAGAGTCTGCAAGCCAGAGGCACACCGCCACGGCTGCTGTCAAACTGCCTTCCATCGATGGTTTTACCCGTGTAATGGGCAGTGATCTATGATTTCCAACGCCAGGTTTTCATGACGAATGTTGTTATTGTATGTGTGATAGTACGCAGATGGAAACTCTTACCCATCACAATCAGCAATACGGCAGAAAGGATGAGCACGATTCCAACAGCAAGTCTGAAGGTGAATGATTCGTCAAACACCATCACGCCTATGGCTACAGCCGTCAATGGCTCCAAGGCTCCCATGATAGCCGTAGGAGTGGCTCCCACCTCATGAACGGCTATGGTCATGAATACCAGTGAAAGAACCGTTGGTACCAACCCAAGCCAACATGCAAAGAACCAGGCACGGGGCGATGGCGGCAACATCAGATACAAGTCAGGCGAAGTAAATGAATAGGCCAGCAGACACAACATGCATATCAGTAATACATAGAACGTGAGTTTCAAAGATGACATGCGTATGCTCGACTGGTTGACTATCACGATATAAACAGCGTAAGTAAGCGAGGAAACCATCACCAATAGTACGCCCATCGTGCTCAATGCCGGCATCCATGAAGTGGAAACTCTGGTAATACGTGATGCTGGATGCAGCAAAAAGCATTCCGAGTGAGCCAAGAACCTTCAGTTCTCCCTTTGTGACACTGAAGTCTTTTCGTCGAACTATCAGCATGATGGCCAGCATCAGTACTGCCATGAAGAAGCGATAAAAGAGAACGGAGGCAGTGTTTACGCCCTCCTCATAAAGTGGCAAGGCTCCAAATGGATTTGTGCCATAACAGACAGCCGCCAATATGCCGCAGATGATCCCCTTATGTTTCATTCTCCAATGATTGTTACCACCAACTCTCTGGAACCACCGTAATTGCGGTACTCGCAGAAGTAGATACCCTGCCAAGTGCCGAGATTCAAACGTCCGTCAGTAATGGGAATAGTGATACTGACACCGCTCAGCGTGGACTTAGCATGAGCAGGCATGTCATCGGCTCCTTCCAAGGTGTGCTCATACTCTGGACGATTCTCAGGAACCAGACGGTTGAAAATGGTCTCCATATCCACTCGAACATCTGGATCTGCATTCTCATTGATGCTCAATCCACAACTGGTATGCTTCGTGAAAATGTTTACGATACCTGTCTTCGGCAGTTTTGGCAACTGGCTCATGATTTCACTCGTCACCAAGTGGAAACCTCTGCGTTTCGGTTTCAGTATGATTTCTATTTGCTGTACCATATCACTTAATTGTCATTGATATACGACTTCGTGGTCATATCATAGTATAGAGCTTCCAACTCTGCTAACGTCAGTTTTTCCACTGAATGCTCAATGATGCGGATAAGCTCATCACGCCTGAAATCATCAGACTGTCCAAAATGTGCCATAGTCAAATTTCCTAAACTATTATAATAATTGCTGCAAAATTAGCAAATTTACGGCAAATTAAGTAACTTTGCCCTTAGTTTTAATATGTTTTGTGATATGATAGACCAGATTATCGACTACAACAAGAGTTTCGTGGCACAGAAAGGCTACGAGAAGTATCTCACTGACAAGTACCCCGACAAGAAACTGGCAGTCCTTTCATGCATGGATACCAGGCTGACAGAACTGCTCCCTGCAGCCCTCGGTCTGAAGAATGGTGATGCAAAGATTATCAAGAACGCAGGAGGCTTGGTGATATCTGCTTTCGACTCTGCCATGCGTAGCCTTATCGTAGCCATCTACGAGTTAGGTGTGGAGGAAATTATGGTGGTGGCACACTCGCATTGCGGAGCCTGCCACATGAACTACGACCACTTCCATCATGAGATGATTGCCCGTGGTGTGACGGATGAAACACTCGACACAATCCGCAAGTGTGGCATCGACCTCGACCAGTGGTTGGAAGGCTTCAAGGACACACCGACCTCCGTCCGTAAGACTGTTGAGACTATCAAAACCCATCCGCTCGTTCCCAAGGACATCGTAGTTCGTGGGTTTATCATTGATTCAGAGACAGGAGCTTTAGAGGAGATTAAAGCATAGCTCCCAATAAATATAATAATGTAGGAAACGCAAGGGCGGGAAGCCGAGACCGAAGATGTCGGCGCGGTTCCTCGCTCTTTTTTTGTGACGTTTTGTTACTTTTAACGGCAAAAGCGAATAACTTTGCGAAATTATTCTTATCTTTGCACCCATTAGAACAATAAAACGAAACAACATGCCAGAGATTAGCAAGTTCTACGGAATCGTCATCTACATGTATATCGACGGCCATAATCCGCCGCATTTTCATGTGTGGTACGACGACTACCAGGCCGAAATCACCATCAAGGAAGGAATTGTACGTGGCGAAATGCCTCGTCGGGCTTTGCGTCTTGTCTTTGAATGGCTCGATTTGCATCGCGATGAATTGTTGGAGAACTGGGAACGCCTGTCGAACAGCGAGGCTGCCAAGAATATTGCACCTTTGGAATAAATATAGGAGGAAAAGAATATGACAACAAACAATCCATTGCTCAAAGTCGTCGCTGCCGAGTACGTGCGCGACTACACACTGAGGACCTCGACTACTTCAAGTCGTTCCGCCTCGACCCATTCACCGTTGACTGGAACGACGAGATAGGCTTCGCACCGAGGTACTTATACGAAAGAGGCTTGGCTGCGTAAATCATCTATAATTTTACTTGTATGAAGACTTATCTCATAAATACATTCAAAAAGACCACAACTGCGGGACAGCACTTGGACTTTATATCAACTATTAAAAGTCAGGAGTGGGTCGTTTTTAACGACGACAAAAACTATGTTGAAAAATTCCTATTCGTTGATGACAGCAAATTGCTCGTGTCTGTGAATGGTAAGTCCTCATATTCCAAATGGGAGTATATTAAGATCAATTCCTCGTTGGTGATTGATGACGAGAAAAACAGATACCTGTTGAACATAGTTGTCTGCAATAAAGACATCATCGTCTTGAATATTGACAGCACTGATAGTTATAGCTTCCTTGTCAATTCCAAATCATCCTCTTTGAAAGATGCCACATACGAAGATATTCAATGGTATTTGATTAGGCAGTGCGGAATAGATGTCCTTACTGATGAACAACGAGACAAGTTAGCTGAAGAAAAGAGACTTGAAGCTGAGAGGAAAAAGAAAGAAGAAGAAAAAAGGGAGAAAGAACAACGAAAATTAGTTAAGAACATTTTAATCTATGGGAGTATTGTGTTGCTCATCATAATTGGTGTCTCTTCTCTGCAAGAATATTCTGAATATAAAAAATATCATCCAACAATTTATACAACAAAGGAAGAGAATAAAACAGCTATTGATTTAGGGTTGAGTGTTAAGTGGGCAACCTGTAACATCGGAGCAAATTCTCCAGAAGAATATGGAAACTATTATGGATGGGGAGATGTGACTGGGCAAAATGTTACAAGAGGAACTGAAAATGCATATGAAAATGATTATGAATTCCCTCCAAGAAAAACAACAGATTCTTTGCCCTCATCCATCACAAATGGCCCATTTGATATGGCAAAAGCAAACTGGGGCAATAAATGGAGACTTCCCACTAAGATAGAGGCTGAAGAATTGCTGTCAAAATGCAAAATATCAAGAGCCGTAAAGATAAATGGAAATTATTGCTTCAAGATAACAGGACCCAACGGGAATTATATATACCTGCCTTTAGCAGATTTACGTTTTTATGACGGTAAAATTATATCGAGAGGAGAACAATGGGCTGATGCTACCATTTGGACGGGCGATATGAGCGACATGCGAAGATATGGCGATGAACACGAACAGATGGCTTATGCTCTTGATATATCCGAGGCTGACAATAGTGGCTTATGGACTGGTAAATTAAGATGTGAATTGGATGTTGGAGTAAGATGGTACGGAAGACCTGTTCGAGCCGTGATGGATAAATAAAAAAATGCCGAAATCCTTTGTGATTTCGGTTTTTTATTGTACCTTAGCTTCCAGAAGCGAGGCATTGTGCTGAACATAAATTTAAAGTAATTATTATGGGTATTATTAAAGGTAATTTCCCACTTTGTGGCGGTTGTTCACGGAGAGAAAAACGTGAAGGAATGAAAAGCGATGAGTATTATTGTGCTATTGCAGATACAAATCTACCTAATGGGGTTGTAACTAATGATACCGATGCAACAAATTGTGCTCGGAATGGATGGTACAAGCCAATACTTTAGTCGTTTTCGTTTAAAATTGTATAAAATCGGTAAGCATATGAACATGTTGCCGATTTTTTCGTACATTTGCATTCAGAATTGTTCTTTTGGGATACATTGGACCAGTAGTTTTTCGCACCATCTTAAAATACGACAATAACAATTCGCGAATGACGGAGGCTACGAATCTCAAACGTGACAGGCGTGGGCATGAGTAGTTTTCAGCAGTGTTCGCGAAGAGAGGTCGTATCCTCGAGATAGTGGATAGTGTCTTTTATATGAAGATATACGTAGGAACAGGGGAAAAGGTACGGGCAAACAGGGAGCGAGGCGGCATGTAACAGGGAGCGAGACGGCATGTCTCTCAATTTGAACGCCCGCCCGTACAAATTAGGGCGGGCGCCCTTATATCTTGGAGCACCCGCCCGTATATGCTGGAGCGGTCGGTCGAAACCGAGTTTTATTCTGTAGTACTATTCTTTTTAGGGAAGTAGAGGCAGCGGCGGCTTTCGCGTACCTTCCACAGACGCGGATGGTCGCCCTTGCAGAGGCTGTCGAGATAGGCTTTGGCAGAGTCGCGCTTCAGTCCGCTGAATATCATAAACTCTGGAATCGTCGCATAGCCCAGCCGCATGCAGCGACGCAAAGCCTCGTCCATTGCATTCTCGTCGTACATCTGGCTGTTTCCCACCTGAGCCTCACTCTTGCGGTAGCCCTCGCGGTTCTTGCCACCTTCCTTGATGAACTCCTTGGAAGGGATGAACTCAATGCCCGCATATTCAATGTCTCTGCCATGAATGGTCTTGGGGTCGGTATGCTCGCCCAACAGTTTCAACTTGGGGGCAAACGAGCCGATGGGCGTTTCCACACGGTAGCCGTCTGACAGCCAGAGGCCAACAACGTCTATCACAACGTCGAACACCATCTGCTACTCTCCTGTACGCAGGTTGCGATACTTGTTGCAGAAATCTTCTAGTTGCTTGAAGCTCTTCTTACGACCTTTTGCCGGGCGCACATAGAGCAGCGGCTTGCCGTCCTCCCCCTTCGTTGGGCGAGGATGAATCTCAAATTCTATTCCATCAGTCTTACGTGGCATAATAATTCCATTTTACATTGCAAAGTTACTAAAAAATGAGGAGAAATCCAAATATTTTCGTAACTTTGCAGCATAATTTTGAATATGGTAATCGAGCAAGAAGTAGTATTACACAAGAAATCGTTCCAGGAGTTGACAGTGGATGAGCTGTATGAACTCCTTAGAGTGCGTAGCGAGGTATTCGTGGTTGAGCAGAACTGCGTTTATCAGGACATGGACGGGGATGACCAGAAGTCCATCCATTTATGGCTGACAGTAGCAGATAAGATAGTTGCTTTGGCTCGTGTATGTCCTGCCGGTACTCACATGAAGGAAATATCCATTGGCAGAATCATCACCACAGAGCGCAACAAAGGGTATGGCAGACAGATTATGCTTCATGCCTTTGATGCCGCTAAAGAGCACTTTGGTGCAAAGCAAATAGATATTGAGGCACAGGAATATGCAAGAGGCTTCTATGAAAGTGTCGGATTCAAACAGTCATCCGCCCCTTACATGCTTGACGGCATTCCCCATATTAAAATGACTTGGAAAAAGACACAATGAGCATAAAACTGATCATATTTGACTTTGACGGGACGCTGGGCGACACCAGACGGAACATCGTCACGACCATGCAGATGACCATCAAGGAACTGCAACTTCCAAGCCGCACTGAGGCAGAGTGTGCAGCCACCATAGGCTTGCCGTTGGCCGGGTGCTTTAGGACACTGTTCCCTGATATTCAAGATGAACTCATCTCCCGATGCGCAGAGACATATCGCAGGATATTCAATGAGAATCTGCAGAAGATTACGCCAGAAGCCTTCCCAGGCGTTGTCAAGACCCTGAAAACACTGAAGGAACAAGGTTTTACGCTCACTATCGCTTCGTCCCGTTCACGCAATTCCAGCCCAAGCCAGAACCTGTGCTGAAGACTCTTGCTGCGATGCAATTTCGTGCCAATGAAACTCTTGTTGTCGGAGATATGGCCGTTGACATCCTGATGGGAGCCAATGCTGGAGCTAAAACTTGTGGTGTGACTTGGGGCAACGGAACCAGAGAGGAGCTTAAATATTCTGGAGCCGACTTCATCATCGATAGAATGGAGGAACTCATAAGAATAGTATGAATCCGATAGCCATCCGACTTCTCAGCCAACAGCAGGTTGCGCCCCAGTACAGTGACCCTGCCGAGGTGGTCAGCTACATGGGTGCCATGCAGGCGCAGGAGTACCGCATGATGCGGTGGGCTGTGGAGATGCGTACCCGGAAGCCGTCACACAAGGCTTTCAAGAAGGCCTTCGACAGCGGGCAGATTATCCGTCTGCACCTGATGCGAGGCACTTGGCAACTGGTGAGTGCCGAAGACTACTGGATGATGGTTGGCCTCTGTGCGCCTAAGGCCATTGCCGTGACGAAAGGCTGGATGAACAGCAACAAAATCTCAATCCCTGACGATGAACTCTACCACTTTCGCGACATCCTCGCCCAGACGGCTGCCGATTTGGGGAGTGCGACGAAAGAGGACTTTGTACATGCCCTGGAAAAGAGAGGCATAAAGATGGATGACCACCGGCTGTCGTACCATATTCGTATGGCCGAGATGTCTGGAACGCTCTGCAGTGGAGAGTTGTTGCCGATGAAAGCCACCTACGCGCTTACTGCCAATAAGGTGAAACAGACAGCAAAGATAGACCGGGACGAAGCCTTGATGCGCTTCACTCGCAAGTATTTCCAGAGCCGTCAGCCTGCCACGCTGGAGGATTTTGTCTGGTGGTCAGGCTTGAACGTCAGCGACTGTCGCAAGGGGATTGCGCTCTTGGGCGATTCCGTCCACGTTGAAAAGTGGAAGGGTAGAGAATTCTATCTGACCGACAATTGCCGAACGCGAGGCTTCCGTAAAGGCAAGTTTCTCCTGATTCCTCCCTACGACGAATACCTCATCAGTTATAAGTCCCGTGACATTGTGCTCTCTCCCGAGCACCGGCATCATGCCCACAACAACAGCGGCATCTTCCAGCCTGTCATCGCCTATGATGGAACCATCTGCGGCAATTGGTTGCCTTTCAAGGATGACTGTCAGGCGACGTTCTTTGCAGGGCAAAGCGGCAGAGCCGAGCGCTTTTCTGATACCGACGCGGAGAACATCACTGAGGCATGGCAATCGTACAAGCATTATCTTGCGAGATAACCCGCGACTATTGTCGGCACCCTATGCCATCATGCCATAGTCTATAATATCAAGTGTTTCATTGGATGACCACCCCATTGGTTATCATTCACGTATCGGAATCCGACGGACGCGTATAATGCCTCGCCGACGGGATTGTCCTTATCTACCAATAGTCCGACACATGGCAAGCCCAGACAATTGGCCCGTTCCTTGGTAGCCAATAACAGTTTTCGGGCAATGCCTTGACGGCGATATTCAGGTAGCACGGCCAAAGAATCAAGATATAGTTCGCCTGCCTGCGTCTCATCATCCATACCCGTATGATCCTTGCCGATATGTTCTTTGGCAGCCTCGATAAAGGCTCGCCGAAGTTCATGCAGAAGCCCACCATCATAGCTGACGGAAATGCCGACAACCCTATCTGCATCCATTGCCACCAGCGTATTCCGATAACTACAAGCATCGTCATCATCTTGCGGAAGGCTGCGAGTAAGCGAGAGCGGCGCAAGCTCGCTTGCTCAGCCGAGTGTGAGCAGGCTCGACTGGAGGTCAAGTCCTCCAACCCGTAGCCCTCACCACAGAAATACAGGCAACAGTCATCCGTCATGGCCGTCATAATCAAGCAGGCTATCTCTGCTGCCTGGCTCTTGGTTGCTTCTCGAATCTCTATCATTCCTCCTTATCTGATGAAATTAGTCCAAACCGACTGTTCTTTCTGAGGATGTCCGTCTTCGGCAACGTTCAGTTTCTTGATCATCCAAGCCATGTTGCGTCCCAGTGTCCGCATCGTCTGCATACCTTCTTCGTCCAGCTTTACCTGCCCTGGAGTCTGGCCATAAACCATGTTCCAGTACTGTGAACTGACCACTGGCATATTCATGATAGTGAAGTACTTGTTCAGACGGTCAAAAGCTGCCGAGGCACCACCACGACGGCACACTACCACACTGGCAGCAGGCTTGTACTGCAACTGCTGCCCCAAGGAATAGAACACACGGTCGAGCAAGGCGCAGAGTGAACCATTTGGCCCGCCATAATACACAGGTGAGCCAACTACAAGCCCATCAATGCCGTCCTTTACAGCCCGCCATATCTTGTAGTACAAGTCATCGTTGTATGTGCATTTGCCCGTTCTGCCACACCACCCGCAGGCGATGCACCCTTGAACGGCCTGCTTACCGATGCTGACAATCTCAGTCTCAATGCCCTCGATGTTCAGCGTATTTGCCACTTCACTAAGTGCCTGGAAAGTATTCCCATGCTCTTTCGGGCTTCCGTTTATCAACAATACCTTCATAAGTGCTATATCTTAATGTTACCCATCTCTAAATCCTAATTATTCTCAAAACTTGCTACAAAGATAGTGATTTTACGCTGATTATTGGTAATTTTGCCCTCACATTTAAATGAATTTAGGCAAAAGAGCAAAAAAGGAATGGACGTAACTGAGTTACATGACGAAGAAAACCTGCTGGTGCAGATGCAGGACATAACGAAAATGATTGGCATAACCGTTATCTGATTTAGAATGAACATACTGATTTTATCCGGAAGCCCACGTAAGGGTGGCAATTCAGAACTATTGGCTGAAGCTTTCGCCAAAGGAGCATCAGCGCAACATCATGTGGAGATAGTATCTGTGCGCGATGTCAAGGTGAATCCGTGTTTTGGTTGTAACGCTTGCTTTGTGAGCAAAAGCAACTCTTGTGCTCAGAAGGATGACATGACCCTCATCTATGAAAAGATGAACCAGGCAGATATGCTTGTCATTGCCTCGCCAGTCTATTTCTATGGTATCAGCGCACAGTTGAAAGCCGTTATCGATAGGTTCCATAATCCGATTCGGGATTCGTTTCATATCAAGAAGATGGCATTGTTACTCGTTGGTGCTGCCACACTGCCAGAATTGTTCGATGCCATTTTGACGGAGTACAACCTCTGCTTGAAATTCTTCAATATTGAGGATGCTGGCAAGGTGCTTGTCAGAGGAGTCAAAGACAAGGGCGATATCAAAACTACCGATTCACTGAATGAAGCATACATGATAGGACTTTCAATATGATAATAGAACTTGCAACTTTTCGCATCATTCTAACGTCTAACAGATAGAAACTTTTAAAAAGGAAGTAAAATCAATGAAGACGTTAGGAAACATCATCGGAATCCCATTCGGAAAGATGCACTTCCGACTGGCAAAGCTGGCCCTGTCACCTTTTGGGAAAGAGATT
Organism: uncultured Prevotella sp.; assembly: GCA_900318395.1. Lineage (GTDB taxonomy): Bacteria > Bacteroidota > Bacteroidia > Bacteroidales > Bacteroidaceae > Prevotella. Next base: position 12,844 of record ONKL01000105.1, read on the forward strand.
GTATAGCCCGTGAACAAGAACGAGAAACGTGAGCTGCAGCGTAAACGTCTGATGGACAACAAAGCCTATCAGACAATGAGTGGTCTGACGCGCTACATGGATCGCTACTATCTAGATGCACTCATTGGCATCATCCCTGGCTGGGGCGATGCCATTGCGTTACTCTGTGTAGTGCCGTTCGTGTATTTCTCATCAAGGGTTATCAAGAGCATACCTTTGACGCTGGCCGTCCTCAATAATGCCCTGCGTGATGTACTCTTGGGCATGATTCCCTTCTTCGTCGGTGACGTTATCGACATC
>ONKL01000101.1 GCA_900318395.1 uncultured Prevotella sp.
TTGGTCTAAATAATCGAATATCTCGTCGGGGGTGGCTATGCGCACCTTGACGGCACCGTTGGTCTGAGCACTGAGGTTCAGCCAGTAAGGGGTGTTCTCGCCACTGCTCGACGCGTTGTCCTGCAAAGCTCCCCCGCGGTCGCTGCGCGGGCCTACATAGCGTATCTCTGCCGCAACACCATATTTATTATAGTTGTCGGCCGTGATGGCAGCCATCTCGCTGTCGTTGGCCATGTTCTTGTTGTACTGCTCGTGGTTGTCGTAAGCACCTGGCTTATAGACAGCATAAATCTGTGAACCGTCAACCCCCTGCCAGATGCCAAAAGGCGGCAACTGGTCATATTCGGCTGAACCCCAGGCGAGCTTGGCTGTATGGAAACCCTTGAAGCCACAGTGCCTGGCCAGCGAGGGCAGGGCGTATGAGAAGCCGAAGCAGTCGGGTAACATCACGTCATAGCCGCCGCGCACGCCAAACTCTTTCTTAAAAAACTGGTTGGCATAGAGCCAATTGCGCATGATGGACTCTGCTGAAGATACCATCACGTCGTTGGCATCGACAGCACAGCCGCTGATGTGCCAGCGACCGTTTTGTACGTAGGTCTTCAACTTGGCATACTGTTCAGGGTAGTATTCCTTCATCCACATATAGCGAATGGCCCCCTCGAAGTTAAATGTCAAGTTGGGATATTTGTCCAATCGCGTAAAGTTCTGCTCCATCGTGTTACGAACATACTCGTTGATGGTCGTCTTCACGTCCCAGTTCCACTGTGTATCCAAGTGCGAGTTGGATATGAAGAACAATGTTTTCTGGTCGGCCTGCCCCGATGTTGGGTTTGGCATGACCAATGCGAGCGACAAGAGCCCGTATAATGCAATACTATGTTTCATCTGATAGCTATTTTAGATTTTATCTGTGCAAATATACGCACGAATATACTTCCGCTTATCCTGTTTCGTGCCAAAACTATAGGCTGATGCTGTTTAGCACGTCCAGTTTGCCGTCGGTCACCAACTTGATAATCAGTTCGCCAAACAACGTGTTTTGCCAGGCAAACCAGTCGCGGGTAAAATTTGTCGGGTCGTCTTTATGGAAACTCTCGTGCACCAAGGCATGTCGTAACCTACATGTGGGCCGCCAATGCCCTCACCGGCCTTGCCACGAAAGAAATAGGGATTGTCCTCGCTCCACACGAATCGGCGCGTGTTCTGATAGATGGGATCGTCGATGCTGACATCTCCCAGATAGGCCATAGCCAGCAATGAGGGCACATTGGCATCGTCCATAAGGTGCTGATTACCGAATCCATCTACCTCGAAAGCATAGATAGGTCCGTATTTAGGGTGCTGATGCACGGCATAGGCTCTCAGGGCTGTCTTCACCTCAGCAGCCAGACTGCGGCACTGCTCAGCCAGCTCGGTGTTCCTGTTCACCTTGACCAGTATCTCGGCAGCCTTGTTCAGACAGGTGACTGCCATGAAGTTCGAAGGGATAAGGAACTGAAACGTTGTGGCATCATCGCTGGGGCGGAAAGCGGAGCAGATGAGTCCCACGGGCTTCACGGGAGCTCCCCACCCATCGTTGCACATCGTATCGAGTTGGCGGGTGGTATTGCGCTTGAAATGATAGCTTCCCACGCCGTTCTTGCGCTGCTGGTCACGGAAGGTGTTCAGAATATTCTGAACGGCTTGCAGCCAGCTATCGCCAAATACACTGGTATCACCAGTCACCTTCCAGTATTCATAGGCCAGACGTAACACATAGCAGGGGGAGTCAATCTCCCATTTACGCTCGTGCAGTTCGGGCTTCATGTCGGTCTCGTCGGTCATCCAACTGCCGTCATGTTTAGGCACTTGGTTGAAAGCATTGGCATAGGGGTCAATGTTGATGCACTTCAACTGACGCAGGATGACACCGGCCAGCATCTTCCTGAGCTTTTTATCCTTATTAGCCAACTGCACGTAAGGGAAAACCTGGGCCCCTGAGTCGCGGAGCCACATAGCAGGAATGTCGCCCGTATAGACAAATGTGTCGGGTGTGCCGTCATCACCCTCAGTGTAATGCACTGTGGTGTCAAGCGTATTGGGGAAGCAGTTGGTGAACATCCATGCCAGTCGCTGATTGGTCAGCAGTTTGCAGATGCGCTGTATCTCTTTCTCTACAGCGTCGGAACGGAACAGACGGTCGGCTTCAGCAGGGCGATTGTTCTGTTTCACAACAGCATCAGCCTGGCAGATGAAAGGTGCAGGGCTGACTGGTAAGGCTTCTGCAAAGGCCGTGGCGCCACTTCCTACAAGCAGGGTGTACAACAGGAGTTTCTTGCGTTTCATTATCTTTTGTTTTTACTTGTGATTTAGATTTGTATGCAAAGTTATAATGTTCGTGTGTGTTGTTATTCCTAATCTGTGCCAATGATGTTCTGAAAGAACTAAAAGCTACGATATATTTTTACGCGTTCATCTTTTATAACGTGAGTTCGACGAATATACTTTAGAATAAAGTAAGCTGTCTGTCATTTGACATATCAACGGTCTGTACTCGTATGGAAGGTTTCTTTGGGAAGTAGCAGTATGCAGCTATACCTCCCAGAAGGTTGACTACGAAATTGCCAAAACTTCTATGTCTCGAATGCTCAACTTGAGCAATGTTCTTCAGTTCGTCATTCACGGTCTCTATTATAGCCCTCTTCCTGAGAAGCAGTTTGTCGGATACGGACATCAATGCTCCCTTCATGTTGCTCTTCAGTTTCGTTATAAGTTGTCTGCCATCCACAAAGAGCCTTTCGAAAAGACGCTTGCCAATGTATCCCTTGTCGCCAACGAGTTTTCCATATATGAATTCTACAAAAGCTTTATACTCAAGATGTTTTCTGTCATCCACATCACCTGGTGTTATCATAAAGTTGAGTAATTCTCCCTTCTCATTTCTGTAACTTTGTCCTCGGTGATCATAGCGATTATTGTTTGTAATTCTTTGTATTTCAACACTATAAAGTTACAACAATTTTCGCTAATCACCAAATTTTCAAGCACTTATATTTCGTCGAACTCACGTTATTTTAATAACTGGATGGAAAAGGGGATGTTTTTCTTGCAAAAAGGTCCAAAAGAAGTAACTTTGCACGTAAAAAACAACACAATAACAGGGATAAACATGCGACGACCCGGACTTAAAGCTTTGCGCACAACCATCTACACGCTCTCAGGCATCAACTACAATGTCGACGAAGGCCTGCTAGTGCATCTCTCCGAACTTCTTAGAAACGAGGAAGAACGGCTCAAACAGCGACGCTTGGACAAGATGAGCGACGAGGAACTGGCTGCTGCTGACAGAGTGCCACCACGGCGACTGCGTATTTTCCGGCGGATGGAAGTATAATCCCAGGAAAGAAAAGCATTGACGTTTTCATCAAGGCCATTTTGGAGTCCCAAGCCACATTCGAGGAACTGTCTCCAATACATGTCAAGAAGAAACCTCTAGTCATCAAGCGAACCGCAGGACGGAAGATGAAAGGCTACAGCATACTCTGCGAGGACAACTGCATCTATCGCGGATGCAGAACGGAAGAAATGGTGAACATCCTTGAACGTATCGATGAACTGCGTGCAATGTACTGGGCACTTAATAGAGAATGGAAGAGGGTCGGCATCTCTTTATTCTTGTGCTTCAGAATAAATGTCCAAATTAACTATCAGGCAGTTATACAAGCACACAACAGAATATTCCCATTGCATTCAAAGTGAATATTACTGACTTCGAGACAGAGCATTCAAAAGGTCAGATCAGACCAGTATGGGTTATGGTCAGAGAGATGTTCACCGACATGAGGATACTCGATGTGCGAACGCTCGACATGAATATTGGGCGTCAAGAAGATGAAATCGATTTTTTCGGCATCTTTGGGTAGCTGCTTACAGAAGCCATGAAAGGTATAGGCAGCGCCATCATGATTGAGCGTCATGTGATAAGCATCGTTCATCTTAAACTCGTTGGTCACCATCGTAGTGTACGCCTCGTCATCCTCGGTGATATTGAAGTCGCCAGTCACCACGGCTGGACGGTTGCCAACAATCTGCTGAATCTTCTGCATGATGAGTTTGGCACTCTCTTTGCGAGCCGTCACACCGACATGGTCGAAATGTGTGTTGACGGCCATGAAGATCTTTCCTGTAGCCTTGTCGCGCAACTTAGCATAGCTGGCTATACGCTCAAGAGCCGCATCCCAGCCCTTCGAGCCAGCTACGTCTGGTGTTTCACTGAGCCAAAAGTTGCCTTTCTCCAACGCTTCGTACTTATCCTTCAGAAAGAAGATTGGGCTGTATTCTCCCTTCGTTGCACCATCGGTGCGACCCACACCCACGTAATCATACTCGGGCAGGCGCTCAAGCAAGTCCTCAAGCTGAGGATGCAGCACTTCCTGCATGCCGATGACATCTATATGGTTCGCCTTGATGTAGCCAGCAACGCGATCGCGACGGATATTCCATCCGTTGCCCGCCTTATCGTCTCCAGTATTTTTTAGGCGGATATTGAAGGTGCCCCAACGGACACTAGCAGTTTTCTGCTTCTCAACCGAGAAGCCAATTAACGGTACAAGCATGGCTAATACCAAAAGCAATTTCTTTCTCATAGTAAACATTTATTCTATTATATATTGTCCTAATTTTGCACAAAGATACACATTTTCGGGAGAAAGCATCACATTTCCTGATTATATTAACCGAATTAAATTGGTGCTAGTAGTGTAATTAACTAATTTAGCGTAAATATTGCAAGAATAATTGTATTCTCAAATCGGAAAGGATGCACAGGAAAAAGTACCCTGTGCATCCAGTTGCAAGTTGAATTCTCAACTCTCAATACACCTCATCATGCTTGATCACGTCAGGTCAATCATCTTGTGTTCCATCCCACTGCAGAAGCACCCAGTACGGCTGCGCTGCTGCCCTCCAGTGAACTCACCAGAAAATTGACCTTGCCTTTATAGAGATTGAGCACATGCCGTTCATAACTCTCGCGGATAGGCTTCAATAGCAAATCGCCCGCCTTGGTCAAACCACCGAAGAACACAAAGGCCTCAGGACTAGAGAATGCTGCAAAGTTGGCACAGGCTTCCCCCAGCATATTGCCTGTGAACTCATAGATTTCCTTAGACAGTTCGTCACCTTTGTCTGCGCAGATGGCAACATCAAGCGAGGTGATGTTCTCCAACTTCAGGTCACGCAGCAAAGAGGGCCGTTTGGTAGCAGACAGAAGTTCACGAGCTGAACGGGCCACTCCCGTTGCAGAGCAGTAGGTTTCCAAACACCCCATTCTCCCACAGCCGCAAAGGCGCCCGTTCTCGGGTCGCATGATGATATGGCCCAGTTCACCGGCAAATCCGTCAGAGCCATAGACCAGATGACCATCAATGACAATGCCCGACCCGACACCTGTTCCCAATGTTATCATGATAAAATTCTTCAGGCCGCGAGCTATGCCGTATGTCATTTCGCCAATAGCAGCAGCATTGGCATCGTTGGTCAGCGCTACTGGTATGCCCAGAGCCTCGCTGAACATGTCAGCCAACGGCACGACGACATTGTGTGCCCAAGGCAGATTGGGTGCATACTCAATAGTACCCTTATAATAATTGCCATTTGGCGCGCCGATACCCATTGACCTGATGGTTTCAATGCCCCCGACATCTTTGATAATGACCTTAAGTGTCTCCACTGCAGCCTTGACGTAGTCTTCGGCATTACGGAAACCTGTCGTCTTGATGGCTGTCGTTGCCTTGATGTCGCCACGTACATCTACGATTCCAAATACGGAGTTTGTGCCTCCAAGATCCAATCCAATAACGTATGGCTTCATTGTCTTTTCATTCATCAATCTGTATTTTTTGATTATCAATATGTACTTCCAGGAATTTCATCTTGCCGCTAACATTTATAACGCGGTTCTTGGCTGGTATCAGGATTGTTTCTCCCGCAGCAAACGGACTCTGCTCATTGGCTGTCGCCAGTTGTCCTTCACCCTTCAGCCCTATCAATATGACGAAACTATCTTTGAGAGCAGCCTCAACCGAAACGGTCTGTTCTATGTCATAGACACTGGTGGTGAAATAAGGGCAGTCCACCAGTCTTACGGGCTTGTTTTTATGTTGTGTATAATGAGTGCGGTAGTCCGGATATACGCTGTAGTCAATGGATTCGGCAGCTTCCATGGTGTGCAGTTGTCGACAGTTACCGTCCTTATCGCAGCGATTGAAGTCGTAAATGCGATAAGTCACATCACTTGTCTGCTGAATCTCAGCCAGGAAACATCCCGCCCCAATAGCGTGGATGCGCCCGGCAGGCAGGAAGAATACATTGTCCTCCGCCACCTGATACTGAGCTAAAGCATCGCAGATGCTGCCATCTGCCACCATCATTTTGTATTGTTCCGGAGTGATGCGCTGTTTCAGCCCACTATAGAGCGTGGCATCAGGGGCCGACTCCATCAGGTACCACATCTCAGTCTTGCCCCGGGCCTTGCCCTGACGGCGTGCCGTCTCGTCATCGGGATGCACCTGTATTGACAGGTTCTCTCGAGCATCAATGAACTTAATGAGTAACGGGAATTCATTGCCAAAACGCTCATAGTTCTTCCGTCCCAGCAATGACGGTCCGTATACAGACACCAGTTGGTTCAGCGTCATGTCCGGCATGTCTACGACAGTTGTCTCATTACCAGCGACGCCTGAAAGTTCCCAACTTTCCCCGACATTGGTCAATGCCAAGTCCATTCCCTTGAACGGAATGATTTTCTCACCTCCCCAAAGCGTCTGTTTGAGGATAGGCCGGAAACGTAGTATTTCTTTCATGTCTATACTGTTTTTACAAAATAAGCACAATAGGTCAGATAGGCTATCTCTGCAGCAATGACTAAAAGGCCGCCAATGAGTCCGGCATAGTCGCTGGCCAGGCCCACCAGAAACGATACCGTCCCGCCAGCAACAGCCATAATCATTAACCCGCTAATCTCATTGCCCTTGGCGGGATGACGCTTCAAGGCCATTCCATAGATAATGGGGAACACGCAGGAACAGCAGAAGCCAATGCCTCCAATACAAATGAAGTCAAATATCTCATCCTCGACAAATGCCAGTAACAGTGCAAATGCCAGACAGCCAAGAATGTTGAGACGAAGATAGTTGATTTCAGCAATTTTTGTCATTAGAAACACCCCAATGAATGCGCCTGCCGTGCGGCAAATGAAGTAGACCTGCGGAGCCAAACCTGCCATTTCCTTGGAGTAAGCGAAGCGTGAAATCATTACTTTCGACGAGATGAAATTGGTAGAAACATCTGTGCCAACGGCAAAGAAGATGCCTAAGAAAAGCAACAGAATGGTCTTGTCGCTCAAAAGCGACAGCGTTTCTCCTATGATCGATGTCTGCCCACGATGTTCTCGCTCAATAGGAGTAGCCAGCAACCATAAACCAGATACCAGCGTAATGCCTCCCATCAGCGGGAAACACAGATACCACTCGCCTTCATTTCCGCCTCCCAGCCAGTTTACAGCCGCCAAAACGATGAATGGGCCTGCAAACGATGAAATGGCCTTGACCACCTGGCCGGCGGTGAGACTGCTGATGAGCAGCCGCTCGTCGGTCACAACATTCTGCAACAATGGGTTAAGCGACACCTGCAACATCACATTGCCTATGCCCAGCAGGGCATAGGCTGCAAGCGTCGT
>ONKL01000100.1 GCA_900318395.1 uncultured Prevotella sp.
TATTTGCATATATGCACCACAAATGGAACTCCTTCTCCCTATTCGTAAGATGTATTCCAACGCCTTTCTTCCATAGTCCAGACACATTTGGTAGTTTCCACTTTGCTAGTTGACAGCGGACAGAGGATTAGTTTCGATATGGCATTCTCATTAAAAGCAATATAAGATGCTCACCCAAGAGTCTTCTCAACTTTAATATATCTTTGCAAAACTATATCAGTTTCATTGCTAATGCTGTCTGAACGGCCTCCATTGAATTATCCACAGAGAGTTTTTCGAGGATATTCTGCCGATGCTTGTTCACAGTGAAGATGCTGATGTGCAGGGTGCTTGCAGGCGGATGAGACCTAAGATTTCCTTTTCCCTGCGGGTCAGAATGTCGAAGCGTTCTTCATAGAGGAAAGGGGTAACAGACTGGCCGGTCTCCATGTTGATAATGTGGGGATTGATGCCGTGAATGGGTTCCTGCTCAGGCGAAAGCTCGTAGGTGCAGACTACCAGTCGCATATATCCGTCAGTCGAGTTGGATTGTATGCGCGTCAGATTCGAAACGTAGACGTAGTTCCCAACATCATCGCGCATCCTGATACGACAAGTGGCATGGTATTTGAGACGCTCCTCTGAGGGTAGATGTTCTACCTGTTCGAAGAATTTCACTTCGAGCATGCGCTTGTCCACCAGATCTTCCGGATGGATGCGCTCATAGATAAAGTCCTCATCGACGTCGGTCAGCTCTTCCAATGCGGTGTTTTGATGTAGCCCCAGTTTATTGGCCAACCTGCCAATAGAGGAATAGCTGTTGCCCACGGCTATATCAGTCAGTATAGCACAGCCTTGACTGACATCTGTAAAGGCCTTGATGATGTAGCGGCACTTTTCCACATCCTGCCCGGAAAGCCGCGTCGTGTCGAACGGCTGACGGTGGAAAATCTCCTGTAGTTCTCGTCTTAGTACATCCATAAATAGTTAAAAATCAGTATTGCACGGCTGAAGGAAACCTCGTACCTTTGCACCGCACTTTTATTCCTCTGGTGCAAAGATACGAAATGTTTCACTAAAATAATAAAGGTATGGAGAAAAATATCCAAGAAAGAAAGTTAGACGATTGTACACAATCCAGTAGTTCAGGCCCTTCGCATGTAAGTTGCATAGCCATTGTTAAGAAACTTTGCGCAGCTATGACTGCCTCAGCCGTCGTGTGGTTGGTGTATGTTGACAACTGCCATATGCCCAAGCCTTTTGCTTATGGAACTATGGCTCTTGTTATTTTATCCTTTATGAGCGGATTGTTTGTTTCTGTAGAACGGAAGAAGACAAGAGATGTTGTTATTGGACTGTTGTGGGCGCTGCTGTGGTTCCCTTGGCTATGTTATGAACTGCTTTCCCGACCTGATGTTTCTGTTCAGTCTTTTGCCTATACGTCAGCTTTGGTTGTGACAGCTACCGTAGTCGCTATGGTTATCTGGTTCATGGCAAAAGAACTTAGACGCGTGTTGTCTAAATCTGAAAGGAGCAAGCCTGTCCTCATTTTATGTCTGTTGGCGGGCGTATCATCCAATGTCATTGCATCAGCCCCGATACGCATAGAGCCGACAGACTGGTATGTAGGTCTGAAGAACCCTACGCTGCAACTGATGCTCTATGGGAAAGATGTAGGTGATGCTACAGTCAGAACAGACTATCCTGGCGTCAGAGTCGATTCGATAGTCCGTCTCGACAGTCCCAACTATCTGCTGGTCTATCTGAACATCGCCGATGCACAGGCTGGCGAGATGATGCTGAGAGTTAACGGGAAACGGATTCGATACCAGTTGAAACAGCGTGAGAAGCGCGGTGAGGAGCGCATCGGTTTCACCTGCTCCGATGTGCTCTACCAACTGGTGCCCGACCGCTTTGCCTCCGGCACGGTGGAGAACGACCAACTCATCACGATGAACCGCTACCAGTGCGACCGTTCCAACCCCAATCTCCGGCATGGCGGCGACCTCGAGGGCATCCGCCAACACCTCGATTATTTCAATGAGCTGGGCGTGACAGCCCTGTGGTTCACGCCTGTCTTGGAGAACAACTCTCCCGACCGTGACGGCTATAGTACCTATCATGGCTATGCCCCCACGAATTATTATCAGATAGACCCTCGCTTCGGCAGCAATGATGACTACCGCCGACTCTGCGACGAAGCACACGAGCATGGGCTGAAAATGGTGATGGACATGATTTTCAACCATTGTGGCTTTGAGCATCCCTGGGTGGCTGACATACCCAGCCGCGACTGGTTCAACTGCCCAGAATGGCTGGAGGATGCCAAGGGCGAACCAACACCCAATGCAAAATATCAGCAGACCAGCTACCAGTTAACACCCGTACGCGACCTTTATGCCTCTGAGATAGACCTGCACGAAACAACGAAGAGTTGGTTTGTGCCGACGATGCCCGACCTTAACCAGCACAATCCACACGTGCTGCGCTATTTGATTCAGAACTCCATCTGGTGGATTGAGACAATCGGCATCGACGGCATCCGCATGGATACTTACCCTTACGCTTTCGAGGATGCCATGTCCAGGTGGATGCAGGCTATCAACGAGGAATACCCCAACTACAACGTGGTGGGCGAGACCTGGGTGACAGAGCCTGCCTACACCGCCTCGTGGCAAAAGGACAACCGGCTGACGAAGGTGAATCCCCATCTGCCGACTGTGATGGACTTCGCCTTCTACGACCGCATGGTGCAGGCTGCCGGTGAGGACACTAATGACTATGGCCGTGGCCTCAACCGCATCTATAACTCACTGGTCTATGACTACCTGTATCCCAATCCCCGCAGCGTGATGGCCTTCATCGAGAATCACGACACCGACCGCTTTCTCGCTGACGGCTGTGACACATTAGCACTGCGACAGGCACTGGCTTTGCTTCTGACCATACCGCGCATTCCACAATTATATTATGGCGTAGAAATTCTACTAAACGGAACCAAAGAAAAGAGCGACGGCAACGTGCGCCAGGACTTCCCCGGCGGATTCTGGGACGACAGTCGCAATGCTTTCACCACTGAAGGGCGCACTGCTGCAGAAAACAGCATGTTCCGCTGGCTGAGCCGTCTGCTGCATTGGCGACAGGGCAATGAGGTTATCGCCAAAGGCAGTATGACGCAGTTCATCCCTCATCGCGGCATCTATGTCATCGCGCGGCAGTACACGGGAAAGACCGTACTGACCATCCTCAATGGCACCAACCACGTCACCACCATGCCCGTCAGCCGCTATCGCGAAGTCATCGGCCAGCATCGCCAAGCCACCGACATCGTCTGTGGCTGTACCGTTGACATCAGCAAAGATATCCAACTGCAACCCCGTGAAACGTTAATCCTTGAATTATGAAACCGCTTATCTTAAAAGAAGACATTCTCGCTGCATTCCGTGAACTCGGGATACGGCAGGGAATGACGGTGATGACGCACACCTCACTGAGTAGCCTCGGCTACGTCTGCGGCGGCGCGCAGACAGTCATCGAAGCCTTGTTGGAAACGGTTACCCGTGAGGGGACCATCGTGATGCCCACGCAATCGTGGAAGAATCTCGACCCCGACGTTGGGGTACACAGCGAAATAAGTGAAGCCGACTGGCAGAGACTCCGCGACCACTGGCCAGCCTACGACAAGCGGCTGACCCCGACGCAGACGATGGGAACCGTGGCTGAGATGTTCCGGCAGTGGCCAGGGACGCTCCGCAGCGACCATCCCGCCCGCTCCGTCGCTGCCAACGGCAGGCACGCCCGGCGGCTGACGAAGAGCCATGACCTACAGAATATCTTTGGCGACGGTTCTCCAATAGGTCGCCTTTACAATCTCGATGCTTACGTACTGCTCATTGGCGTGGGCTATGACAAGAACACCTCGCTCCACTTAGCTGACGCCCGCGCCAACTACCCCGGCAAGCACAATTCCTTGGAGCATAGCGCCGTCTACGAGTCTGGCAAACGAGTGTGGAAAGCCTATGAGACGCTCTATGTAGATGGCCACGATTTCGTGCAAATCGGCGAGGCTTTTGAGCAGACGCACACCGTCAGAAAGGTAACGCTAGGCAATGCCACGCTCCGTCTGATGCGCCAGCGCGAACTCGTAGATTTCGCCGTCAACTGGATAGAAAGGTTCAGATTGTAGGCTAGTATTATCATTGTGCTATTGTGAAAACGCAATCAAATTTTATCAAAAATGGAGAAAATCTTTCAAGATACATCGTAATCTCAAATATAATTTGTACTTTTGCAGCACGAATTGAAGAAGCAGCAGCTTTCTTTGCAATCTTCTCGAACCGCTAATTCAAAAGGACGCAAACGGAAAGACAGCTGCCAGCTCACACCCTTCGGGGCGTGGGCATTGGCAGTTTCAACATGTTTGCGTGGCTTTAGCGGGCCAGAGAAGATTTGTTGTTACTAACTAGATCAGGGGACGGTTC
>ONKL01000012.1 GCA_900318395.1 uncultured Prevotella sp.
TTGGATAAGACTCCTATCAAGGAACTCTTTACCAAGGAACCTGAATATGTTGCAGATGATGGTCAATTGACTCTTAATTTTATTTAGTGGACACTAGTGTCCTAGGCTGGGAATAATAGAAAGGATACTTTTCTGGAACTTTTTGCCTGAATATTTGGCTATTAGGACAAAATGAGGTAACTTTGCAGCGGTTAATGATACACAAATGAATAAACAGAAGGAGAAATACAGGAAATTCAAGAAATGGCAGCATCAGCCTCATCAGGTGGCCCCGCTCTCTAAGGAGCAGCACGAATGCGCTACCTGCGGCACTCGCTTCGAGGGCAACTACTGCCCACGTTGCGGACAGTCGGCCAGTATAGGGCGCTACTCCTTCAAGAAGGCATTCCTGCTGTTTCTCGATGTCTGGGGCGTAGGCAACCGCGGTATGTTCCGTTCCCTTCGCGACCTGATACTGCGACCTGGCTACATGATCCGCGACTACCTCAGAGGCATGCAGATGGCTTATTTCCCTCCGTTCAAGATGCTCTTCCTGCTCTGCACTTTGGCATTCCTGGTGGATTCAGGCCTGAACATCCAGAGCGTGAATCTCATCAAGCAGAGCGAGACGGAATTATTAACGCCCGAAGAAGTGAAAAAAGATGAAAAAAAGATCGACCATACAAAGAAAAAACTCACTAAAGCGGAAATAGAAAAGCAAAACAAGAAAAAGGAACTTTTCCGTCAAATGGACTCAGGAGAACTCTATCTAAAAGCCTATCAGTGGGTCAATAAGAATATTTCGCTGGTGAGTCTCGCATGTCTGCTGCTCTTCTCAATACCGCTCTTCCTGCTGTTCCGCAAAAGTCCGGACATACCTGACTTACGCTTCTCGGAGTGCTTCGTGGCAATGGTTTATATCACCAATATGCTCCTTATCTACAGCACATTCATCACAATGCTGATACCCAGCGATACGGGCGACTACATATTCTACGCACTGGGTGTACCGCTGGTCATCATCCCCATCAAGCAGTTTTCCGGCTATAGCTACTGGAGCACCATCTGGCGACTGATCGTGTCATTCATTCCCTTCTGTATCGTTGTTTTATTGCTGATACTTGTTATCTTTTTCATTTACGCCTACATCTTTATCAACTATTAAGCACACCAGCAACGGGCACTTAATTTACGTAATAACGTAAAAACCTTGCAAAATCATTGGATATTCAGAAAATATTCGTATCTTTGCAACCACAATTCGAAAAATCAATAAAAACATAAATACAATGGATTACAATTTCAGAGAAATCGAACAGAAATGGCAGAAGCGATGGGTAGAGAATGGCACCTATCGCGTAGTGGAGGACAAGAACAAGAAGAAGTTCTATGTACTGAACATGTTTCCTTATCCCTCTGGGGCAGGACTTCATGTGGGTCATCCACTTGGCTACATCGCCAGTGATATCTATGCCCGCTACAAGCGTCAGCAGGGCTTCAACGTGCTGAACCCGATGGGCTACGATGCCTACGGACTGCCTGCAGAGCAGTATGCCATCCAGACAGGTCAGCACCCTGAAAAGACTACCTTCGAGAACATCGACAGATACAGGAGTCAGCTCGATAAGATCGGCTTCTCATTCGATTGGGAGCGCGAAGTGCGTACTTGCGATCCTATCTACTACAAGTGGACGCAGTGGGCCTTCCAGCGCATGTTCAAGAGCTATTTCAGCACATCGTCTCATAAGGCTCAGCCTACGATTAAGCTGATTGAGCACTTCGAACTAATGGGTACTGAGGACTGTCATGCACTTGGTACTGAGGAACTGCACTTCACAGCCTCTGACTGGGCTAACTTCTCTGAGAAGAAGAAGCAGGAGGTGCTGATGAACTATCGTATCGCCTATCTCGCTGACACGATGGTGAACTGGTGTCCGAAGCTGGGAACCGTTCTTGCCAACGATGAGGTGGTAGACGGCGTCTCAGTTCGTGGTGGCTATCCCGTAGTTCAGAAGAAGATGCGCCAGTGGTGTCTGCGTGTTTCTGCCTACGCTCAGCGCTTGCTTGATGGTCTGGAGGAGATCGATTGGACTGACTCGCTGAAGGAGACCCAGCGCAACTGGATTGGTCGCTCTGAGGGTACTGAGGTAGAGTTCAATGTGGCTGATTCTGATAAGCACTTCACCATCTTCACCACTCGTGCTGATACGATGTTTGGTGTCACCTTCATGGTGCTGGCTCCTGAGAGCGACCTTGTTGCAGAACTCACCACACCTGAGCAGAAAGAAGAGGTAGAAAAGTATCTCGACTACGTGAAGAAGCGTACAGAGCGTGATCGCCAGATGGATCATAAGGTAACTGGTGTCTTCTCTGGATCGTATGCCATCAATCCGTTTACAGACGAGAAGATCCCCATCTGGATTGCAGAATACGTATTGGCTGGTTATGGTACTGGTGCCATTATGGCTGTGCCTGCTCACGATAGTCGTGACTACGCTTTCGCCAAGCACTTCAACCTGCCCATTATCCCGCTGATTGAGGGTGCTGATGTCAGCGAAGAGAGCTATGATGCCAAGGAAGGTATCATGTGTAACTCTGCAAGCGCAAAGTTCAGTCTCAACGGACTGACTGTTAAGGAGGCTATCGCTGCCACGAAGAAGTTCGTGACTGAGCAAGGCCTGGGACGTGTGAAGGTGAACTATCGTCTGCGCGATGCCATCTTCTCTCGTCAGCGTTATTGGGGCGAGCCGTTCCCTGTTTACTACAAGGACGATATGCCTTACATGATTCCAAAGGAGTGCCTGCCTCTGGAACTTCCTGAAATCGACGAGTATAAGCCAACAGAGACTGGCGAGCCACCATTGGGACGTGCTAAGATGTGGGCTTGGGATACCAAGTTCGATAAGGTAGTAAGCAAGGACGAGATTGACAACAAGACCGTCTTCCCACTCGAGCTGAACACGATGCCTGGTTTCGCAGGAAGTTCCGCTTACTATCTGCGCTATATGGATCCGAAGAACGAGAAAGCTCTCGTCAGCCGCGATGCTGATGAGTACTGGCGCAATGTAGACCTCTATGTAGGAGGTACAGAGCACGCTACTGGTCACCTGATCTACTCTCGTTTCTGGAATAAGTTCCTCTTCGATTCTGGTTACAGCTGCGAGGACGAGCCATTCAAGAAACTCGTTAATCAGGGTATGATTCAGGGTCGCTCTAACTTCGTTTATCGCATTGAGGACGAGGGAGCAGACAAGGGTAAGTTCGTCAGCTTCGGACTGAAAGACAAGTACACCACAACTCCTATCCACGTAGATGTAAACATCGTCAGCGCTGATATCCTCGACATCGATGCCTTCAAGGCTTGGCGCCCTGAGTATGAGAACGCTGAGTTTATCCTCGAGAATGGCCAGTACAAGTGTGGTTGGGCTATCGAGAAGATGTCGAAGTCGATGTTCAATGTGGTGAATCCGGATATGATCGTCGAGAAGTATGGTGCTGATACCCTGCGTCTCTATGAGATGTTCTTGGGTCCTGTAGAGCAGTCAAAGCCTTGGGATACAAATGGTATTGACGGTTGTCACCGATTCTTGCGTAAGTTCTGGAACCTCTTCCAGAATGGCTTCGATGAGGGTGAGGCTACGGCAGACAATCTGAAGAGCGTCCACAAGCTTATTAAGAAGGTGTCTCAGGATATCGAGACCTTCTCTTACAACACTTCTATCTCTGCCTTCATGATCTGCGTGAACGAGCTTTCACAGCAGAAGTGCAAGAACAAAGAGTTGCTGAAGACGCTCGTGATTTTGATTGCTCCGTTTGCTCCTCATATCGCTGAGGAACTTTGGGAAGCTTTGGGCGAGCAGGGTAGTGTCTGCGACTCCAAGTGGCCTACATGGAATGAGGAGTATCTCGTGGAGAGCCAGGTGAAGTTGGGTGTCGCCTTCAATGGTAAGGCCCGTTTCGAGATGTCGTTTGCTGCTGATGCTGACAATAAGACCATCGAAGAGGCTGTCCTCGCAGATGAGCGCGCCAAGAAGTATCTCGAAGGTTTCCAAGTAGCAAAGGTTATCATCGTCCCTAAGCGTATGGTGAACATTGTGCTGAAGAAATAAATATGACGATACAGCATAAAATGATATTAACTGAAGCCAAGGACTATCTCTTCATAGTCCTTGGTCTTCTCATATATACCATAGCCTTTACCGTCTTCCTGATGCCTTATCAGATAGTGGCTGGTGGTGTGACTGGTCTTTCAGCTATCATCTACTATGCCACTGGATTCCATCTGGAGAACACCTATATCATCATCAACGGCGTCTTGCTGGTAGTAGCCTTGAAGATTCTTGGCGTGAAGTTTCTGATGAAGACCATCTTCGCCATCTTCACCCTCTACTTCATGCTGATGTTTGCACAGGAGCTGATACCAAAACAGGAGAACGGACTGCCTTTCAAGCTGATGGGCGAAGGGCAGGACTTTATGTCGATGATTATAGGCTGCGTGCTGACAGGTATCGCACTTGCTACCGTCTTTACGCATAACGGATCGACAGGAGGAACTGATATCATCGCTGCCTCAGTGAATAAGTTCCATCCCAACGTCTCTTTGGGCAATGTCCTGATCGCTGCAGACTTCTGTATCATCGGCTCCTGTATGTTCTTCCCTCAGTTTGGAACTTATCTGGAGCGTGCCCATAAGGTGATGTTCGGCTTCTGCGTGATGGCGATGGAGAACTATACGCTCGACTACGTGATGAATGCCCGTCGACAGTCTGTGCAGTTCTTTATCTTCTCACGAAAGTGGCAGGAGATAGCCAATGCCATTGGTACAGAGATGAATCACGGTGTAACTATCCTTGATGGTCACGGGTGGTATACAGGAAAGGAGATGAAGGTACTTTGTATCCTCGCCAAGAAGAACGAGAGCGTCAATATGTTCCGTCTGATCAAGATGATCGACCCTAATGCGTTCGTTTCGCAGAGTGCCGTTATTGGTGTCTATGGCGAAGGATTCGATGAGATGAATGTGAAAATCAAAGATCAAAAGAAGAAAATGAAAATCGTATTTGCCACCAACAACCTGAACAAGCTGACAGAGATCAGAAAGATTCTGGGTAATAAGTTTGAAGTGGTATCGCTTTCGGATATCGGCTGTAAGGAGGATATCCCAGAAAAAGGACAGACGCTGAAGGACAATGCCCTCATCAAAGCCCGCTATGTGTATGACAAGTACCATATCGACTGCTTTGCTGATGATACAGGTCTGGAAGTAGATGCCCTTGGAGGCGCTCCAGGCGTCTACAGTGCCCGCTATGCAGGCGGAGAAGGCCACGACTCTAATGCCAACATGAAGAAATTGTTGGGCGAATTAGAGAATAATAACAATCGCAAGGCAAGATTCCGTACTGTCATTGCGTTAATTATTAATGGAAAGGAAGTGTGTTTCGAAGGCATCGTCAATGGCGAAATCATTGAAGAGCGTAGGGGAGGAGAGGGCTTCGGCTACGATCCCATCTTCCAGCCTGAAGGCTACAACAAGACTTTCGCTGAGCTGGGTGTGAATATCAAGAATAACATCAGCCACAGGGCAAGAGCTGCACAGAAACTCGCTGACTACCTGCTGAAGAAGTGAAAAGGTAAAAAAGTAAAAGGGTAAAAAAGTAAAAAGTAAAAGAATGTGAGAATAAACGTATTTGCTATCAGACATTTGGTAAAATGGCTATTACCCTTTTACCTTTTTACTTTTTTACCTTTACATGCTCAAGTTGGCACCTGGCATCATCATTTAGCTTATCACAACGTGCAGAGCATTTGCAAGGCTGGCGATGATCTCTTCGTGTTGGCTTCAAACGATCTCTATCAGTATCATCTGAACGATCAGAGCATCATCACCTACGATAAAATCAATGGCCTCAGCGATACCCACATCACTCATATCGCCTGGAGCCAGCAAGCCAAGCGCCTGATAGCCGTTTATCAGAATTCCAATATCGATCTGGTGGAAACAGATGGCGATATCATCAATATTTCTGCTCTCTACAATAAATCGATGACAGATGACAAAACGGTCTATAAGATTTCCATTGATGGCATCTACGCATACCTGCATTGTGGATTTGGTATCGTAAAAGTTAATCTGCAGAGGGCAGAAATCACTGCCACCTATACGCCTAATATGCCTGATTATCCTATTGGTCTTCCTGAATATCAGGATGACTATGATGAATATATCACTACCGTCAGTGCACTTAATCCTGGAGGACCAGCCTATAATCACTTCTACGAGGCCAGATTACTGAATGGCAGACTCTATACCACTGGGGGTTATTTCCTGCCCAGTATACCTGATAAACAGCTGCCTGGTATCATTCAGACATTCGATGGTAATGACTGGACTCTATTTGAAGAGGAAATAAGCCAGAAGACTGGTTATAAGTATGAGGATATCTGTTGCATCGATGTAGATCCAACGAATGCAGACCACGTCTATGCAGGAGGCAAATGCGGACTATACGAGTTTCTGAATGGTAAACTCACAGCCTATTATAATAAGGATAACAGTCCGCTGAAGGGAGCCAACGACAGAGGCACGGAGTTAGGCAACGACTTTGTACTGATCCTTGGTATCAAGTTCGATGCTCAGGGAAATCTCTGGGTTCTGAACAGTATGGCCAAAGGTGCAAGTCTTCTGAAGCTCTCATCAGACCATCAGTGGACAGACCATCATCAGACATTACTTACTGACGATAGCGGCAATACGTTGGCAGGTCTCAGAGGGATGATGATCGACAGTCGAGGGCTGCTTTGGTTCGTGAACAATAACTGGCAGGATCCGTCGCTCTTCTGCTATGATATGGAGAACGACAATCTTATCAAATACAACAACTTTACGAATCAGGATGGCGTAAAATACGACGTTGTGTGGGCCTATTGCTTAGCAGAAGACAGAGAAGGCAATATCTGGGTAGGCACAGACTCAGGACCCTTTATGATTCAGAAGCAGGAAGTAGGGCAGGAGCGTGTGACTTTCCAGCAGATAAAAGTGCCTCGTAACGATGGTACTGACTATGCTGATTATCTGCTTAGTGGCGTCAGCATCAGCAGTATCGCCATCGATGGTGGCAATCGTAAATGGTTTGGTACGAATGGTGCAGGAGCCTTCCTGATCAGTGCAGATAACATGAACCAGATACACAACTTCACGACTGATAATTCGAAACTGATTACCAATCAGATTACTTCCGTTGTCATCAATCAGAAGTCAGGCGAGGTCTTCTTCCTTTCAGATGATGGTCTGTGCTCCTATATGAGCAACGCTATCGAGCCTGCTGAGGAGATGACAAAAGATAATGTCTGGGCTTATCCTAACCCAGTGACACCAGACTATACAGGACTGATTACCATTACGGGTCTCAGCTACGATGCAGACGTGAAAATCACTGCCTCTAATGGTGCTCTGATCGCTGAAGGGCGCAGTAATGGAGGCATGTTTACCTGGGATGGTTGCGACAAAAACGGGCGTCGCGTAATAAGTGGCATTTATTATGTGATAAGCGCCACTTCCGAAGGCAGAAGTGGCACTTGTTGCAAAATAGCCATTATCCGTTGAAAAAGGCTCAGAATTTCGTTTGAGCAAAATGCCAGATGACGATTCCTGCCGTCACTGAGACATTCATCGAATGCTTGGTACCAAACTGTGGAATCTCCAAACATCCATCAGAAGCATCGACTACTTCCTGATGAACACCCTTTACTTCATTGCCTAAGATTACAGCATATTTTTTTTCCTTTAAAGGAGAAAAAGTCTGCAATTTCGTAGAGCCATGAGCCTGTTCGACGGAATATACTTCATATCCTTCAGTCTTCAAGGCTTCAACAGCCTCTAAAGCTGTTTTGAAATATCGCCAGCTGACGCTATCCTCAGCACCTAAGGCAGTCTTATGGATCTCAGCACTCGGAGGCGTAGAAGTAATACCACAGAGATAGACTGCCTCAATACGGAAAGCATCACCTGTACGAAATACACTACCCACATTATGCATCGAGCGTACATCATCAAGAACCACTATCAATGGCAGTTTCTCTGCCTCTCGGAATTCCTCTACCGTGAGGCGCTGCATTTCTATCGTGCGAAGCTTTTCCATACCTTATTATTAAATAATTTGTGCAAAGATACAACATCGCAGACAAATAGCAAAACATTTAAAGCCTTTTTTAAATGAAAAAAGCACTACCCGATTCTGGCGGATAGTGCTGAAAACCTTCCTGTGTCGATTCATGGAACTCTACTAATTCTATGCTTACAGATTCATTATTACTCTCAAATTGTCAGATATGGAGCTATATGTATTAAAACAACATTATCATCAGACGCTTCTATCTATATAACTGGAAAACGCAAAAACCTTGCAAAGATTTGCCAGTATTTATAATTCATTAACTTTTCTATATATTTGTTCAGAAAAGAAAGTGTTGATAAACCTGTGGAAAACTATGTGGATAACTTGTGGATTTTTGCACAAAAAGCAGTTGAAAGCCTGGAATATGTGGATATCAACAGACTTATTATGGGGAAATACAGCATTTTTCAACAGATTTTTGCTGAAAAAAGATATAAACTTATTATATTTGCACCGAAAATGGAAATTGTGGATAAAGTGCGTGAAGTCTTCATTATCAGAGAATAAGAATCCACAGAGGGTGTGAATAAGGCATTTCTATACGTGGATAACTGATTGAGCAAGAAAAACGTCGGAAAGTTATCAAGATTTCAACGGCATATCATCCTATTCATTTCATTTTTAAAAGAAAAGAAAAAAGAAAAATAAGAATAATGAGATGTTGAAAACTGAAGATCTGAAAGCGGAAATCCGCAGAATGTGCGAAGAGAAGGATGCAATCATTCTCGCACACTATTATACGATTGGCGATATTCAGGATATTGCCGATTTCGTAGGTGATTCATTGGCTTTAGCCCGTAAGGCTGCAGAGACTGATGCGAAAATCATGGTGATGTGTGGTGTTCACTTTATGGCTGAGACGTGTAAACTGCTCTCACCAGACAAGATGGTGCTTTGTCCGGATTTGGAAGCAGGCTGCTCTTTGGCTGATTCATGCAAGGCTGAAGACTTGAAGAAGTTCAAGGAAGAGCATCCTGGTTATCAGGTTATCTCATACGTGAATACGACAGCTGCTGTGAAGGCTCTGACTGATGTAGTCGTTACAAGTGGTAATGCCAAGAAGGTAGTAGATCAGTTGCCTAAGGATGCCAAACTAATTTTTGGTCCTGATTATAACTTAGGTAATTATATTAATGAGGTGACAGGTCGAGAGATGTTGCTCTGGAATGGTGGCTGTCATGTGCATGAGCGTTTCTCTGTAGAGAAGATCATAGAACTGAAGAAGCAATATCCAGAGGCTGTGGTGATGGCTCATCTGGAATGTAAGGCTCCTGTCTTGGCTGTTGCTGACGTCAAAGGCTCTACTGCAACGATGCTGAATTATGCTCAGCAGAGTGATAAGAAGCAGTTTATTGTGGCTACAGAGGCTGGAATCCTCCACGAGATGCAGCGAACTTGTCCTGACAAGGAGTTTATACCTGTGCCTCCTGAAATCAGCGAGAGCGGCTTGGAATGCAGCTGTAACGAGTGCCAGTATATGAAGATGAATACACTGGAGAAGGTCTATAATTGTCTGAAGAATGAAAATCCTCAAATAGAGATTGATCCTGAGATAGCAAAAGAAGCTGTCAAGCCTATTGAGAGAATGTTGGAGTTAAGTTAGCGAAAAATTGTCGGATAGTTATGAAAAAAATAGTTGGTTTACTAAGTGTCATCATGTCTATTATCTTATTGACTGGTTGTCTGAAAGATAATATCAGTGATGATTTGCAAGGCGAATGGAGACTATTAGGTTGGGACGTCGATGGTTATTTTCATGAAGTGGATTCTTTCAAGGTAGAGTATCATAAGTTCTCTGTCGAGTTCTCTGGTAATAATGTGAAAGCCTATTCTTTAGGCAACGTGACTGATTTCGGAAGAGTAAGAAGTAAGAATAATACTTTGATTAAGGAATCAGTTACTCAGACTGAGGTATTGGCAATCGATGATGAATCTATATATTTTGATAAGAATATTGTGAATATCAATCGATATGAACTTAACGGTAACAAACTGAAACTCTATTTTTCGGATAATGACTATTTCCTCTTTACCAATCAGTTTACTAATAAGATAAAGCCCAGCTGTAACTGTAATCAGGATATCATCATGACTGTCAATGATCAGCAGGGTACTATCAAAAAGGATAAATATCTTCGTAAGTGGTATATTGCCTATAATTATCCTGGTAGCGATGTTACCATTATCAGGTATTATCCAGAATCATTTCCTGATATAGAATTTCTGCAGGAGGATCTGAAAATTGTCTTCTCAGGTGATGCCTATAACATGGATGTTAATTGGGGCGATTATCAATCGGAGAAAATAGCTGGAATGGAATATTACTGTATAGATCTCTTGAAAATCGAAAAAAAGGAATAATAGTTCTTGTACTATTATAAATAAGGTGGCAATCAATCGTTGCCACCTTATTTAATTTACTCAGGCTTGAATTCTTCCTTGCCTACGCCACAGACAGGGCATACCCAGTCATCGGGGATATCCTCAAAGGCTGTTCCTGGCTCAATACCATTGTCGGGATCACCTACTGCGGGGTCATAGACATAACCGCAAACTTCGCAAACGTACTTCATAATTGTGAATGTTTAGTTATTAATTAGGGTTGTTATTCTCTCAACAATCCGCTCTGGCGGAATGTTTTGTAGACAAGCATAGTCGCCTCGCTGGCAAGGCTTATTACCATATATACTGCATGGTCTGCATTCCAGATCGAGCTGTATCACATTATCAGCATTCTGATTAAATCCAAGGAATCCACCCATTGGATGAGTAGCTCCCCAGACGCTGACTACAGGGATTCCTGTGAGTGAGGCCAGATGCATATTGGCAGAATCCATCGAGAGCATCACATCAAGATGACTCATCAAAATAAGTTCCTGATAGATATTATCCTCACAATGCTTGCTTACCATCAAGCACTGTCGATATTGAGCACACCATAATTGCAGGTATTTATCCTCCAGCTCACCTTTTCCGAAAAGGAAAATACGTCCCTTGGGGTATTTCTGTATCAAATTAAAAATGACCTGCTCCATCAGTCTTGGGGGATATACTTTACCATCGTGGGCTGCAAAGGGCGCAATACCTATCCACTGTTCAAAACTCTTTTTCGGACCTATCTCTTTGGGAAGCAGATTCAGGTTACCACCTTCTTCAGGGAAGATAGAATGGAACTGGCGGATATCAACAGGATACCCCAGACGCTCAAACACCTCAGCATAGTTTTCAAACGAACTGGGCAGCTGCTTCTTCACCTTATTCTTATAAGAGGTAAGTTTCTTGCGCTGCTGACGATGTTTGTCTATATGCTCCACACGATAGCGACCCAGATTGAAGCGCATTCTCAGATATTCTGAGCGCAACACATTGTGAAGGTCAGCTACCTTTGTAAACTGCTTGGCAACAAGTCTGCGATAGAGTGCATTCAGACCTTTCACCCCGTGATATTCCTTATTGAAATCAGCTTCCATGAAGTTCACGTTAGGTGCCAGGTCATAGAAGAGTGGACGTGCAAATTTCTTGCTCAATACCGTGATACGGATATCAGGATACTGGTTTGCCAAAGCCCATATCACTGGAACAGTCATTGCCACATCGCCCAGTGCAGAGAATCGTATGACAAGGATATGCTCTTTCTTCACTATTCCTCTCTTATTTGTTCTTATATAAAATAGGATTGGTCGCAGGATCGTTATACATCTTCATCTGGCGATATACCTTCATATACTTACGACCTGCTTCAATATCTTCCAGCAGCTGATCGATGGCCAGCGCCAGATCCTTTTGCTGTTCCAGCAGTACATCAAGCTTTGCCTTACACCTTTCAATATGTGCAGGTTCAGCATCCTGACGATCAACTTGTTCCTGCATATGATAGATCTTCAAGGCAAGGATGCTCAGGCGGTCTACTGCCCAAGCAGGACTCTCCGTATTCAGACGAGCATCATCTGATGGCTTCACTTCACTATAGTATTGACGGAAATAAGAATCTATCTCTTCCACCAGATCTGTGCGATCCTGATTACTGTGATCGATGCGACGCTTCAGTGAAAGGGCTTCCACAGGATCGATATGAGGATCACGGATGATATCCTCAAAATGCCACTGAACGGTATCAATCCAGCATTTCAGGTAAAGCTTGGATTCGATACTGTCTTTTTTATATGGATTCTGAATCGGCGTATTGACATCATCCGTCAGATGATAGTCGCTGATGGCACGATTGAAAATCTGGTTTGCTTTTTCTGTAAATGACATCTTTAATTATTTTATTCCGCAAAGCTACAGAAACTTTTTCAATTAGCCAAACTAAATTAGAGAATTTATTAAATTTTTGGCAATTTATATAGTAGCAGATGCAAAAAAAGGGCAAAAATATGCACAGATACACCCCTTTTGTGCAATAGATAGTCAGTTTTTCTTAAAAAAATTTGCGTAAGTGAAAGAAAATGTGTTACTTTGCACCCGATTTCAGCAAATGGCTGATAATTTTCAAGATAGCAAATTCATTATTAACATTTTAAAGTATTAAAATTATGTCAGAAATTGAAAGCAAAGTAAAGGCAATTATTGTAGACAAACTCGGTGTAGATGAGGCTGAAGTAAAGCCAGAAGCAAGCTTCACAAATGATCTGGGCGCAGATTCTTTGGATACTGTTGAGCTGATTATGGAGTTCGAGAAGGAGTTTGGTATTTCTATTCCCGATGATAAGGCTGAGAAGATCGGTACTGTAGGTGATGCTATCGCTTACATCGAGGAGAATGCAAAATAAATTTTGATCATAACATAATGGTTGCTTCTGACAAGAAGCAACCATTATGCTTTAATTGTTGCTTATGGAATTAAAAAGAGTAGTTGTAACAGGTCTTGGCGCAGTAACGCCAGTGGGCAACACTCCTGAGGAAACATGGAAGAACCTCATTGCAGGAGTCAGTGGCGCAGCACCTATTACGCTTTTTGATGCAAGCAAATTCAAAACACAGTTTGCTTGCGAGGTTAAGAACCTTGATATAAACGCATTTCTCGACCGTAAAGAGGCCCGCAAGATGGACCGCTATACCCAGCTGGCCATGATTGCCGCCAAGCAGGCTGTCGAGGATAGTAAGATGGATTTGGAAACCGAGGACAAGGACCGCATTGGTGTAGTCTATGGCGTCGGTATCGGTGGAATTAAGACCTTCGAGGAAGAAGTGGGCTACTATGCTCTGCACGAGGCCGATGGTCCTAAGTTCAATCCCTTCTTTATCCCGAAGATGATTGCTGACATTGCTGCTGGACAGATCTCAATCATGTACGGCTTCCATGGTCCCAACTATATCACGGCTTCTGCTTGCGCCTCTTCTTCAAATGCACTTGCTGATGCCTTCAACCTGATTCGTCTGGGTAAGGCTAATGCTATCGTAGCAGGTGGTGCTGAGGCTGCTATCTGTGCTACTGGCGTGGGTGGTTTCAATGCCATGAAGGCTCTCTCTACCCGTAACGATGAGCCTGAGAAGGCAAGCCGTCCTTTCAGTGCCAGTCGTGATGGATTTATTATGGCTGAGGGTGCAGGTTGTCTGATTCTTGAGGAGCTCGAGCATGCCAAGGCTCGTGGTGCTAAGATCTATGCTGAGATGATTGGTGCAGGTATGAGTGCTGATGCTCATCATATCACTGCTTCTCATCCTGAGGGACTGGGTGCCAAGCTCGTTATGAAGAATGCGCTCGAGGATGCTGGTTTGAAGCCTGAGGACATCGACTATATCAATGTTCACGGTACTTCTACACACGTAGGTGATATCTCTGAGGCTAAGGCCATCAAGGAGGTATTCGGCGATGCTGCCTTCAAGCTCAACATCTCTTCTACGAAGTCAATGACAGGTCACTTGCTGGGTGCTGCTGGTGCTGTAGAGGCAATGGTAACTGTTCTGGCTATTCAGAACGACATCGTTCCTCCTACTATCAACCATGAGGAAGGCGATGAGGATCCTGAGATTGATTATAATCTGAATTTCACCTTCAACAAGGCTCAGAAGCGTCAGGTTCGTGCTGGTCTTAGCAATACCTTCGGCTTTGGTGGTCACAATGCTTGTGTGGTATTCAAGAAGTATGAGGCTTAAGGATATTATTGATATTATCAAGCTCCCTTTCCGCGAGGAGAAGGAGCTTTTTTCTTCTCTTTACGCGATATTGGGATTCTATCCCCGCAA
Source organism: uncultured Prevotella sp. (assembly GCA_900318395.1). Taxonomy (GTDB): domain Bacteria; phylum Bacteroidota; class Bacteroidia; order Bacteroidales; family Bacteroidaceae; genus Prevotella. The sequence continues at coordinate 14,343 of ONKL01000012.1, forward strand.
CATCGAGTATTACAAGATGGCGTTGATGCATAAGAGCATCCGTAAGCGCAACGACAAGGGCAAGCCATTGAATAATGAGCGGCTGGAGTTCCTGGGTGATGCTATACTCGATGCTGCGGTGGGATATATTGTTTACCGTCATTACGAGGGTAAACGCGAAGGATTCCTCACCAATACACGTTCCAAACTGGTATCGCGCGAGACATTAGGCAAGATTGCCAATGAGATGGGACTGGGCAGTCTGCTGCTTTCCTCCGGACATTCTACTTCGCATAATAGTTATGTCGAAGGTAATGCCCTCGAGGCTTTAGTGGGAGCTATCTATCTTGATCGTGGCTATGAGGCCTGTCTTGAGTTCTTTGAGAAGCAGATATTGGGTAAATATGTAGATATCGACAAAGTGGCTTTCAAGGAAGTCAACTTCAAGTCTAAACTTTTGGAGTGGAGTCAGAAGAATCGTGTGCGTCTCGAATTCCGCATGTTGAAACAGCAGAAAGATGAAAACGGCAGTCCTGTTTTCTGTTTCCAAGTCGTACTTGAAGGTATTGCAGGTGAACGTGGTACAGGTTACTCCAAAAAAGAATCGCAGCAATTGGCTTCAGAAGCTACTCTGAAGCGTCTGAAGCGTGAGCCACAGTTTGTAGATACTATCTTTGCTGCCAAGACCAATCGCACGAAGATGGAGGAAGAGCCTGCTATGGCCGTTCCCGACACTGATCAGGAGCAGAACTTCATCATAACCTCTCCCGATCTCCCAAAAAGGGAGGAGGGCCTTACGGAGTCTTCTGCCCGCAGATCCTCCACTCCTTTGGAGGAGTCGGGGGAGGTTGAATTCGATCTCTCTGACATCTCTCATAAAGAGAAATCCAAGGAGGATATCATTGCTGAGGCAGAAGCTGCTGCTTTCGCTGAAGAATAGAAGACAAAGCATAAAAAGTAAGCCCCGATGATTATTGCAGTCATCGGGGCTTCTGTTGATTACTGGTTCTCAATAATTACTTGATGAACTTATGAGAAGAAAGCATCTTAGCGGGATCGAGAGCCTCGTCGAGCTTATCCTGAGTCATCAGACCCTTTTCAAGCACGATTTCGTAAACGCTGCGGTTCGTCTCAAAGGCCTCCTTGGCAACCTTCGATGAGGTCTTGTAGCCAATGTAAGGATTGAGGGCTGTAACGATACCGATAGAGTTCTTAACCATCTCCAAACAATGCTCCTTATTAACGGTAATGCCAAGTACGCACTCTTCTGTGAGGGTCTCGATGCCGTTCTTCAGCCAAACCAGACTCTCGATGAGGCACTCGGTGATGACGGGCTCCATCACGTTGAGCTGCAGCTGACCAGCCTCAGCAGCGAAGCTGACGGCAGTATCGTTACCAATCACCTTGAAGCATACCTGGTTCACTACCTCAGGAATAACGGGGTTCACCTTTCCTGGCATGATAGAAGAGCCGGGAGCCTTTGCAGGCAGGTTAATCTCATGGAGTCCGCAACGAGGACCAGAAGCCATCAGACGGAGGTCGTTACAGATCTTAGAAAGTTTCACAGCCAGACGCTTCAGGGCTGAAGAATAGCTGACATATGCACCTGTATCAGGTGTAGCCTCAATCAGGTCGCTGGCACTAACGAAGGCCTCGCCTGTAAGCTTCGACAGGTTGGCAGCGCAAAGCTTAGCGAAGCCAGGAACAGCGTTCAGACCTGTACCAATGGCTGTACCACCCATGTTGATCTCGTGAAGCAGTTTCACGTTGCGCTCGAGGTTGAGGATTTCCTCCTCGAGGTTGTTGGCGTAGGCGTTGAACTCCTGACCTGAGGTCATAGGAACGGCATCCTGCAGCTGGGTACGACCCATCTTAATGCAGTCGGCAAACTCCTCGCCTTTATAACGCAGGGCACTGATTAAGCCTGTAAGTGCAGCCACCAGACTCTTGTTCATACGAATCAAGGCCAGACGGATGGTGGTGGGATAAACGTCGTTGGTAGACTGTCCGCAGTTACAGTGGTCGTTGGGGTAGCAATACTGGTAGTCGCCCTTCTCGTGGCCCATGATCTCAAGGGCACGGTTGGCAATCACCTCATTGGCATTCATGTTGACTGATGTACCTGCACCACCCTGCATCATGTCGATGGGGAAGTTGTCGTGCCACTTACCATCAATGATTTCGCGACAGGCCTGTGAGATGGCGCCTGCGATCTCGTCGTTGATCACACCAAGGGTGTGGTTGGTTTCAACTGCAGCCAACTTCACATAAGCAATGGCAATGATGAAGTCGGGATACATTGACATCGTCTTGCGCGAGATGTGATAGTTGTTGATACCACGCTGTGTCTGTACGCCATAGAGGGCGTCTGCTGGAACTTTGAGTTCGCCTAAGAGGTCGGACTCTACTCTGAATTTCTGATCTGACATAATTTATAAAATGTTTAATGTTTATTGTTTTTTGTTTTAGAACATCGGCACCTGCCAAATGTAGCCAAGTGAGATACGGTTTGTGCTGTAGTTCTCGCAGCCTAAGACTTTAGCACGGTCTGTGTAACTATAGTGGCGGCCCACATAGGTGAGGAAGAAGTGCAGGTTGCTGCTCTTCAGTGGATAGAACTCGATGCCTGCGAGATAACCGTATGCCGTGCGATACTTACCTTTCTCGATGGTGCGGATATTGCCGTCTTTGTTGTCCTTTGAGAGACCTTCGTTCTCAAGCATTCCCTTGACAAAGATGTTCCATTTCGGGCTGAAGCGATACTGGGCTTTCAATACAAACGAAAGATACTCGGCATCGTTCAAGTGACCGCCCTGATTGTTGTTGCCTACAATGCCTGAGATAATGCCTTCACGATCGATACCCTCACGCATGTACATCACGTCGAAGAAGGCGTTGAACCTGTTGAGATTCAGTTCGTTACCCAAGGCAACGTAATGGCTCTGATAGCCCTTGGCCTGGCTCATGAGAGAGTAACTCCAGCGCGTATTGAACACACCACCGAAACTACCATTCCAGTTGACGGTGTAAACCAGGGGCACTTTCGACTGTTCGTAGCCCTGGCCATACATGTCTTCCATGCTGGCACTACGGCTGTCAAGTACCTGCAACTGCAACTGATGATTGGGATGTACCTGGAATTGGAAATTGGCACCAGTGAGGAAGTTGCTCATATAGTCCACCATGTCTGAATATTCGTAAATCTCAATGGGGTTGAGGTCGAACTCGATACCTCCGTATGCAGCACATTGCTTACCGAGGAACATAGAGAAGACGTCGCCCGTCTTAACACCGATGCCAGCTACGTCGATAGCTGATGAAGGCATGTTGTCGATACCATCAGGTGTAGGCGAGGTGCTACGGTTCAGGCGTTGACGCCAACGGAAAGAGAAGGTTTCGTTGATGTTGCCCTTAGCCTCAATACGAATCTGGCGCATGTTGAACTTCGCATTCTGAAAATCGCCATTGCCCTGATTCACATCGAAACTATTGTTGAGGTTCAGCAGGAGATGGAAATAATCCTGCTTCTTCTCCAATTTCGTAATTCTCTCGAACAGTGATTGCTCACCTGCCGAAGCGTCCTTGTCCTGCTGGGCATTCGCTGTCAGCGTCATGCACAGCATGATTCCGAATAATAGTGATTTCTTCATAATACTTTTCATTTTTAACTTTTCACTTCTCACACAGGGATTAGTACTTCTTAAAGTACTCCTGAATCTGATTCCAGTCGTGTGTCTTGGTCAGAGCCAACATAAGCAGCACGCGGGCCTTCTGTGGATTAAGATCAAGTGAAGCCACGAAATGATATTTGGCATCGTCAACCTCGCTGTTCAGACATGTAGGACCAGTCGGGCAGCGTGAAGAACGTACAATCTGGATACCGCTCTCCTGAGCTTTGACTGCTACATCGAACACGTCTTTGTAGAAATTACCGTCGCCTACACCTGCCAGCACGATACCGTCGAACTTGGCATCAACGAAAGCCTGCATAGGCAGTGGAGATGCATTGGCATAACCGTAAACGATACCTACGTTAGGAAGTTTCTCCAGATTGGTTACGTCGAACTCCGACTTCGTGGTGTGAATATTATTAGGAGTCTGAAGCATGTGAGCCTCGCCATTGTAGATGTAACCGATGATGCCCGAAGGACCGCCCTCGAAAGTGTCGCAGTCAATGGTGTGTGTTTTGATGACGGTCTTGGCATCAAGCAGCTGGTTGTTCATGCAGCAGAGTACGCCCATACCCTTAACAGCAGGTGAAACGGCTGCAGCCACAGCATTGTAGAGATTAGCAGGACCGTCGGCGCTGATAGCTGTTGAAGGACGCATAGAACCTGCCAATACCACGGGCTTATCGCTCTTCACGGTGAGATTCAGGAAGTAGGCTGTCTCTTCCATGGTGTCTGTTCCGTGAGTGATAACCACACCGTCGTAGCCTTCCTCATTCAGCAACTGGTTGATACGCTTAGCCAGTTTCAGCCAAACCTGGTCATTCATGTCCTGAGAACCGATGTTCACAAGCTGTTCACCAGTCACATCGGCCAGAAACAGCATCTGGGGAACGGCGTCGATAAGTGTCTGGATACCTACTTGTCCTGCACTATAACTTGAAGAGGTTGACGATTGACTGACACCAGCGATGGTGCCGCCAGTAGCGATGATACGAATCTTTGGTTTAGCAACGATGTTAACTGAAACCAACAGTGCCAAAAGCATTAATACATTACGCATTGTTTTCATAATTGTTTGAGTTTTAAAATTGTGAGTAATAGTTGTTATTTAATAAAGAAATGTAATTATCAGATAGCCGATGCCAATGCTGACAAAGGTAGTGATAAAGCCAGAGAGTTGGAACGAGTGGTTGAGCACATACTTGCCGATTCGCGTCGTTCCAGTAGTGTCGAAGTTGATAGCAGCCACCTCCGTCGGATAATTGGGGATGAAGAAATAACCATTCACGGCAGGGAACATAGCCACGAGTGCCAATGGTGGGATGCCCAGTCCCATGCCCAACGGGAAGAGGGTGCGCACAGTGGCAGCCTGTGAGAAGAGCATGATACTCATGATAAACAGGGCCACAGAGAAGAGGAACGGATACTGAGTCACGATGTCAGCGATGTGACTCTTAAAGAACTCGATGTTGCCATTGAAGAAGGTGTCACCCATCCATGCGATACCAAAGATAGAGATCATGGCATTCATACCGGCACCAAAGATGTTGCCGCTGACGGCTTTCTTTACGCTCGCCTTACCCACAATCAGGATGAGGGCTGCAATCGACATCATCAGGATCTCAATCGTTTCAGGCATCGAGAGTTGGGTGACTACACCGTCAGCCTCGAACGAAGGACGCAGGGAAGGCACACTACCGAAGATGACCACGAGGACAACACCAAGAAGGAACGCCACCACACTCCATTTAGCACGTGGATTCGGACTCTGCTCCATCTGTTGCATGGCCTTAGCCTCAGCCTCAGGATTAATCAGACCTTCACGCACTCTGCGCTGGTATTCAGGATCATCTTCCAGTTCCTTGCCTACACGGTTCTGAACGAATGCAGACACAAGGATAGCGATCAGCGAGGCTGGGATACAGATGAGCAGGACGTCCTTCAGCTCGATGCCCTGCCCGCCAAGCAGGTCTGTCGAGATCACAGCAGCCGTAGCAGCCGACATAGGCGAACCTGTAATACCCAGCGAGGCAGCAATCGTGGCCACTGTCATGGGGCGCTCAGGACGGATCTTAGAGTTCTTGGCGATCTCCGAGATAATCGGCAACAGCGAATAAGAGGTATGGGCCGTACCAGCCACGAGACAGAAGAGCCAGGTGGTCAGCGGACCATAATAAGTAATGTGAGTTGGGTGCTTACGCAGGAACTTCGCTGCCAAGCCTACCAGGTAGTCCAGACCACCAGCGGCCTGTAGTGCAGCCGTTGCCGTAATCACCGAAGCAATAATCAGCATCACATCGATGGGAATTTTGCCTGGATGCATGCCGAAGATGAAGACAAGGATGAAGACACCTACCATTCCGTAGATACCCAGTCCGATGCCTCCGACTCTGGCACCGATGAAAATCAGTGCGAGGACAATACACAATTGGAAAAGAACCAAGAATGTCACCATAGATTGTTTTGTTTGTTATGAATAATTGTTTTGAGTTATGTTCTCGGCTGCAAAGATAGGGAGATTTTCCTTACCCTGTATTATAAAAAACGAACCATTTTTTGTAAAAAACGACACAAGCCCTGATAATCATGGTTTAGCCTGAAATAAGTATCACTTAATCTCAAATAAGAGCCGCTTATTATTCAGCAAGTGGCACTTATTTATTCAAAAATTTGCAAACATCAGTTTTTTGTTGTATCTTTGCAAAATCAAGTGTGAAACCTAAAGTGATGAATCAAAGCGGTATATACAATCTGGAGGAATTCACCGAGCAAAACGATATCGACGGACTGTTTGGTTCGGCTTTGGTTTGCTTTACTGCCGATCGCGATGTGATGCGGCGCGTGGTTCATCCCGGGCTTGGCAGTTTCTATTCCATTAATCTCATCGTAGATGGATGGGAGGTCTATCTGATCAATGGCCATCGGGTCAGGCTGGAGATGCACGACCTGTTTGTGAAGCAGCCATACGACAACTTCACCGTTGAGGACTGTTCTGAAGAGGTGTCGTCGATTCATCTGCTGGTGGAAAAGAATTACTTCGACAGTTTGGTTACCAATCATGAACATTTCAAAGGGCAGAACCCGATAGAGGTGTTCTGTTCCATGCCAGTGGTTCATCTAGGTGAGATGCAGGCTGCGTCGTTCTATCAGATGATGTCCAACATCCAAAGGACGATCGTGACCCCTCACCTCTATAAGAGTGAGATGATCAAGTATCAGTTGAACATCTGTCTGTTCATGTTAGCTGAGCTGATTTCTGGCAACGAGATCAATACGCACGACCTGAAGCACAAAGATAATATCCTGAAGATCTTCCTCCATCTGGCTTCGAGGAACTTCAAGAGGGAGCGACAGGTGCAGTTCTATGCCGACCATCTGAACTTGTCGGTGACGTATCTCTCTCGAACCATCAAGGAACTAACGGGCAATACGGTGCTGAGTTATCTCTCGAACTTCCTCTATAATGAGATCTGCATCCAACTGAAGACGACAGACAAGACCATTAGTGAGATTGCTGACGAACTGAACTTCAGCGACCAGAGTGCACTGACCAACTTCTTCCGTACAAAGGCGGGCGTCAGCCCGTTGGCTTATAGGAAAAGCAAAAAGCTAAAAGGGTAAGAAGGAAAAACAACCAAATAGGATGGCCACAATGCCAACCATCAGGATTTCAGCTGTCCGATTGACGCGGATGGCTGTTTTCATATCGTCTGTGGTGAGCTCTCGAGGATTCGTGCCAATGTAAGGTTTGTCGAAACGTTCACCAAAATAATCGTGTGGACCTCCAAACCGACAGTCAAGGATGGCAGCGAGGGCTGATTCCGGATAGCCACTGTTGGGCGATGCGTGGCTTCGTCCGTAACGACGAACGAAAGAGAGATGTGAAAAGTGAAAAGTGAAGAGTGAGGGGAGGATCATCAGCAAGGCTGTGAGACGGGCAGGGATATAGTTGGCGACATCGTCGATACGGGCTGCTACGCATCCGAATTCAAGATAGTGCTCCGTATGATAACCAATCATCGAGTCGAGCGTATTCACCATCTTATAGGCGAGCATGCCTGGAGTACCAAGTAGAAGCAACCAGAATAAAGGAGCGATGACACCATCGCTGAGGTTTTCGGCGAGGGTTTCGAGGGCTGCTGTACGCACTTCTTGGGCTGAGAGCTGTGAGGTATCGCGCCCTACGATACGGGCAACCTGTTGGCGACCTTCCTCCAGCGAGCGATCTAAAGCCAGAAACACCTCGCGCACTTCGCGGATGAGGGTTGTTCCTGCCAGACAGTAGAAAATGGCGAGGATGTCGAAGAGATACAATAGTAATGGTATCTGATGGATGTTAGAACCATCGTAGATAAACAAGGCGAAGATACCTAATACCGTCCTGAGTAGCCAAGCTAAGGCAAAGATAAAGAGAATAAGACCAATGGCAAGGAGCGCACCCTTCAGACGACGATGAGCCCCATTGTTCAGTCGATGCTCGCCTGCTGCAATCAACTTACCAAACCAGACCACAGGATGTGGCAGTTTTGAGGGGTCGCCAAATATGAGGTCGAGCACCCATCCAACGAGCAGAAAGACAGCATTTACCATCCTACAATGAGTGTAAGGTAGAAGGAGAGTTCAACAAGCAGACAGACAGCTCCACAGCAATCGCCAGTATAGCCGTGTAGCTTGCGCCAGATAAGCAGATAGAGGAAATACATCGTGAGAGCAGGGATAAAGACAAGTGTCTCCCACGATGAACCTGTGAGCCAGATGAAGAGTGCTAAAGGCAGCAAACCTTGAAAGGCGAGACTCACTCCGCCGAGGGCTGAGATTTTTCGATAGACAACCTTGGCCTTGGCCTCTTCCTCACGACGGGCATAAGGCATCATGACCACAAATTGACTGGTAACCATTTTTGCATAAGGATCAGCAGCAAAGACAGCAAGAGCAGCCATCCATGGAGTAAGTGAACTGAGACAGCCCCAGAGCAATAATATATAGAGGATAAGACCAAGCACGCCATAAGTGCCGATGTGAGAGTCCTTCATGATGTCGAGGATTCGCTGACGGTCACTACCTCCACCTCCGAACCCGTCGAAGAAATCAGCTAGTCCGTCTTCATGAAGAGCGCCTGTGAGCAGAAGTCTGACAACAATGGCTACAATGACGGTTACAGCCCAAGGCATGACCATATTACCAAACCACAATACAGCTGCCATCACCCCACCAGTAAGCCACCCCACCAGTGGCCAATGCTCTACGACAGAAGCATAGCATTCCTTAGGAGGCTGGTGGAACCGCCAGAATGGCAGGCGGGTGAAGAATATCAGTGATGCCCAAATGCGGTCGTACCAATGGGTGCGGTCTATATTGATTTCCATGAGTGTCACATTTCTTTCTTCCACTCTATGTATTCAGTCAATGCCTCAACGAGCGCATTGTTCTCCTCGGGTGTCTGAGAAGTAATGCGGAAGCAGTGGTTGTCGAGCCCACGGAAGTTGGAGGCATCGCGGATGAGAATACCATAGTTTTCGATGAGCCATTTCTTCAGTTCTTGCGTGTTGCCTTCATCGATGTTGACGAGCATGAAGTTGGTATCGGTCTTCATGACCAATAGTCCATCTATGGCAGAAAGAGTGTCGTGCAGTCGTTGAGCTTCTGCAAGGTATTCATTGAGATCAGGAATCATCTTCGGATCGCGTCTGATAAAGAATTTACCTGCCTCAATGGCCATACCGTTGATTGTCCAGGGTTGGCGGATATGTTTCAGACGGTCGATAATGATTGGCGAGGCTACGATGTAGCCAAGACGAAGACCAGGGATGCAGTACTTCTTCGAGAGCGAGAAGAGCAGCATGAGGTTGAAACAGTCGACCATCTCTTTAGGTTGGATCATCGGACAGAGGGTGTAATCGGCATACGACTGATCGACGACATATAGGTAGCGGGGGTGCTTACGGACGATATGAGTGATGAGATTTTTCACGAGCACGTTGCCTGTAGGGTTGTTTGGGTTGCAGAGCCAGTAGATACGGTCTTCTGGTAGCATCTCGAGCTCGTCGGTAGTGTCGTAAGAGATGAGGTGACCATAGGCCCTGCAAGCATCTTCATATTCCGTGAACGTAGGTTGAGGAATAATCGATGCCCAGCCCTTATAAAGCTGTGCAATGAGGTAGATAGCCTCGTTGGCGCCATTGGTTACCATCACCGTATTCTCTGGCACTTCAAGCTTTTCGGCAATCATGCTCTCCAGAGAGTGTGCATCAGGCTCAGGATAGTGGCTGACGACCTCAAAGTGGTCCATCAGGTGTTCTTTGAGCTCTGTGTAGTCAGCCCGATTATAAACGTTCGAGCTGAAGTTCATTTTGATCTTGTCGCCGTAGCGGAAGATATCGTCTCCATGTCCGTATATCATAGTCTTCGTTGATTGTTGTCTTTAATTTCCTTTTCTGACGGTGATAGCCAGAGTCTCTGGGTTGAAGGTGATGCCTTCACGCTCGATGAATCTGGCGAGAACTCCCTCACGTGCCAGTTGCTGTGGAGAGCCTATAGTAACCCCCTGCTCACGAGTCATCAACCAGACGGTATCAGCCAGTTGCAGCGCCAGTTCCACGTCGTGTGTAGAGAGGAAGACAGTCTTGCCTGCCTCTGAACAGATACGCCTGAGCAGTTGCAGTACTTCCACCTTGCTGGGGTAGTCGAGGAAGGCCGTCGGCTCGTCGAGATAGATGACAGGAGTCTGCTGAGCCAGGGCTTTGGCGATCATCACCTTCTGGCGTTCACCATCACTCAGCGTCTGGATAGGTCGTCGGCTTAAGTCCTCGATGCCAACCAGATGAATGGATTCATCGACAATCTGCAGATCATCTTTTGAGTAGTTCCCCCAGAAGTCTGTATAAGGTGAGCGCCCCAAGCTGACGAGTTCACGCACCGTCATGTTTCTGATATCAAGTTTCTCAGTGAGTACCACTCCGATGAGTCGGCTCAGTTCCTTATCAGTATAGCCCGAGAGGTCGCGCCCTTGGATGAGTACCTCACCCCTAATTTTCGGTTGGAAGGCCGAGAGCGTGCGCAGTAGTGTGGACTTACCCACACCGTTGGCGCCCAGCAGACAGGTGAGTTCACCACTGCGGATGGCACCGCTGATGCCCTCTGCCACTACCCTCACACCACGTTTGGAAGGATAGCCGATGCTGAGCTGTTGGATTTGTATCGTCATACGATTTCCTCGATATGGTAGCGCGGTCGATGTTTCACCTCTATATATATTTTACCGATATATTGTCCGATAACCCCCAGTGACGTAATCATCACCCCACCGATAAGCCAGAGAGAGAGCAACAGTGAGGTCCAGCCTGGTACAACCATGTCGTTGATGTAAGAGTAGAGACCCCAGCCCAGCAGGCAGAGACCGACGATAAAACAGCCGATACCTGTCATGAAGATGATGGTGATGGGCTTGATACTGAACGAGGTGATGCCGTCGATGGCAAAGGCGAGCATCTTGGTTAATGGGTACTTGCTCTCTCCTGCAAAGCGCTCTGCACGGTCGTAATAGACATTTTTAGTGGCAAATCCCAACAATGGCACCAGTCCGCGAAGGAAAAGGTTACGCTCAGGATATTGGCAAAGAGCCTCTACAGCCCTACGACTCATCAGACGATAGTCAGCATGGTTGTAGATGGTGTCAGCCCCCATAAGAGCCATGAGCTTATAGAATAGCTGCGCTGTAGATCGCTTGAAGAAGGTATCTGTCGTACGTTCCTTTCTCACACCATAGATGATGTCCGAGCCATTAAGATATTCGTCGACCATTGCGGTGATGGCATTCACATCGTCCTGCAGGTCAGCATCGATAGTGACCATCGCATCAGCCTCGTCCTTAAAGGATTCCAGTCCTGCCATCAAGGCATTCTGGTGTCCGGCATTATGGGCCAGTTTGATGCCTCTGACGTGAGAGGAGCTCTGCTGCAGTTGGCAGATCAGTTGCCACGTCTGGTCCTTCGAACCGTCGTTGACATAGACGATGAAACTGTCAGCCGTAATTTTCTTTCTGCTGATGAGTTCATTCAGCAGAGTGGTCAGACGGTTGTTGGTCTCTATCAGTACTGCTTCTTCATTATAGCAAGGTACGACGATGGCCAGACGGGGTGGGGTAATTACTGACTGCATAGCATCACGTTTATTTGATGATTTGGTATAACCTTTCTGCCTTTTTCCTCAGTTTACCTGTCTGAGCAATCTCATCGAGGAAATGCGAGGTACCATAGTGGTTAGAGGCAGCGATGATATATTGTTCGCCTTCCGGATAGTTGGCTGGAACACTTTCGATATAGGAGGCAATTTCGTCACGATCTCTGACTCCAGCAGGCAGAACCACGCGCCAGAAGCGCAGTTCGTGCTGAGGGTTGGAGATGGTGAAACGGTATTCCTCAGGCATATTCTCTTCGATGCGGAAATGATTGTCCTCTGTCATCAACATGAATGAGACGGGAGCCGATGCACCCCACTCAAAAGTCAGGATATTGGAGTTGGGGACCTTGTCGAGCACAGCCTTCTGCTGTTCGCGCCAATTGCGGATGACCTGTTTCAGTGAGTGGATATACCAGGGATAGAAGATGTGGCCCGTCAGGAGCATACACTCGTCGTTGGTAATCAGCTGATAGCCGGCTCCCAGGCCTACGGTGTATTCGGAATGACCGTTCTGAATCGAGAAGAAAGGCGTTACCATACCAATCTGATGGAGTGGATTCTCCTGCAACCAAGGCATATCAAGGTTACGCTTACGCACGGAGATGGTCATGAATAGCAGCACCAGCACGTAGACAGCCCACTTCAGTACAGGTTGGGTACTCAGCTTTTCCTTCAGCCAAGTCAAAGCGTGAATGCCCAAAATAATGACGAAGGGTGCATTATAGAGGAAATGCTTTGAGGCATTGCCGAAGAGCACATAGATACTATGCAACAGGATGATGGGCAGCATGATGAGGAACAGCTCGCGCCAGTTCTTTTTCTTGATGACCACATAGAGTCCCAAGGGTGCCAGCACGACGTATGCCAGTGAGTAGAAGCCTAAGATGCAGAGCACACGCTCCTGAGTGGTGATAATGAAGTTCCATTTCTGATAGCTGTTATAGGTGGGCAGGAACTCTGCTCCCGTCATCCAGAACATCACGACGGCAGCTGCCACAAAGCCTAAACCCATGATAATAGAGAGTGTAAAGGCACGCTTGATGGATTTACCCATGAAGATAAACATGGCCAGAACCGTTGGCAGTACTATGGTGATATCGAGGCGCAGGATGATGGCCAAAGCAAAGAGAGCTCCGGCATACCAATAGCGCTCACGGCTCATGAGTATCAGACCCCATAGGAAGCAGGCTGCAGAAGGGATGGCCGAATTAGGATACATAGCGATGGCATACATCTCTGGCAGAAGCATGGCGGCGATGAGAATCTTCGTCTTGCTGGCACCTGTGACGTATTCAGCGAAACGGATGCAGCCTATCAGGAAGATGAGGCTCGACACCACTGTCATGATACTGTAGATTTGCTCGCAGGTCAAGAAGGGCATCAGGTGTTTCAGACTTACTATCAGGATGGTAATCAGTGGCTGCATGCGATACTCGTAAGAGTAGATGGGGGGAAATGACCATCCTTCGCGATACATCACGTCACAACCAAGGATGATTTCATAGCCATCGGTCTCGTAGCTCTGAAGGGGAAAGATGCCGATGCACGTCCAAACGACGAAGAGGGTCAATAAAATGGGATATGTATACTTATTGACGAACTGACAGATTGCTGATTGCGAATTGTTCATATTATCTTTTCACGTTTTCGAATGCAAAGATAGTCATTTTTTTCCTTTTGTCATCTATCTGACACCATTTTTTTACAAAAAAACTATGCGAGCAGGTTTGAAACGAGGATTTTCACACTAATCAGGATAAGGTCAGGTCAGAAGGTATAGGATGCCGATACCATCAGGTTGCGTCCGCGCTCATGATAGGCATACATATAATAGGAAGGTCCCGCCAGGAAATGGTCTGTATCCAGGAGGTTCTCGCAATCCAACGCCAATGTCAGACGGTTGGCGTATGTGTATTTCAGACCGGCATCCATGATGAAGGTGTCGCTGAGCCGTGTCTCAGAGGTTATGACATCGATATCTAAATTCGGTAATAAGACGAACTCGGTCTTCAGCAGCCATTTCGAGCTGGTGTACCTGCCGCTGCCGTAAAGCTTCAGCTCGTGCTTGCGGTGCTGAAGCAGCTTCCAACCTACGTTCAGGTTGACCGTGGCCTTGGGCACGGCATAGATGGCGTTCTCGGTTTCGCTGTAGAAGTAGTTCTCTGCCTTAACCACCTTATTCCAGTAGGCATTCATGCTGGCCGTTAGCCGGTTGTGACTATAAGTAGCCGTTGCCTCCAAGCCGATGTTGCGAAGTACGCCCTCGTTGTTCATACTGTAGATTTGCTCTATATGGAGGTTCTCGAACTGGTTGTAAAACAGATTGACATCGTATGAGAGGTGCAGAGGCGCTATCTTTCCCATCACCGACAGCTGCAGTGCCGTCAAGTATTGTGACTGGAATTTGTCGTTACCTATTTCGCGCATCAGGGTGCGGTATTTGAACGACATGTCGACGAAAGCCTGCGAGTACGTCAGCTTGAGGTTGAGTTCGTCACGCGGTGTGTAGATGAGTGCCAGTCGGGGAGAGAGGTTGGTGACATTGTCCATTGCGAACCGGTAACGGATGTCGTAGCGCAGGCCGGCGTTCAGGATGAGTGTGGGCAGGAAGTGGTGCTTCGCCTGAGCATAGAATGACCAGCTGTTCTCGTGATGTTTCAGATCTACCAGTTGATCACCTTCCTCCGCCATCCCCGTATAGCCGTAGCCAAAGAGTGTGAGGAGGTCGGTCACAGCAAAATGTTCAAACTGCACCCCTGCCAGCACGTTGCCCTGCATGCTGCCTGCCTTATAGGCCGTGCTGGCCTGCAGGCTGCCGCCCAGCGTACGATCCTCATTTTTGTCGTAGTAGAAGCAGCCATCAGCGAGTTCTTTTTGCATGGTGGTGTCGTTGTATTCGGCAGAGGATGCGTCGTACTGTATCGTCTCATGCCAGTCGCCATACACAGAGGCATTCAAAGCCACTGGCCCTAACTGCATGTTGTAGCCCAGTCCGAGAGAACTGGTGAGTTCGCCGCTACCCGGGTAAGTGTTGTTGACGGGGCGGTATTTGTCGTAGTCGTAATAGCCGTATGAACCGTATTGTGCCAGTTTCTTACTGTTCTTGCGCGAAGCCAGCAGGCTGAATCCCTTGTATTTCAGTGTCATCCCGATGTCGTAGGTAGGTTTGCCCTTGTATCCGTCGACGTATGAATGATGGCCAGTCTCATGGGGGAAAAAGAATTTCTTGCTATACTCTGTCGAGTCGCTGGCCTGACGATACTGGCCGTCCGACTGATATAGTGCGCCCCATACGAAGATGTCGGCATCCATGAAACGGGTACCCATGGTGATGTCGGCCCTATGGGTTCCGAAAGCGCCGTGGCCGTATTTCATCTTCACACCGTTGAGCTCCCGGCCGCTCTTGGTGATGATGTTCACCACAGCCGAAAGGGCCACGTTGCCGTAAAGTGACGAGGCCGGGCCGCGCAGCACCTCGATGCGGTCGATCTTGTCGGTGCTGATCGAGTAGTCCATGGCGTAGCCGTTGTTCAGGCGGTTGTTCAGGCGGTGTCCGTTCTCCATGACGAGGATGAGTTCCTGCCTGTTGGAGTAAGCCCCGTGCATCGACATATTGTCGAAGGTGTTTTCATATACCTCGCTCATGCCAGGCACGTAGGTGGCCAATATCTGTCCGAGGCGCTTGTTGTAGCCCAGATTCTCAATCATCTCGGCTGTGATGATGGTGACGGGTGCAGGTGCCTCCTCCACCGACTCCTTTATGCTTGAGGCCGTCGTAATGGTCGTTGTATAGCCTGCCTTCAGCCTGTTGATAATCTCGGTGAAGTCGATGGGGTCGTCGACGTTGCTGTAGTAGTGGTTTTCCAGAATGAGCTTCTGTGCGTACTCCTCTGCCTTCCCCGTCTCGTACATGGCCAGATAGCAGAGCGCCATCAGTCGCAGTGCCCTCTGCTTGTCGCTGCCGGTCATCTTCCCGACCTGTTTCTCTAAGGCTGTCAGCACTTGGTTGAAGCGGCCTATCTCATAGTCTTCGTCGGCCTGTTCAAACAGCAGCCGATAGTTGCTGCTGCCGCTGTATTCCTGGGCCTGAAGCGGGATGCCCGCCAGCAGGGTCAGCGCCAGTAAGCAGGTGAACCACCTGCGGGCTATGATGGTAATACGAAATGGTCGTTTCATCTATATGCTTTGTTTTTTAGGTAGGGTGATTGTAAACTCGGTGAATTCTTCCTTGACAGAGACAACGCTGATGTCGCCGCCGTGGTTTTGTATGATTTCACGGCTCAGATAGAGTCCAACACCTGCAGCTTCTTCTGTGGTCTTGGTGGTGAAGAAGGGGTCGAATATCTTGCCGATGCTTTTCTCCTCAATGCCGGTGCCGTTGTCGTGTACCTTCACGATGTAGTGACTGTCGGTGACGGTGGCCGAAAGCGTGATTTCCGGCAGGAAGGTTGCCTTTTGGGCTTTTTTCACTACGGCATAAACGGCATTTTCCAGCAGGCACATGATAGTCTCGCTCAGCAGGGTTGGGTTGCTATGCAGCGGCATAGCTTCGGTGGGCAATGTGAACACCGTGCTGAGGTGGTACTGCTCCTTCTCTTTGGCGAAATAACTGTTGAGCATCTGTTCGCTCTGCTTCAGCACTGGCAGCAGATCCATATCCGTATAGCCTCCCGTCCGGTCTTTCAGCATATCTTCCATCGCCTTCAGTATACGGGTGGTGTTCTTGCCGTATTGTTCTATGTTCTGGTGGTTTTTCCCCAACATGCCGAGCATATCCTGCGCGTCGTCGTAGTCATCCTTGTCGATGCCGTCCTCGTTGAGTTCAATGACTTTCCGGAGGTCTTTCAGCAGGTCGTTCGACATCTTTGAGAAGTTGATGATATAGTTCATTGGGTTGAGGATGCGGTCGACGAGTCCTTCTGTCAGTTTACCCACTGTGGCCATCTTCTCCTGACGGATCAGTTTGTGCTGGGCGGTTCTCAGGTCGGCAGTTCGCTCCTCCACGATTTTCTCCAGTTTGACTTTTTCCTTTTTCAGTCGCCTCAGTCGGTAGCGGAACAGCAGATATACGATATAGATAAAGAATATAAAGTAGAGTAGCACCATATACCATCGCATCAGCAGGGGGTATGCGACACTGAAATCTATAGAAGCTATTTCCGATAGTTCGCCGTTGGCCAGAAGAGCCTGTACACTGAGGGTGTAAGAACCATGTGAAAGATTTAAGAACTCCGCATCTTGCCGGTTGCTCCAGGCACTCCACTGATTCTTGTTCAGTCTGTAGCGATACAGGGTGCTGCCCGATAGGGGCGTGTAGTCTAGTGCATAGAAGAAGTGCAGATGTCCCTCGTCGCTACCTAACATTGGCAATTGTGCAGGCATGTCGCCAAACCCTCCCCAGAGCACGCTGTCGTTACCCATGACAACCGACCTGAAACGGATGGTGCGGCAGTCGGTGAGTCTGGCCAGTTGACTCTTGTCTGTATCGATGACGGCGACAACCTCGTCGCCGCCAATCCATATCTGGTAACCGTAACGATACTGTGCAGTCATCTCAAAGCTGCTGACAGGTTTGAGCAAATAGTCTGGCAGGTCTTTCAGGAGGTCTCCAACACTGTCAGGAATCATTTCGGCGGCTTTCTCGTCAGCACCTTCTATCCACAACCTTTCACCATTCACATTACTGCACCACAGCCTGCCTTGGGCATCTTTGTTAATCTGCGTCACACGAGGCAAGGCGTTGACGCGCTGCCGCTGTCCTGCCTCATTGTAAACCCATATGCCGCCAGGCTCACCGGCATAAATCCTGTCGCCATCCACAAACAAGGCTGTAGTCGAATTCGAGGTCATCCGGACAATGTTGCCTCCTTGTGTAATCTTGTAAATGCCACTCGATGTGGCAGCGAGCAGACAGTCGTGGTAATGGCATAGCGTCCAGCAGATATTATTGATCTCAGGGATATGCTTAAGCTGGTGTGTCTGGATAGCAAACAGACCGTTGGTGCCGCCCACATATATCTTCCCGTCGAAGGCCATGATGGTTCGCACCTCACCTGCCAGACCGTCCTTGGCCAGGAAATAGCTATAGACAGACGGCAATTCGATGGAGAAAATTCCGTGCATGGTGGCTCCCCACAATACGCCGTGACCGTCGTAGACGACGTATGACACCTGATTGGAACAGAGGCCGTCGGCCTCTGTAATGTGATAGAGGTCATGGTCGAGGCTGTCTGCAATGATCAGTCCATGGCCTTTCTTCACCTTCACCTGCAGTCCTCCGTCGAGCACAGCCGTCTCTGTGATATCTTCAAGAATGATCTCTTTTCCCCCTTTCTTGAGTGCCTCAAATGATATGACTTCAGCATCGACATTGATACTGAAATCGGTGTTCAAGTGCTGCTTCCGTACGACAGTGGGAGCCGAATGTCCCGCTATGCTCCTGACCTCATAGAGATAATTGTCGCTAACTACGAACTGCAGGCATCCATCCTCTTCCGTCATCTCTAATACCTCGCCCTTGAACTGACCGTCTTTTCCCACTTGCTCCATATACAGCTCTCCGTTGGCGCGCTTCTGCACGCGGGCAAGGAAGTTGTAGCCGCCCACCCAGATGGTATTGTCAACGGCACGATAGACCACTGTGATGCGGCTGATGTCGGGCGTATGGATGATGCGCCACCGTGAACGGTCATAGTAAAGCAGTCCCTCAAAGTTAGCAACGAAGACAGTGCCGTCATCGCCGATCTCGATATCGAAGCACCGGTTGTGCCCTCCGTATTCGCTGGCCGTATAATTACGGATGAGTGGAAGTCCTTGGGCTGATGAATCAGTGAAGGAAAGGCAGGATGTGAAAAGTAGAATATAGAATATGATCTTTCCCATAACACTATTCATTTATCAGTTTCCTGTAAGGTATTCCTTTCCCCACATAATAGTTCCACTCATCCCTGGTAAAATTACGTTTGACGTTTTTCTTCAGTCGTTGGCTGATAAGGGGGAGAGAAATGAGATATTGTGTGACGGTGCCGTTCGATTCTCCAGTCCATATATAGTTCTGCGGACTGTCGAAGGTGAAGTCTGCAAGCCAGCTGTTTGCCTGAAGCAACGTAATTGGCTTTATCTGGTTCTCACCTGTCATCCACAAGAGCAGCTTTCTGTCGTAGCTGGATGAATAGAGCAGCCGTCCGTTGAATTTCAGTTTCGTCACCTGGGAGAGATGCCCTGCCAGCTTGTGAATCTGTCCATGACTGTCTGTGAGGTAGATGGTGCCGTCAGAAGTCCCGTAGGCAGCAAGTCCGTCGGCACTGTTGCTGGCAAAGCAAGTGATTTTCCCGCTCACAGGCACCTTCTCGTCTGTCATATCGTCCATGCTGTTTACCGCATGCATCCTTCCCTTGTCGTCAAACAGCAGGGGCTTGTTGTCACGTCGCCATGCACAAATGACCTTAAAGTCCAGCTGGCGCGAGGCAACGACCTTGTCTGTGTCCAGGTTGATCAGGGCAAGGTTCCGTTCACCAATAACCAGTAACTCCCGACGTTTGGTCATAATCTCCATGCGGAACGGCCTTGTCAGAAAGTTCAGATCAATGATTTTAGTCTTACCATCACCTGCGATTACTAGATGTCCTGTATGGCTGATGGCATAGCTCCTGCCCGACATCGACGCGAAGGCATCCCTAAAACAATAGTTCTTGTTGCTGAACAGTTGTCTGGACACCATCCGGCCATTCTGCAGTTCGTTTAACGACATCTCACCGTGCGTACTGACCGTCAGCAGCTGTTTGCTATTGGGGAAAAAATCCACGCCAGTGATGCAACCTTCGTGTACGCTCCAGCTTTGTCTGCTATCCGACGACTGTGTCAGGGCAGGGAAGACTGAAGACGAATAGAGGTTGCCGCCGTAGTCGTGGGTAAACAGGTAAGAGGCGTACGCTAGCATATTCCCCATTTCCTTATCACCTGTCCTATAGATGGAGTACGAAAGTGATCCGAGCGTACGCCCAAGTGATATATAGTTCAGCGTATCGGCGGTCAGCTTGGATTTCTCAGCCTGCCGCCGCTGTTCGTTGGCTTCCTTATGCTGTTGCTCTGCTATCTGATATGACTTAAGTGCCTCTTGCGCCGAATACTCTGCCTCCATCTGAGCCTGCACTGCCCTTTGTCGCTCTGTCTCTGACCGAATGGTGGCTGCCTGGGCGATTTCCGACTGTCGGATAGCCTCTTGACTACGCTCTTCCGAAAGCACTTGCTGCCCGTAGGCAATCTCCTCCATCTGTTTGCTGACCCTGCGATCTACAGATGACTTCTTTTGCTGTTTATTAAGCTCACCGACCTGGTTTTCCAGTTCCCTGACCCGTTCACGATCACTTCGGTGCATAAAGATTCCCACCGCCATCGACAAAAGCAGCAGGAAGGACAAGCATCCGATGATAACCTTCATTTTTTTCATGTCAGCGCAAAATTCAGCGCAAAATTAAGCATAATATTATAAAGTGGTTGCGTTTTAATATATTTTAACCAGTTCAGATTTGGCAATTCGGGCATATTGTTCTATCTTTGCAGAAGTTTTGCGGACTCGCCGCAAGGAAAATAGTTTCTACTAAATAGCAGATTCATGGAAAATAGAGTAAGAATAAAGAAAGAGGGTACGACGCTCCATGTCAGGCTGGACTATGAGTTGTCGACGTCCAACGCCGCCTCATATCAGGAGCAGCTGAGTGAATATTGCGGGCAGGACATCCAGAAAGTGGTGTTCGATGCTACAGATTTGGTATATATCTCCAGTTCTGGCATCCGGGTTTTGCTTTTCGCACAAAACAGTTTGGGCAATAATCCGGAGATCGTATTTCTGAACTGCGCCAAGGAGATTTTTGAGACCTTGGAGTTGACAGGCATCACCAACTTCTTCACATTTATTGAAGGTGAGCGTAAGAACGGCTCTGCCGGCAGTGAGGCTTCTGATGATATCTGGCAGCAAAAGATGTCTGACAACCGGCAGAAGATGCTCGACCACTTCTCCGCCAACAATGATGTGGTGATGTATCAGATGAGATTAGGAGAGACAGAAGAATAGCATTACATAACTAAAAACCAAATTATTATGGCAACACTAAAATTGACAATCTACCGGCAAAATAATAAAAATGCAAAAAAGAACCTGGAAAATGACATAGTTCTTGAAACGTCGATACGGACTGCCAAGTACAAATTTAACGGCAATGATTATCTGCTTAGCCTTGCGGGGCTTGACATCAACATGCAGATGTATCGTCCCTCGGAGATCCTTGCAGACATCAGTATAGCCATGGATAGAGGAAATAACTGGATAACTATACCAAGGACTTGTTTCGAAATATTTAAGGACAAGAAGGTCGGCCTCAGTTCGGGCGAGTTCCTGATAGGAAAAGATTTCTATGTGCATGAGGTTATCCCCGAGTGCTACTCTGACTCCATACACCTGAAGCTGAAGATCTACAGCCCTGACAAGGTACTTACTCTGAAGAATACCAGCCGCACCTTTGTTGGGAAACGGCTTTCGGAGATTCTGACCTCCGAACTTAAGAAATACAGTCATCCCGCTGACGAGAAAGACTGCCTGAAGTTCAACACAGACAATCTGCAGGTGCTGAAGTTCGAGAGGCTTATAAAAAATAAGGTCCAAGATGAGCACATGTTCCCTTTCCTGGTGCAGTATAATGAGAGTATCTATGACCTCCTGGCCCGAACAGCCAACCGCTGGGGAGAGTTCATGTATTATCGCGATGGTAAACTTCATTTCGGTTATAATGAGAAACAAGCCCCCAATGATTTAAAAGATCAAGATAAAAAGAATAAATACTACAAAATCACCTATCCGAGCTATAATACGGACGCTGTGCTGACGAATGGTGATGGGAGTGGTGTTTACGACCTGGAGGCCGTCTATGACGCGACTGTCAGCGATACGCCGGTGGAGGAGTCGCCTTACAAGGTAAAGGGTGAACTGGGCAAGTTTAACGGTGCGGCTGACAAATATTTCATGAGAAAGATTGCCTCATTCCTAGGCAATGATAAGGACTTGATTACCTGGCTTTTCAACAATCTGGTCGACGACTCTGTCAGTGTGGCTGAGAGCGTTGTGTACAATAAGATGTTGAACAAAGACCTGGACGGGGAATACTTCACAGATGAGAATAAGACAAAATATCCCCTGCAGTTTGGTGAACAGGAATTTACCCTGTACGAAGATGTGAAAGAGAAAAAGCAAGCCTACAATCAGTTTACTGAATATAATTCTATTTACACCTCAGGCAAGTATAAGAAGATACTGGAAGCAGAGCGGGCGTCATCAAAGAATCTGGTGCAGATAAATTTCAATACGACCTACCCAGATGTGAAGCTTGGCGATCAGATTATTGTCGATAAGGAGAAGTTCATTGTCGTAGGTATCACTGGCAAACCGACCGAACAATATATAGAAGACGATGGGGAAATCACAACCCATTACTCATTTGTTGTGACTGCGATTGCGCGGAAGGATGACAAGAGCATCTTCTATCCGACCATGCTGCCTTCGGGACACGTAAGATATTCCGGCCCCCAGAAAGGTGCCATCATGGCAGCGAATGATCCCACGCTAAATCATCGCGTACGGGTGCTGTTCGACTGGCAGTACGAGGGGGAAGAGACGGTGGAAGATGAAGATACTGGTCAAGAAATAAAAATGCCTAAACCTATTGACGATGCCACCGAGGCCTCTCCCTGGCTGATATTCGCCGCCAAGGGCGAGGGCAAACCATCGACGGGCCGGCATGTGGTTGCATCCAAAGTACTGGTAGGTTTCGTCGACGGCAATATTGAGCGACCTTATGTGATGGGATACATACAGGACAAGACCACATTAGACAAAACCATCGACGTGGATCTCGACACCGACCAGGGCCACTACCTCCGATTGTCCGACGGTTCCAGAGGGGCCGGACTCTCCAGCTTCCTCTTTGGTGCATTTTCTCCGGCAGCCAGCACCATCTCCGATTTCTGGCCCAATTTTGCATTCAACCTCGGGAAAAGTGCTCATCTCGAAGGCGGTTTCAAGTTAAGCGACTATTACGGCATCTATAAGATCACTGGCTCCAGCGACCAGCGCAACATCACCATTAGCTCGCCCTGGGGCGACGTGAAGATGAACGCGTTTACTGGCATTACCATCTCTGCGCCCAATGGCGACGTGAAGATCTGCGGCAAGAACGTCACCATCGAGGCGGGCAACAACCTGAAGCTGGTGTCGGGAACGAATGTGGACCACAAGTTCGCAGCAGACAAGAAATACAGTGGCACCTCTGCCGCTACCGTCCTGATGAGTGCCTCGGCAGCCATTGTTAATCGACTGGCGGATAAGGTCACGCTGCTCGACCTGTCTATCGTCAGGTCGGTCGTCGAGATTGTGATGCGCCCCGTGGAGGGAGCACTCACGGTCAAGTCGAGCCGCTTCTTGAAGTTGGAGGCTGGCAAGAATGCCTGTGAGTATCCGATGTCGGCATATAACCAAAAGAAGAGAGAACAGATTCAAAAAGACGTAGCAGATGCGAGCCAGGCGTTAGGAGCTTCCTTGAACAAGAAGACTCCGCTGAGGGCAAGCCTCGCAAGACTCTTTATGTATGCTCCATATCAAGCAAAAGCTGACCAAAAAGACATCAACGCTTTTTACAATGATTGCCTCATTAAGAAGAAAGGACTTGAGGCTGCAATCTTTGAATTGAAAGAATGGTCAGAAAAACCTGATGACAAACCTTGCAACGATTATGAGAATCTGAAGACTATCCTGTGGGACACAGACACCAAAAAGACCAAGATTGAAGAAAAAGACCTCGGGTTTACAGAAGATGTCAGTATAGAAGATGGTGCAAAAACCGAAAATGCACAGGGGCGACAAGCATGTGGTAAGAATTTTGCAAAAAAATGCCGTGGTTTGGCACGTAAGAAGGTTGCTAAAAAAGCAACAGAACTTAGACGAGCCATCCTCAAGATTCTGAACTACGGATCCAAAACGACCGAGAAGCTGTGCGAGGCGAAAATCAAAAAGTTTCTTAAGACGCCTCCTCCCAAGGATGCTGCCAAAATCATATACGAAGTTTTTTGGAGGGAAAATAACAAAGATCTGCCTATCTTTAAGCTGAGTGATGATATCAAAAATCTTTCAGCAGCGGAAAATCCCATTGGCGATAACATCGTAAAATTCTTGCGTAGAGTGTACGCCTTGAATATGCTGGACAAGTTCAAACTAATCGAAGATGTCAACAAGCCTACGGTGACCAATGCCGAGACTACAACGCAGGGGAGCATTATGCATGACGATACCTGGAAAGCATTCATAAACCAGCTCAAAGCAGATGCCCTTGCGGTGAGCGACTTCGATAAATGGAAGGATGATATGAATTTAAAAAGTCTCGGCTTATCTGTGGCTGGTGATTTGAATCCCTTTGCATTCTGGTCGAAGTTAAAAGGCCCCTGGGACGAGCGTTCATCTTGGGACAACAACAACAGGGGTACCATCCTATTTGGAGCTAACAAACAGACCTATCAGTTTGGTACGGGCGACAATCCTCAAATGCAAATCATACCAAAGTTGAAACCGCAGCTTCCCGACGAAGCCGCTAATGAATTTCTGGCTGAGTTAAGGCATAATCTAAAAGAACTGTAAACAGACTATACTATGACATATATATTTGAAGAATGGAAGGAAGTGCTGGAGAAATTCCAGAAGTGCGTGGATCAGGGGGTAGAGGAGATGCACCAACAGAAGGAAGAGGTGCAGCAGATCAAGGATGATATCTTCAGCCGCCTCGACAGTGGAAACATCATCCGCGACGACAGGCGCATCGTGCTCTCGGCGCCGGAGATCATAATCGGCGATGTTGACAAGAGCGGCACGCTGACAGGCGAGATGGGTACGGTCATCGTCAGGGGCCATCACGTGGCGCTCGAAGGTGCCGGCGAGAGCGGCAGCGTCGTCACCCGTGCCCCGCTTATCGAGCAGAAAGCCGTCAACCCCGGTATCGACGGGCACGAGAACGTGGTGGGCACCACGTCGCAGATCGTCTCGCAGGCCTGCTCCATCATGCTCCACAGCAGCAATGCCACCGATGCGTTCTCGCAGGTGCCGGCCGATCCCGGTAACGGCGGCATCAGCATCCATGCCGACAGCCAGCTGAACATCGAAGCAGCCGTCTCAGCCGAGCAGCGCAAGAAGCAGATTGAAAACACGCTGAAAGTGCTCGACAAGCACAGCGGCGACCTTAAGTCGAGCATGACGGCGCAGAAGTCGGCGGTCGATAAGTTCATCAGCGAGATGGTGAAGCTGGTGGAGAAGGAAGAGAAGCTGAACGAAACCGAGAACTACGAGACCTTCGTGAACCTGAGCGACATCGACGCGCTGCACGACGAGATGGACGAGCTGATGCCTGCACTGCTGACGAGCATACAGGGATTTATCAACACCGTGTCGGAGCTGGCAGAGGTGAACCGCAGCAAGAAGGCCCTGAAGGCAGAGAAGGATAATATCAAGACGGGCGACGACTTCAAGAAGAATACCACCGGCGCCGCGATGAATATCAAGGCGGAGAACATCAGTATAGCCACTGCCGACGGCGACGGCAACCTGCACACGAACAGCGAGGCAGGCATCAGCGTCAGCACGCCACGCATGGCAGTAAGCATGCACGACGGCGAAGGCGCACTCGTAAAGGACGGCTATTTCAACGTGAGTGCCCACGACATCAATATCAACACCGCTAACCCGAAGACCAAGGAGTGGCCCGTGGAAGGCAAGGTGCATATCTGGTCGAAGGATATCAGCCTGGAGGCTATCGACTACAAGATGAACGACAAGGGCGTGTTTATGGAGAAAGAACTCACCAAGGACGGCAAGATCACCCTGGGCGCCAAGACCATCGAGGTATCGACCGCCAACCCGAAAGACGTGGAGCGCGACGAGAAGGGCAAGCTCACCAAGGGTGAATATACCGGCGACGGCGAGCTGACACTCAAGTCGAAGAGCATCAGCGTAGAGGGTCTCGACTACGAGGTGAAGGACGGCAAACAGAAGGCGAAGGCGCTCACCAAAGATAGTAAGGTGACCATCCGCGCCGAGAAGCAGACCATCATCGCCGCCGACGGTGAGGGCAAGGCCACGGGTAGCATCGCCATCAATGCGAAGGCGGTCAGCGTGAAGTCGATGGACGTCGACAAGGAGAAGCTCACCGACAGTGGCCTGGCCTCGGGCAGCACGATGACACTCGTATCGGAGAAGATGTTTGTGGGTCAGAAGACGAAGAGCGAGAAGAGCAAGAAGCTGCAGCTCGTCAGCGAGGAGTTAGGCGCTTTCGGCGACAAGACCTTGGAGATACAGCAGGGCGACGGCAAGGCCCTCGTTCAGCTCAGCGGCGGCAATGCCTCGATGGGTGGCAGCAAGTCGCAGATCTACGGCGATACCACCATCACTGGTAAGGCCGACATCAAGGGCGACGTGAAGGCACCGAAGGGAACGTTCGACAATCTGGAGGCCAAGACTTCCTTCAAGTCGTCGAACATCAGCGACGGCTTCGCTATTCCAGGAGCTCCTGCCTCTGGTAAGCTGAGTGCGAAGCTGAAGACGGAAGACGCGCCGAAGGAGTAAATATGATGAAGAATTAAGAATTAAGAGATATGAACAGAGCAGCAATAAGAGAATTCGATAAGATGAGCGATTCGCTCAGTACACTGAACGCCCAGTTCGCCTACCGGCTTATGAATCTGTGCGTAAAGTCAGAGCCCGTGGCGCTGTTGCCTATCCTCGTTAATATCGAGGGCGAACTGCAGAAACTCGAGGAATGTGCACAGATCTCGAAAGATGACGACTACACCTTCAAAGTGTTCGCCAACTATAGCAGCGACATACCCGCTCTCGCTCAGGGTATCTTCAAGACTCACCCAGAGTTTAAGCAGGAATTGTTCGAAGAGGAAGTGGAATACATTGACGAAGATGGCGAGGAACGGGTGGACAAAGTGCCTTACATCCTGCTGACGATGCCCGAGGTGAACGACGATCGCTACGACGTGCTGAAGGACGGCGTAAAGGCCATCTATGAAGACACGAAGGTCAAGATGGAGAACGTCATTGCCAATGCCGATGTTAAGATGGCCGAGCTGATGGCAGGTGAGAGCGAGGCCGACATCGAGAAAGTGAAGAAGAACCGCGACAAACAGGTGAAGACCTGGACGGAACAGCGTGATAAAGTTTACAACAAAAAGCTCCAGGAAATAGAGGAAGCTCATTCTAAATGGCTGTTAGAGCAGTCCGACCAGCGGCTGAAGAATCTGATGAACATGAAGAAATGACAACCACTTATTGGATGCAAAGACCATGACCAGGTTGTACTTCCAACCCATCCGCGGCAAGTCACTCGATATTATCCGAGCGATACTCCAGACAGAGGAAATTGCTTCGGCAGGAAACGTTTTTGGCGACATTCATTTGGCAACTGAGGAACTGGTGGTGAATATCGTTGACAATGCCTATCCTGACGGTGGGAATGACTATCTCGGTGTTGAAATCATGCGCAGCGAAGATGGCATTACCCTGCGCTTCCGAGACGGCGGCATTCCGTTCAACCCACTTAAAAAAGACAGCCCCGACACTTCTTTGCCGATTAATCAACGAAAGATAGGCGGACTGGGCATCTATTTCGTCATGAGGAAGATGGACGGTGTCGAATATGAGTACACTAACGGCGAGAATATGCTCACGATAAGAAAGAACCTACAAAAGTAGACTGACGATGGCAGCAATAAAGATACTATGCGTCGATGATGAGGCGGCTGTGGAGCTGCTGATGAGACAATACTTCAGGCGGAAAATCCGCAGCGGAGAGTATGAGTTCTTCTTCGCCAGCAACGGCATAGAGGCACTCGAGGTGATGTACAACAACCCAGATATAGAGATCATTCTCAGCGACATCAATATGCCCGATATGGACGGACTGACACTCTTGGCCAAGGTGGACGAGATGCGCAACCCTGCACTTCACGTTATCATGGTGAGTGCCTATGGTAACATGGCGAATATCCGACAGGCGATGAACAACGGTGCCTTTGACTTTGCTGTCAAACCCATCGACATGGATGACCTGAGCCTGACCATCGAGAAAGCCATCGAAAGGATCAACTTTGTACATAAGACCGAACAGGAACACACACAACTAGAATCGTTGAAAAAGGAGCTTACTACGGCCAGGGATATCCAGCAATTTATCCTGCCACAAACATTCCCCCCTTTCCCGGAGGAGAGCGACAAGATAGACATCTATGCCTCGATGGAGGCTGCAAAGGACATTGGCGGCGATTTCTACGATTTCTTTCGTATCGACGACGACCGCGTAGCTCTCGTCATTGCCGATGTCTGCGGCAAAGGGATTCCTGCAGCTCTGTTCATGGCCATCAGCCGAACCGTCATACGCTCGAAGGGCATGTTGTATTCTGATACTGGCAAGTGCATGACGGAATCGAACCTGCCGCTGGTGGCCTATTCGGCTGACTATATGTTTGTCACCGTGTTCTATGCTGTCTATAATATGAAGACTGGTCTTCTTGCCTATTGCAATGCAGGCCATAACCGGCCTGTGCTGTTGCATTCCGACGGAACGACAGAGGTACTCCCGAAGCCAGGAAATCCGTTCGTCGGTGTTTACAACAATGTCGTATATAAGGAGGACACCCTGCAAATGGAGAGCGGCGACACGCTGGTGATGTACACCGACGGAGTGACCGAGGCCTGCAACCCCGAAAAGCAGATGTTCGGACAGGATCGATTCTGCTCTACTCTCAGCAGCCTTGCCGATAAGAACTGCCGACAAATCATCGAAGTAGTGAAAGCCGACATCAGCGACTTCACGACAGGTGCTGAACAGAACGACGACATCACGATACTTGCGCTCAAAAGAAAGTGACGGATCCTGTGTACCCGTAGTGTAGTCACATGTTCATGATGCATTGCACATTGGCTATAATATCTGACACCATTTTTTACAAAAATCTATGCGAACAGGTGGGAAACGAGAATTTTCACACCAATCATGATGAGAATGACACCTCCTAGAAGCTCTGGTTTCAGACGACGGGCGATGGACTTGCCGAAGCGTGCCCCAAGCCGATAACCTATGATGCTGAAAAGGAAAGAGACCAAGCCGATAATCGATAAAGGGAGCGTAAGCTGGGAAAGGTGTTCATAGCCCGTACAGGCAAACGAGATACCGATAGCCAGGGCGTCGATGCTCGTGGCAATAGCCAGAATCAGCTGAGTACGGAACTTTCGAGGGTTGAAATGCTGCTCCTCCTCTGGTCCGAACGCCTCACGAATCATGTTGCCGCCTATCAATAGCAACAGCGAAAAGGCTATCCAATGGTCGTAGGCCTCTATCATCGCTTGGAAATGGCTGATACCTAACCATCCGAGCAGGGGCATTGCAGCTTGGAAGAAGCCAAAAAGGAAAGCCATGCGGGCGATGGCAACGATTTCTCCTTGTTCCTGAGGACGCGATTTCAATATCACGCCACTGACAATCGAAACCGTAAAGCAGTCCATTGCCAGCGCGATGGCCAAGAAGATGATATCCAGAAGACTCATATAGTATTTGTTTGTCTGATGATTACACTTTCTGCTGCAAAGGTACGAAAAAGTTAGATAATATGTATGGTGGTTGGGTATTTTTTTTGTATCTTTGCACACAGAAACATATCATCAATAACTAACATTTCGTATGAAGAAATTTCTGTTTTTTGCATTATTCCTCGCCTCGGCTCAGATAGCTCAGGCAGAGACGGTGGTCCTCCAGACCAAGAACACGACGATGGTTCTGAATGTGGAGGGAGACAAACAACCCCAGTATGTGTATTATGGTGCCAAGTTGAGCGATTACGACTTGCAGAACCTGCAGCGCCCTCGCGGTGGCCGTATGGATGCCTATCCTGTCTATGGCATGAACTGTCCTGCTGAGGCTGCCCTCGCCATGACGCATGCCGACGGCAATCTCTCGTCTGATATGGTGGCTACAGGCTCCATCAAGAAAGATGGCCAGACCACTCGTATCAGTATGAAGGATCGTGTCTACCCTGTGACTCTCGACCTCTGCTTCAAAGTCTATCAGAATGAAGACATGATCGAGACCTGGGCAGAGATTACCAATGGAGAGGCCAAGCCCGTCACGCTGACACAGTTTGCTTCCTGCTCACTGCCCATCCGTCGTGGTAATGTCTGGCTGAGCTCTTTCTATGGCTCTTGGGGTAATGAGGCTATTCTCTGCGAGGAACCTCTGACGCCTGGTGAGAAGATCATCAAGAATAAGGATGGTGTGCGCAATGCCCATACTGCTCATGGCGAGGTGATGTTCTCGCTCGACGGAAAAGGTCAGGAGAATGCCGGCGACGTGATTGGAGCCGCTATCGTCTATAGCGGTAACTACCAGTTGAAGGTGGAGACCGATGATACTGATTTCCACTATTTCTTTGCAGGCATCAATCCAGATAATTCTTACTATCATCTGAAGAAAGGCGAAACATTCGTTACGCCAGCCGTTGCCCTGAGTTTCTCTAAGCAGGGTCTCTCTGGCGTGAGCCGTAATTTCCACAAGTGGGGCCGTAACTATAAGCTGGCTCATGGCAATAAGGAGCGTAAGATCCTGCTCAACTCTTGGGAAGGTGTCTACTTCGATATCAATCAGGAAGGTATGGACCAGATGATGGGCGACATAGCCTCAATGGGTGGCGAGCTCTTCGTGATGGACGACGGCTGGTTTGGTGTGAAGTATCCTCGTAAGACTGACAACTGCGCCCTTGGCGATTGGGAGGTTGATAAGAGCAAGCTGCCTGAGGGTATCGAGGGTCTGCTGCGCGATGCCAAGAAGCATGGTATCAAGTTCGGTATCTGGATTGAGCCTGAGATGTCGAACACGGTTTCCGAACTCTATGATGCTCATCCAGACTGGATAGTTAAAGCGCCAAAGCGTGAGCCCGTCTTAGGTCGTGGAGGTACGCAGGTGGTGCTCGATATGTCGAACCCCAAGGTGCAGGACTTTGTGTTCTCGATTGTCGACAATCTGATGACGAAGTATCCTGAGATCGACTATATCAAGTGGGATGCCAATATGTCGATCATGAATCATGGTTCGCAGTATCTGACGATGAACGACCAGAGTCACCTCTATATCGAGTATCATCGTGGTTTCCAGAAGACTTGTGAGCGCATCCGTGCCAAGTATCCTGACTTGACCATCCAGGCCTGTGCCTCTGGTGGCGGACGTGCTAACTGGGGTGTGCTGCCTTACTTCGATGAGTTCTGGGTTTCTGATAATACCGATGCCTTGCAGCGCATCTATATGCAGTGGGGCACCTCTTATTTCTTCCCTGCCATCGCTCAGGCCTGCCATATCTCGGCCACGCCTAACCACACCGTCTATCGCACCACTTCGCTGAAGTATCGCATCGATGTAGCCATGAGCGGCCGTCTTGGTATGGAGATTCAGCCCAAGAATATGAGCGAAGCCGAGAAGGAACTCTGCCGTAAGGCCATCAAGGAGTATAAGGAGATTCGTCCTATCGTGCAGTTTGGTGACATCTACCGCCTCGTTTCTCCATACGACAAGAAGGGCCTTGCCTCGATGATGTACGTCAATGAGCAGAAGACCAAGTCTGTCTTCTACTGGTGGAAGACGGAGTCGTTCCAGAACGAGCATCTGCCAAAGGTGAAGATGGCGGGTCTCGATGCCAAGAAATTATATAAGGTACACGAGCTGAACAGCATCGATGTGAAGCCGATGAGTATCGAGGGTAAGGTCTTCAGTGGCGAGTATCTGATGAACAACGGCCTCGACATCCCCAACAACCTCAACCCCGAGTGGTCGCTCAAGAGCGATTGGAGCAGCCGCGTGCTCTACCTCGAAGCCCAGTAATCTGAATCCTTAGAGATATGAAAATCCCCGTGAGACGATTTGTGCTCACGGGGATTTTCGCTATTGTTGCATCAGCCACATGGCGAAGAATTTGTCATAGACACTGTAAGTTCCTAGGTCCTGAGTGATGAAATCTTTCTCAAGCAGACCCTTGACTGCTCCCTGAACGGTACTGGCAGTAAGATGGTAGTGCTGTAGAAATGGACGTGCGGTGATATTGGTTGCTTTTCCTTCTTTGCAAATAGCTATCAAAACCTCTTTCTGCTTCGATGGCAGTTGATAGAGAAGCGCACTATACGTAAAACTCTGTTGGGTAATGACCTGCTGAATGGCGGTTTCAATGAGTTCTGTCAAGCATTTGCCACCAGGCTCTGTTATTGCGAATAGGGTGTTTAATATCGTCTGAACATACCATGTTACACCTTCGTAGCGTTGATAGACCTCTATGATGGTCTCTTGCTCTATGTCTTTGCCGTATTCCCTGAACAGGCCTTGCGCAAACTCTATATAGTGGTCGATATTGATAGGGGCAAGAGACATCATACTGGTACTCTGGTAAAACGGGCGAGAGGGTGAGACGAACATTTCTGCCATCATGTGCCGTTGCGATCCGGCATAGATGAACCTCGTATTCTTGCATCGCTGTATGTGAGTGCGTAGTATCGCTTCGGTGTTTTTCTCTGGATAGTCAGCTATAACCTGAAACTCGTCAATCGCCACGATACAGGGCTTGTCCGCCTGTTCAAGATACATGAAAATCTCTTCGAGTGTTGTCTGTGGTACCTTCACATCGCCTACACTAAGTCCCCATTCTGGCATTCCGTTGATATCAAACGAAATACTGCTGCGCAAGGAACTCAGGGCATTGACGAATCTTTCCCACACTTTGCGCCCTTGTGGCTTTAATGTCCCTAAGATGCTTTTACCTAAATAGAACACTAATTCTTGCAGATTCTTCGTGGCATAGATATCTACAATGAAGGTATGATAATTGTCTTTGATGCGCTGCTGCTCGAAACAGTGGCAGATAAGCCCTGTCTTTCCAAGGCGCCGAGGGGAGATAAGGGCAACGTTGTTGCCGTTAATGACAAGGTCTGTCAGATATTTAGTCTCTTCCACACGATCACAGAAATAGCGTGGCGACAGGTAACCTTGGGTAATGAATGGATTCACAACAGCCATAGCTTACTGATATAGAAGGGGTTCAAACTTTATGCAAAGATAATTATAATCTTATTATAAAGCAAGAACCCAGCCTTCCTTTTAACTTTATTTATCTGATGAACAACGGCCTCGACATCCTTTTTTCGTTGAATTAACTCAAATCATCAATCGAGTTAACTCAATCGACAAATCGAGTTAACTCACTTCATTTTTCTAGTCACCAAACTTCCTAATACAATACGACTTTTTCAGTCAAAAAAGAGCAAATAGACCAAAAAGCGGCTAATAAAATATTATTGATAAGGTGAAAAGACAAAAAAAGGGGATTCCTGTATGTTAATTCGTTGTAAATTCGTATCTTTGTGACATCTTAGCGTTTGATGTATGACTGATAGGCTCTACGCAAAATATATGTGGCTGATTTCCACTATCTATGATGCGGGCAAGATTTCGTTTGAGGATATTGCCCGCAAATGGGACGATGCGTATATCAATGATCTGCACCAGCCTTTGAAACTGCGCACTTTTCATAATCATCGAAATGCGATTTTGATGCAATTTGGGGTTGTGATAGAGTGCCAAAGGGGTTCTAACCTATATTATATAGATAACCCTGATGTGCTGGAGAATGATTCTGTCAACCAATGGCTGCTCGATTCCTTTGCTGTTAGCAACCTCTTGATGGATAACCGCTCTATCAGTGATAGAATCATCTTGGAGGATGTGCCATCTGGGAGGTATTATCTTGAAATCATAACGACTGCGATGCGAGATAATCGCCAAATAGTGATAGATTATGAGGATTTCTTTGGCAATAACATTCAGGGACTAAAGGTTAATCCTTATTTCATCAGACTGTTCAAACGCCGTTGGTATGTGATGGCACTTGTATTGCCAGGAAAAGAGATTCACCGTTTTGGGCTTGATCGTATCAAACACATAGGAGTTTTGGATTCCAAGTTTAACTATCCAAAGGATTTTTCACCCCTTGATTATTATACAGATTATTATGGCGTATTCCACGATGAGAAGCCTATGACTATACGATTGAAGGCCTATCGTGAGAAACCGCATTATCTGCGTTCACTTCCTTTGCATCATAGCCAGCTTGAGATAGAGTCAAATGTTGATTATACTATTTTCGAGTATAAGATAGCACCAACCTACGATTTTATTCAGGAGATTCTGAGTCATGGTAACCAGTTGGAGGTGCTTTCACCAGACACCTTCCGCCAGCAAATCAAGGCCATTATTCAAGAAATGCACGATTTCTATTAATAATATCTTCTGATATGCAATCATGTTGCATATTGCCCCCATATCTTTGCCATCAAAAAGTAAAGATATGGAATACTCAGAAGATTTTAAAAACATGGTGAAGGCCCATCAGGGCAAGTTTATTGGCTATGGCAATCCCAACGCTAAGATTCTCATTATCGTCCCAAAGATTGACGATAAACGCCTCGTCGTATATAATGGAAATAATGCAGAGCAATGGCTTGCGAACATTGAAAACTAACGATATGACAGATTGTGAGTATATATTGAAGCAGGCAAAACTCTTCCATTATAAGGGATGGGATGAGGAAGAAATGAGAAAATGCGTGGACATGCTGGTTGGTCTTTCACGCCAGGAACTTATAGCATTATATTCAAGTCGATGGCTTACTGGAGTGAAGACCATAAGGGAAGAGATCTTTAAAATCCTCTATATGGATAGAATTGGAATGCGTAATGAACGAGTTAAAGAATTGTCAACGAATCAACTCATCAATGAGTTTGAAGAAAGGAAAAGTGGCAACATTGCCATTCTCAGACAAGAACTGAGACATCGTTTTATTGAGTGTCTTGGTGATGATAGGATTAAGATTACTGCAGCATTCAATCGTGCCACTAAGGGCGATCGGATGTGGGTGGAGTTACAAATCCGCAAAGAGCAAAGTTTAGGAAAGATTCCGTTTTAATATTATAAAAATGAAAGAGTTATGGCAAATCATGATGAACTTAAAAGATTGGGCGAAAGGTTCCCCAATAAGAATGTTGGTTGTGGCAATCCTTCTGCGAAAATTCTGGTTGTCACGCAAAAAGAAAGAAACGAGGATGTAGATTTCAAGTATCTAAAAAGACTATTGGGAGATTTTTCTGGTCCGAAAGGTAAGCACATGGATGTTCTCACTTATTGCTATTACGTGGTGTACGACGAGGATTTACTGAAGGATCCCTTCTTTGAGCGTTTCTCCGTTATTCAATATGTATTCCTTGATGGCAATCATTTGCAGGAACATGACCCTGCAAAACTATTTGGAATGAAATGGATATCTGAATGCACGGTTGAAGACAATATTCAACGTATGTTTGTTGCACAAGGGTTTTCTGATAATTGGCAGATTGAACGAGTTATGTTCTGTACTTATCCATTTGATATCGTTTCAAGGCCAGTATTCTGTAGCAATAAGCTACTAATGAATTGGATTTTGCGTGATGCGGTACTTATTTTTTGAGTAATGATTTGTTATATCCAAAATAATCACTATATTTGCAGACAAATAACTAAATACTAATGATTATGGATAGAGAAAAACTTTTTATAGAGTTCTTGAAGGAATGTGATGCCAAAGAGCAAATCTGTGGCGCAGGTAATCACAACTCCAACATTCTTTTAGTTGGGAATGAACATTACTCAGAAACGCCTATTGATGATTGGAGAAATTATCTGAAGAGCAATTATGATTATTGTGCGAAAACAAAGTCATGGAGCAATTTTAACAAAAGCAAAACATGGCTTTATTATCAAAAACTGATTGATGCTGCTATTCCCAACCGTTTGAAACCGACTGTCCGAGGAGAGCGAAATTTTGAAGAAGATGCCTTTACTACAGAACTTAATAGTGAAGCTAAACCTTCAAGTAGAGTTAAAGGAAAAGAAGAACGGGAAGAACTGAGAAAACGTATCGAATCGAGATTGAAATTATTCAAACAGTCTGATTTTATTAAATCTTTTCCTGTTGTTGTCTTAGCATGTGGGAGTTATTTGACAAATAGTGTAGAAAAAGGAATCACACAAATCAATGATACATTTGGTGTAGAATTTGATGAACAGCTAAATAGAGAAGGAGTACCCATTGGGTGGCATAAAAGCGAAAACGGTAAACTGTGGTTTACAACACACCATAGTAAAGATAAGCATAAACTGGTTATCCATACATGGCAATTTAGTTTGAGATGTACAAAACGTGAGGATAGAGAATGGCTGATTAATGAAATGGCTTCAGTTATCAGAGACCATTTAGATCATCTAAAAAACTTGGATTAATATGATACAGAAAAATTTGTAATCAAGGATGGAGTCCTTTTGAGAATAAGAGAGGAAAGAATAGTAGACCGTTCTAAGCTTCTAAAGTACAATCCGAATCTAAGGGTGTTAGCAGATGATATCAGGCGTTCGAGAAAGGACGAACACTTTGAAAACTATCTATTGAAAGCTGAGGAACTATTTGCTAAAGATATTGAGAAGGCAAAAGCTTTAAAAAATCCTGTGTTGGGTAATCATTCTATATTTTATTCAAGTTTCTCATTTGCTCAACTTCTTTGTAGTTAAGTAGTGAAGCCAAATGTTTGGAGGTTGGTGCAAGCTAAAGAGTAATGGCTTAACTACTGTCTGAAAGGACGAGGTATGTACCTCGCCGCAGGTACTCGCAGGGCTCGAATAGACCGATTTTTTACTATTAATTCCAGAACTATTTACTATTAATACTAAAAAGTTCTACTATTAATTCCAGAAAGTTCTACTATTCATACAACTTTCAGAAGTAGTTGAGCAAATGCGAAACTTGAATATTTTATTATATGTATGGTCACATGAATGATTGGGTTCGCTATGCAGAAAAGGAAGTCATTTGCGCAAAGGCGATGTTGATTCAAGCAATTCATATCGATGAAACTATAAAAGTAATAAGACTTAGCTATAGTCCCGATGACGCAATTAAGAAACTTATGGATTTATTGGGGCTTGATGAGATTGGAGCACAGTGTGTTGTTGACCATAGGCTGTCACAATTGACAGGTATTAGACCCGATATGCAGAAAGAATGTATTGAAGAATGTGAAAAACGACTTTCGGCTGTAAGGGAATTGGCCAAATACGACAAAAAGAATTGATGAAACTAATGGGCGCAATGGGGCCAGGAACCTTTGTGCCCCTGACTTTACCTTATTAATTATAACATTTCTACTTCATTGATGGTCAAGCCCGTCACCTGAGAGATAATCTCTACCGATATGCCCAATTCTTTCATCTTACGGGCATTTTCACGATTGGCTTCAGCCTTACCCTTATTGAAGGAGGTTTCCATGATGCTGTAATTATCCCAGTAGTCCTTGATGCTCTCTTGGTATTCGCGCCGTTCCTGGGGAGTAAAACGGGCTATCTCCGCTTGTTCGAACAGGTGGGTAAAGATACGTTCCTGCAAAGCCTTCGGACGTTCCAACAAGCGCGACAAGTTTTGCAAGGCAAACATCCACTTGTCGAACATTGTCAACAGTTCGTCTTCCGTCTTGTTAAACTTCGGCATCTCCAAGTAGATGAACGTCAACTTGTCGTAAAAGACATGCTTATCCTCTACATCCGTCAGTTTAATCTCATGTACGAAGCTGTCGGCAGGATACTCGTTATCGGGGAACACGAAATTCAGGATGCCAACCGTATATACATCTTCCAGATGATAGTCCCATTTGGTGCCCTTCGGGGCCTGCTCACGGATGGGGAAAGTCGAGTAGTAGATACTGCGGTCTTTGAAATATGCCTGTTCGGCTTTCTGCATCTCAACAATGAATTTTTTCCCATCGGCCAGCTGGCAGTAGACATCGAACACAGCACGACGATCCGAATAACCGTCGCCAAGATGCTCGCTGTTCAAGTACGTAAGATCGGTAATCTCCTGTTCACCGTTAAGCAGTGCATTCAAGAAGCTGATAAGCAAGTCCTTGTTCAGCTCTGTGCCGAACAGTTTCTTGAAACCGAAGTCGGTGTACGGATTGATGTACCTTTCAGTGATGTCCACTAGCATGTTCTTTTCTCCTTTCTTTGTTTCATTTGTTTTCATTCATATACAATTTAAGTGAATAACTCAGGATTATTGGCTGCAAAGATAGACAATAATCCCGAAACTGCCAAATATTTCTGGACTTTTATTAAAAAGTGCCAAGTATTGAGAAATGAACGGCTCTTAACTGGAAAAAAGCGCCAAGTATTTTCCAACGAGGGCGCAATGGGGTCAGGCGCAATGGGGCCAGGAATCTTTGCGCCCTCAATGGACGATCAGCTTCCCAACGATCATCGATCAGGTCGGCTAAGACTGGCGACGAGCTTACGGATCGTGGGTATCGAGGTACGTTCTCGTCAGCCTTGAGGTTACTGCTCGATGATTGTCAGAAGTTTCGTGCGAAAAATCGCCCATCTCTCCCATTTTTTTCGGAAATGCCTTTGTAGAAAGGGGTTTCGGGATGGGAGGGATGTCTGGAATCCCTCCCATATCTCTCCCTTATCCCTCCTATGATCTCTCATATAGCCAGCCCCACCTTGTTGAAATATTCGTACAATACAAAGAACTGCCAAAATAGAGCCATTTTGTTCCCATACTGGGGAAAATTTGCGGCATAGTTAGGCAGCAAGTTTTTCTTGGTATAGCTGCAAAAAACGGGTAATGACCCTCATTCAGAAAAACAGTTACAGATTTTGACGCGGAAAGTGTTAATTTGGGCACTTTTTGGGGCAATATTGGGGATAATACTTGCAAACCTCAAAAATATTTTGTATCTTTGCACTCTGAAAAGCACGCTGTGGAAAGCGCGCCCCTATTACTACTAAGGAAATAGCCTGAAGGAGTAGATTAACATTTGATATAATAATAAGTAATGCAGAATTGTGATTTGATGCCTGCAGAGACTCCAGGAGCCTCTCAGGAGGGAACGCTTGCAATCGAGCTGTTCCTCATGGAAAACTACCGTTTCCGCCGAAACATCCTCAACGGGAAGGTAGAATTCGCCATCTTGCCGAAGGCTGACAACAAAGCTGAAGGCAATACTGTCGACAACCTCGGCAGTCTCTCGAGCGCCTCGGAAGAGGCTGAATTGGATTACCGTCCTCTGACGCAGGCGGCTCTCAACAGTATCGTGATTCGTGCCAAGCGCGAGAACATATTGGAGAAGGGCAGCCCGAAGACGGAGATTACGGAGTATGTGCAGTCGGAAGAGGTGCCTGTGCACAATCCCGTGCAGAAGTTTCTCAATGACCTGCCTAAGTGGGACGGACAGAACCATCTTGCAAAGGTGTTTGGACGCATCCCGGGCGTCACCTCTGAGCAGCTGAACTATCTCACGATCTGGCTGCGCTCTGCCGTTGCCCACTGGCTGCAGCTGGATATGCTGCACGGCAACGAGTGCGTGCCTACGCTGATTGGGGCTCAGGGCTGTGGAAAGACCACTTTCGTGCGTCGACTGCTGCCTGTAAACCTGCGTGAGTATTATCTCGACCATCTGAACCTGGCGAATAAGTTCGACAAGGAGATGGCGCTGACGAACAATCTCTTCGTGAACCTCGACGAGCTCGATGCCATCCGTCCTTCCCAGCAGTCATCGCTGAAGCAGACATTGTCTGTCAGCAAGGTGAATGGTCGCCCGATTTTCGGAAAGGTGCAGGAGGATCGCCCTCGATTCGCTTCGTTCGTGGCTACGACCAACAATCGCCATCCGCTGAAGGATGCGACAGGCTCGCGTCGATATATCTGTATCTTGATTCCTGATGGTCAGATGATCGACAATACGGGTGACATCGATTATGATCAGCTTTATGCGCAGGTGGTCTATGAACTGAGGCAGCAGCATGCTCCCTATTGGTTTAACAACGATGAGGTGGCCCGTATACAGCAGTTGAATCAGGACTTTATGGAGAAGAAGGACATCGGGGAGATGTTTGAAGCCTGTTTCCGTAGGCCAAATGAGGGTGAAGCGGCTAAAACGATGAACTGTGGCCAGCTGATTGGCATGATGCAGAATGACTTTCCGACCCTGGAGAATACGATAGGGAATAAGGTAAGGCTTGGGAAGATCATCTCGGCTCTTGGTTTTGAACATAAAGAGCGCTCTCACGTGGCTTATTATAAAGTAGTACCGCTAAGGGCTGCATGAGCCAGACGGGAGAGATGACGGGAGAGATATGGGAGGGATATGGGAGGGATTCAAGACATCTCTCCCATGCTCTTTCCCTTTTGTACAAAGGGCTTTCCAAAAATTATGGGAGAGATGATAGATATTAGGGGTTTTATATCCTTCCCAAGAAGTACTATTGCGACAGATTTTCGGCTCATGCGCCAAGTTTGTCGCAATATTGTTTTACTGTCGCCACAACCCATGAAGAAATTAAGAAAAAAACTTGGAATGTGCCGAAAATCGTCTTACCTTTGCCGTCGCAAACAAGTTGCAACGGCGAGTGAAGGCTGCGGCTCAGCAAAGCTCGAACAAGTTCGACTCTGCGTTCGCCTTGCACTTCACT
>ONKL01000090.1 GCA_900318395.1 uncultured Prevotella sp.
AGGTGAAGGCACGACCGCCATCAAGGACCTCACCCCAACCCTCTCCGAAGGCGACGGAGAATGGTATACCCTTCAAGGCCAGAGAGTTGCTAAGCCTGGTAAGGGCCTCTATATCCGCAATGGTCACAAGGTCGTGATTAAGTGAGAGAAGAACCAAGCTCGCTTGAGTTCTTCCGAACGTGAACGAGCTCGAGCGCAGCTCAAGTGGTCGTGATAAAGTAACCACCACCCCTTATTAAGATTAAAAAGTCCCGAAACGTTTGGTCGTTTCGGGATTTTTATATATCTTTGCAACGTTATTGATTATTTACGAAAAAGAATATGGCAGAGATAGAGCTTCCCGAAAGAAAATTCGCCGTTGGTGTGCAAGAGTTTGACTGGATACGTGAGCGCAAATCACAGTATATCGATAAGACTGCTTACGTTTATAAGATGGTCTCAACAGATGCAAAATATTTCTTTCTTAGCCGTCCTCGCCGTTTTGGAAAGTCTCTGCTGGTAGATACATTGCGCTGCTATTTCGAAGGGCGGAAGGAACTTTTCGAGGGCCTGTATATCTACGACAAGGAAAAGGAGTGGAAAAAATACCCTGTCATTAGGCTTGACCTTTCGAATGGCAAATATTTTGAAAAAGAGCTTGTGCATGGCACAATCAATGCCATCCTTAAACAGCATGAAAAAAGATGGGGTATTACTAAGCCGGAAGATCCGACGAACTATGACGCCCGTCTGACAGCAATGATTCAGGCTGCCTACGAGCAGACAGGCGAGCGAGTCGTTATCCTCGTCGATGAATATGACGCCCCTATGCTTGACAGCATTAAAGATAGCGACCTGCAGGACTATATCCGCAATCGCATCCGCAATCTGTTCAGTCCGCTTAAGGCTCAGGCCAATTATTTGC
Source organism: uncultured Prevotella sp. (assembly GCA_900318395.1). GTDB lineage: Bacteria > Bacteroidota > Bacteroidia > Bacteroidales > Bacteroidaceae > Prevotella. Next base: position 905 of record ONKL01000090.1, read on the forward strand.
GCTTCGTATTCCTGACAGGTATCTCAAAGTTCTCTCAGCTCAGTGTGTTTAGTGAATTGAACAACCTTCAGCAGCTAACCTTCGATCCCCAATATGAAGCTGTTTGCGGCATTACAGAGGAGGAACTGATGACACAGTGGAAACCCGATATAGAGAATTTGGCGAGAAAAATGAACGAAATCTACAGCCGCTGGGGAATCCACTATACTTTTGAAGAGGTTGTAGCCAAACTCAAGGAAACCTACGACGGTTATCACTTCTCGAATAGGTTTACTGACATATATTGTCCTTGGAGTTTAGTAAATGCCTTTACGATGGGTGACATCCAGAATTTCTGGTTCTCCACAGGTACGCCTACAATGCTGGTCAACGTGATGCGCCAGCATAACATCAGCATCCAGCAGATAGATCATTTCCAGGCTCGTTTGAGTCGCTTCGATGCACCTACGGAACGCATTAGCGACCCGATACCAATGCTGTTTCAGAGTGGCTATCTGACGTTGAAGGAGTATAATCCTTTTAATCAGAAATACACGTTGGGCTTTCCTAATGGAGAAGTGCGTGAGGGCTTTGCCATTTCGCTGTACAAGTACTACATGGAGGACTATGTGGGCAGTCAAGACACGCTTGGTAATGCTTACAATGACCTGCGCTTAAAGGAAACTTCCATTGAACAGTTTGTTGAAACCATCCGCCGCTGGTATGCGGGCATACCTTATTCCATTACGGATAAGAACCAGAATGAGCAACTCTATCAGTCACTCATCTATGCAGCCCTGATAGGTTTCGGCGCCGATGTGCAGGCAGAGGATCATACTTCAGATGGTCGTATGGATATTGCCCTGAAGTTACCCGATGCCATCTATATCATGGAACTGAAATATGGCAAGACCGCAGAAGAGGCTACGGATCAAATCCTGCAGAAGGACTATGCCGTGCGCTTCGCCGCCGATACCCGCCCCGTCTATGCCATCGGCCTGAACATCAGCCAAGACCGCCGCACGATTGAGAGTTTTGAAATCAAGAAAGTTAAAGACTAAAAAACAGAAAAATGACGGTACACCCTCCAAGGCCGCTTCGCTAAGCCTGGCAAGGGCCTTTACATCCACAATGGTAAGAAGGGCATGATTAAGTGAGAGAAGAAACAAACTTGCTTGAGTTCTATAACCTTTACACCTTATTAAGATTAAAAATTCCCGAAACATTTGGTCGTTTCAGGATTTTTGTTTATCTTTGGCACCAAATTGACTAAAAACGATATCAATATGAGAAGAATTTTACTATCCTTATTAGTTTTTTTTGTATCTGTCATTGTTGTAAATGCAGGAAAGGTTACTGAGCAGCAAGCATTGCAGAAAGCCCAAAAGTTTATGAAGGGCAAGAATTTGTCAGTGGTTAAAACGAAAGCTTCTAGTCGCTCTGGAGAGTCGACTTATGCCGATGCATTCTACATCTTCAATGCGGAGAATGAAGGTGGCTTTGTGATTGTCTCGTCTGATGACAGAACAGAATCTATTTTAGGTTATTCCTTGAATGGAAAGATTGACTTATCTCATGCTCCCGAGAATTTTGTGTACTGGATGGAAAGCTATATCAAGCAAATGAAAGCTCTGCCTTCAGACTATAGAATGGTCTCAACCCGAGGAACTCGTTCGGATATGGGGGCTATTGTCCCCTTGATTGAGACCACATGGAACCAAAGTCAACCCTATAATTTGATGTGCCCTATAGATGATGGTAAAAATTGTGTTACAGGGTGTGTGGCTGTGGCACTGGCTCAGGTGATGTATTATCACAAATGGCCAAAGACGAGTCCAGCTATTCCTGGATATACTACAAATACTAAGAGAATAAAGCTGGATGAGCTACCTCCTACGACATTTAAGTGGGATCAGATGAGAACTTCTTATGGATATGACGAAACAGATGAGGCGGCTGATGCTGTGGCAGAACTTTTGCGCTATTGCGGGCAAATCAATGAGATGGATTATACTAAAGGGGAGTCTGCAGCCGGATTGCATAAAGACCAGCTGATCAGTCTTTTCGGATATAGCAAGAACATGCAAATAGTTTACCGTGATGAATATACCAATAGTCAGTGGGATCAAATGATATATAATGAACTTTATAATCGCAGACCTGTCCTTTACAGCGGTGCTTCAGCAACCAGCGGGCATCAGTTCGTCTGTGACGGTTATGATGGTGCCGGTCGCTTCCATCTGAACTGGGGCTGGGGTGGTTCTTGTGATGGTTATTTCATATTGTCATTAGCCAATCCTGATGAGAAAGGTATCGGAGGCGGAAGCAGTTCCGATGGTTATGCGTTCGGTCAGAGTGCAGTCGTTGGTTTTATGCCCTCGACGGATTATGAAGAACTGATACCAAGATTGGAAAGTTATGGTGTAGGCGTGGAAGTCTCTGAATATAACCGTGCGGCTGCAGGACAGGATTTTGAAAATGTACAGTTAGCTGGATACATTACTGCAAACTATAATGTAGCACCTGTATCTGAATTCAATGTGGAAACGGGATGGGGCTTATATCAGAAAGATAAATTCGTAACATGTATTGGCTATGTTGCCAATACTTTGTCTATAGAGCAATATAGTGGATTCAATAACGGCATGACACTTTCGTTCGGATCTGATATAGCAGACGGTAAATATCAGATTTATCAGATATACAGACGGCAGGGTGAGACAGAATGGCATATTTGCATAAATACCACTTATGAGAGTCTTGTAGCAGAAATCAACGGAACCCAATTGAACATAAGGAAAATTGACAGTGAAACGGCCAATTACGTTATCGATGATGTCGCTTATTCACAGGATCCGGAGATCGGCAGTCCACTGGAAATAACAGTAAAACTGACTAATAAGGGAGAGACCGTACAACACATGCTCTATTTCTGGGCTTTGGAGAATGGTGTCTGGGCGCAAAAGACAAAAGGAATTGCATATCTTGATGAAGATGAATCAGGAGAGTCACTCTTATCGTTTATTCCTAATGTGGAGGGCACCTTTGATGTGAAGATTACTTCTGACGAAGCTGGCAATGACGTGAAGTCATCAGGAAGCATTACTATTGCCAATGTTGTACAGATGACAGTTAATGATATTATTTATTCCCTTAATTTGTTGACAAATAATGCTAAGGTCATCGCTTCTAATAGGGACAAGTTGAAAAGTACAGTTGTCATCCCTTCCACCGTATCATACAATGAAGTGGAATTTAGTGTTAAGTCCATTCTGCCCGAGGCATTTTTCAATTCTGGTTCCATTGTCAATCTCGTCATTTCAGAAGGAATACAGAGTATTGGAGGAAGTGCATTCGAGTATTGTTATCAACTTGAAAGTGTAGATATTCCATCATCAATAATCAAAATCGAAGACTATGCCTTTGGCAGTTGTGGTGGATTGATGTCTGTCATATCGCGAATGACGAATCCCAACGCCATTAAAGATAATGTATTTGAGAGAATTGTATGGAGTAATAATGTTTCAACGAAAGTCAAAACTTCTGCCACGCTTTATGTGCCGTTAGGCTCTACAGACAACTACAAGTCGACAGATGGATGGAAACAGTTCGGAACAATTTATGAAGGAGAGTTGAAGGAGGCTACGATAGAAGGCATGACTTATAGCTACGTGACAGGTTCTAAGGTTGCTACATTGAAATATGGTGAGCCTTCTTCTTATGATCTTACAATTCCTTCTTCGGTTGATATAGATGGCGTTAGCTATCCTGTTATAGCCATTGCAAAAGACGCTTTCTGGAATAAAAACATCTTGAGTGTCATTATTCCTGAAGGTATCAGGTCGATTGGATATTCGGCCTTTAGGTATTGCTATAGCCTTGAATCTGTAGAACTGCCTTCTTCACTTGTCCTGATAGATGATTATGCGTTCGGTAACAGTAATTACTTGTCATCTGTTGTTTCTCATGCAGAGAATCCTATTGCTATCAGTGACAATGTATTCGGTAAGTCTCAATGGAATGAAGATTATACGGTTGAAACCATCACACCTTCTTCTGCCACCCTTTATGTGCCGGTAGGCTCTGCAGACAAATACAAGTCGACAGATGGGTGGATGCTGTTTGGAACGATTTATGAGGGAGAGTTGAAAGAGGTTACAATTGATGATATAACCTATAATTATGTGACAGGCTCGAAGGTGGCAACATTGCTAAACGGCGCCCCTTCCTCCAGTAATCTGACTATTCCTTCCACAATCCTTGTTGATGGGGTCAATTATCCCGTGACTGCCATTTCGCAGGATGCGTTCTGGAATAAGAACAATATAGAAACTCTGATTATTTCTGAGGGTATCAAGACGATTGGTGATGGAGCCTTCAAGTATTGTTTTGGTCTTCAAACGATAGAGTTGCCTTCTTCGCTGGCTCAAATTGGAGATTATGCTTTTGGTAGCTGCAATAAGCTGGTATCTGTAGTCAGTAAAAGGCATCAGCCAATTGTCATCTGTAATAACGTATTCGGGAATTCTCAATGGAATGAAGATTATACGGTTGAAACCATCACACCTTCTTCTGCCACGCTTTATGTGCCTTACGGCTCAAAGGATGACTACACTCAGGCAGCAGGTTGGAAAGAGTTCCCTGCTATTCTAGAGCTTGAGGCTCCGCTAATCGTGACTGCAGCCATCACCATCGGCAAGAGTGGCAAGGCTTCCTACTGTGGAGATAAGTCCCTTGACTTCAGTTATTCTGATGAGATCAAGGCTTATATCGCAACTGGCTATGATAAGGATGAGGGTATCATCTGGCTGACACGTGTGAAGGACGTGCCTGCTGGCATGCCTGTATTGATCAAGGGTGAGGCCAAAAAGACCTATAATGTTCCTGTGACGGACAGCCAGAACTCTTACTATACG
>ONKL01000041.1 GCA_900318395.1 uncultured Prevotella sp.
GTCAATAATATAGCTCTTATCCTCTGCTAGTCTCAAACAGATAAAATAATAATCTCTATCATCGGTAAACTTATCGATATTTTGAGATAGGTATTTTGTAGGGAAGTAATGTATTACTACCCAAGAGATTATTCCTTCATGTGACTGTTCCCATAACTCTTTTATTCTGGGCTCAAATGATTTATCCCAGTTGTCAAAAAGTTTGGAATATGCCCATAACCTATCTGCCTTTCCCGATTCAAGGAAAGCTTGCATGATCTTCTTCTGATCCTTCCAGTCTAGATGGTCAAAGCGTCTCTTAATTTCTTTACGGGACTCAGGAACTTTGCCACTTTTCTTGTTTATGTAGTTCTTTATCAACGTGGCTATTGGAGTATTTCGTTTTCTTTCTTTTGATTTCATATAATTCGATTGTTAAATCATATAATTCGATTGTTAAAGAATTTTCCGAATCATGCTTATTTATGAGTTTTCTTTATATTCCAAGTTATGCAATGAAGTGCGCCACCATTTTTAGCTATATCTCTCATACGAAAACCTCGCACGACACATCCCGGATTAGCATCCCGGATATACTTTAATGCCAGTTTATCTTCTGGTATTCCAAAAGTTGGCACGATAATTTTACTTCCAACTTGAAGATAGTTGATATAGGCGCAATTGTAGTCCCTATTTGGATTTGGTACGTCAAAAAGCATTTCTATCACCTCGAATCCTACAACCTCCAAGCGGTATCTGATTTCATCTGCTTCATTAGGATAATAATCTCGATGATTGGACATTAAGACTCTGTTATCGCCAGCCCAATGAACAAGACCATCTGCATGTCCATAAACATCAGCATTAGGCTCCTGTGGATTATCACAATGCCAAGGCAGGAAAATGACTATAGAATCAAGAACGTGATTTATGTAATTACAAAAATCCGGGTCATATTTTTCCTTACCGTTTTCTTGGAATACCTTATCCGTGAGTACTCTATGTCCAGCACACGTTACAATGTTTCCACCATCCAATGTTATATCATGATGAATCTTATTACAATGATTAAGAATCCCATCGGCTATGGCATGTGAATCCGTGAGATATTCTTCTCCTGATTCATTCAGATAGTCAGGATTGTAATTGTAAACGATGAAGCGATCATCGGATATCTGAATGGGCATATAATCACGAATCCAAATATCCTTAGTCCCCTCAATCTCACCCCATTCGATATCCATCTCATTGAAGAGTTTGGTAAGCCGTGAATAGGTTCTTGGATAGAATTCTTTCAATTTATCGGAGATATACACGAAATTAGTCATGGTATCATTAAAGTTATCGACTGGAATACCAGACAAGTTTGGCAATAACTCTTTAAGATGACGTTCCTGCTTCTTAATCTCCTGACGGAGTCGCTCAGTCTCTTCGTAACTATGGGGGACAACCACTTCGCTATCATCAAGAGTCGCTCCAGGAATTTGTTCAATCCAGTCAAACATAACATTCACGATGGTTGCAATCTTATCTAATGAAAAGATAATATGTTCCTTTTGCAACCAATTAGATCAACGAATTTACGATTTCGTGTGCAAAGATAGGCTGATTATGCTGTCGAACCAAATTTTCAGAGCAAAAAATCGCATCTCTCTAACAATCATTAACCAACTGGTTATCAGTTATTTAAATATAAATTTTGTATAAAAATATACAGGGGTTTACCCCTGTTAAAATTATAATTAAATATAAGTGGAAAAACGACGATTTACATTTTTTAAGAGTCTTCGAGAAGTAATGGCACAAAATAAGGGAACCTCATTGCTGAGATTCACCATTATCTCCGATCTTTCAAATTTTGAGGAATGTTTTTATAATTTTCGTTTAATTACTAACGGCATAAAATAATTCTATGTCATTTCCTGAATAATATTTGGCTGGGTGAGTTTATTTTTGTACTTTTGTAGGCAAATCTGGAAATCAATATATTCACGAAGTTATGAAGAAAATCCTTTTTATCATTGGGTCGTTGAGGAAAGAGTCTTTCAACAGACAATTGGCGCTTGAGGCGGAGAAGATGATTGGCACGCAGGCCGAAGTGACTTATTTGGACTATTCTGATGTGCCGCTTATCAATCAGGACATCGAGTTTCCAGAACCAGAGGCTGTAGGTCGTCTGCGTGCTACTGTGAAAGAGGCTGATGGCATTTGGGTGTTCACGCCAGAGTATAATTTCAGTTACCCAGGACACGTGAAGAACCTGTTCGACTGGCTCTCACGTCCGTTGGTGGCGGGTGACTACGAGACTCCAACAGCCATCAATGGTAAGAAGGTCGCCCTGACTGGTGCTGGCGGCAAGATGGCTACAGCAAAATGCCGTGAGAAGCTGACGGAACTGCTCACGCTCCTCAAGGCTGACGTGATGGAACAGCAAACGGGTATCGTGCTGAACCTGGAAGCATGGACTGAAGGTCGTATGATTCTATCAGAAGAACAGATCGCATCATTGAAGGCACAGACTGAGGCTTTTCTGAAATTCATCGGATGAAGAAATGAAGATTGCAGTTATTCAAATCAGCGAGGCAGGCAAGGAGATCGCCTCGATGCTCCAAAGAGAGCTGAAAGCCAAAATCATCAGCCGAACGATGGTTGGCAAAGAGTGGAAAAAGTTCGATGCCTTTATCTTCATCGGAGCAATGGGCATCTGTGTGAGGACGATTGCGCCCTTTGTGAATGATAAGCACGAAGACCCTGCTGTGATCTGTGTCGACAGCATGGGACTGAACGCCATTTCCGTACTCTCAGGACATGTCGGAGGGGCGAACGATCTGGCCCGTGAGGTCGCAGGCATCATCGGAGCCCGAGAAGTGATCACCACGCAGAGCGATAATGCTGGCCTCTGGGCGCTCGATACGTTTGCAGAGCGATTCAACTGGGCCATCGCCAGCGACGACGATATGAATAAGTGTATCTACGCTTTCGTCAATCGCGAACCAACAGCCCTGCTGATGGAAATCTGCGACGAGGGAACGGACTATCTGGAGAAGACCCTGCCAGAGCATGTCACCATCGTCAAAAGCCTCGAAGAGGTTGATCCCAAGAAGTTTAAGCTGGTCATCCTGGTGACACCTTATAACCTCTGTGCGCCATACGGGGTGCTCGAGCTGCATTTCGTGCCAATGATTGCGTCTTTAGGCTTCGGACTCGCCAGCCATCCTGATGACTATGAGGATATCTATGACGAGATCGACGAGACCATGAGTAAGATTGGTGTACTGCCATGTTACAAGCGCTATTGCACCATCGACGTGAAGCAGGACGAGGAATTCTGTGCGATGCTCGTCGACGATTTAGGCGAAGAACTGGTTTTCTACACCGCTGAGCAACTCGCCAAGGTCGAAGTGCCTAATCCAAGCAAGACTGTTCAGAAGCATGTGGGTACGCCCTCCGTCTGCGAGGCAGCAGCCATTCTGGGTGCAAACAATGGTAAACTGATTGTCCCCAAGGTAAAAGGCAGGAACTGGACGGCAGCCCTCGCCATCGACTACAAATACCTGCGCGAGAAGCATGGCCACATCGAGATTGTGGGCGCTGGTCCTGGCGATCCAGATTTAGTGAGCGTTCGAGGCCGCAAGATGCTCGAACGTGCAGACCTTATATTATATGCAGGCTCGCTGGTGCCAAAGGCTCTGACGGAGTGCCATAAGCCAGGGGCAGTCGTGCGTTCGTCAGCTGATATGGCACTCGAAGAGCAGTGCGAATTGATGAAAAAGTTCTACGACGAGGGCAAGTTCATCGTGCGCCTCCATACAGGCGATCCCTGTATCTTTGGCGCTATTCAGGAGCAGATGGCCTTCTTCGATGCCAACCACATGGAATATCATATCACCCCAGGCATCTCCTCCTTCCTCGCTGCAGCAGCCGAGTTGCAGAGCCAGTTCACGATTCCTGAACGTTGTCAGACGATTATCCTCACGCGTGGCGAAGGTCGCACCCCGATGCCAGAGAAAGAGCAGCTCCACCTGTTGGCTAAGAGTCAGAGCACGATGTGCATCTTCCTCAGTGCTTCGATCGTCGACGATGTGCAGCGCGAGCTCCTTCAGGAGTACCCAGAGGATACGCCCGTTGCCGCCTGCTATCACCTGACTTGGCCAGACCAGAAGATCTATCGAGGCAAACTCAAGGATTTGGCGAAGATTGTCCATGATAACAAGCTGACTCTCACCACGATGCTCGTCGTGGGCGAGGCCATCGACAACCGCCAAGGCCTCTCTGAGCTCTACTCCAAGCACTTCACTCACCTGTTTAGAAAAGGCGATTCAGATAATAAACCGAATTAGATTATAAATAGGTCTTCCAGGATGATGATTGGCCGTTTCTTCAGTTTTAATAGACTTTGAGGGGGCAGCGGGACTGGAAGTCAGGGGCAGACAGCTTGGGCAGTCATCATGATAGACTAGTCATGTCTGGAAACTGTATCTGAATCAAAGGAACTGACATCTGACCTATAGCCATACCCTAGACTGCTTTTAGCCATACTCTAGGCTGCTTCTAAGCTGCTTCTAGCCATACTCAAGAGTCTGCTTAGAGTATGGTAGAGTATAAGACAAGAGCGAAAGTGGAGCGAAGGTAGTGCCTTTTCCTGATTTCACTTGACAGATTTCACCAGGTTAAACTGAATTGCTTGTCAACATCGTTAACATCGTACTGAAAACCTTGTCACTCTCTGCCGTTGCTTCCTGAAAGACTTGACAGAACGGAAAATATCGGACAAATCCAGAGTCCGCCTTTTCTTCGGCAAAGTCTGATGGGGCTCGATGCCCCAACAGACTTTTAGTGGTGGCATCGGCATAAAACCGTCGTCCACCTTTTCTTCGGCGCTGCAAATATAGTGAAAATATCATTACCATGCAACAGTTATCAGTCTTTTTTCCAAAGATTCTTGCCAGGAGCCTCACCGCTATACACGTCCATTGGCTTCTTGTTGCCTATGCTCATGTGCGGTCGTACGTTGTTGTAGAAGTCTATCTCTCGCCCAATCTCACACAGGGCTTCCTCATAGTCCCTGAACATGGCCAGGTGATATATCCACTCGTCTTTGAGGATGCCGTTCATGCGTTCGGCCACGGCGTTGTCAGTGGGATTGTAACACTCAGTCATGCTGATGCGGATATGGTGTTCCATGAGGACGCCGACGTACTTCTGGCAGGCATACTGCACTCCGCGGTCGGAGTGGTGAATCGTGCCGCAGAGGTTGCCGCCCCCTGCTGCCTCCACAGCCATCTCCAGCGCTCTGGCTGTGTTTTCCGCCTCAAGCGTCTCGGACAGGCACCACCCCAGCACGGCGTGGGAGTAGCCGTCGGTCACCAGGTGCAGGTAGAGCATGTCATTCTCAATCCATATATAGGTGATGTCGGCATACCAGACATGGTTGGGATACAGGGCTGTGAGACCAACTGTCAGGTTGGGATACTTGAAATATATGTGGTTGGAGTCCGTTGTGTGCCGAGGCTTCTTCTTCGGTAGCATCAACTTGTGACGACGCAGCAGATCCAGGAAAGAGTCGCGTCCTCCAACGAACTCACGCCCAAGTTCCTCCGCCAGCAACACGTGCAGCTTCACACCGCCAAGGCAAGGAGCCTGCATGCGATACCACTCCACATACCCGATGATTACCTTTACTCGCTGCACCTCAGTGTACAGCACCTTGCGCTTCTCGTAGTACCACTGCCTACGCTTGTCAAACAGTCCGCAAAGCGTCTCCACACTCTCCTGCGGAAACTCCTCGCGGAGCGCATCTACTGCTTGACACCATCTTTTTTTAATATTGAGATGCCCTCCTCGCGCTCAGCTATCTCAATCACCTTCTCCAAAGCACGACAGCGCATGCGCTCCATCTGGAGGCTACGCTCCAAGGCTGCTATGTGCTCCTTGAGAATCTGCTCTTCACTCTTACCCTTGTTCTCTGCTTCCATACGGTAACGGGACATGATTTCATCCAGCAAAGGTAGGTCTTTTTCTTCAACTGGCCAAATTGCCAGCCACTCTAATAGGGCGGGAAATGAAATTCCCCATTTCCTGCAAGTAAAATTCTTTGACTTTCCACTGAGGTAATAGTCGCTTAACACTTGAAGCTTGAAACTTACATCATAACTCTTCTTGATACATTTTGTCATAACTTGTTACTTTTGTTATGGTGAAAAACGTGTCAAGTTATTCCAGTATAAGACATAGTGATATTATGCTATTAACCATTAATCTCAATTTAAAAAACAATGGATTTGTTCGTTTCTTAAGAAAAAATGTGTATCTTTGCAACGTATAGCGTGTGTCACGAGAACAAATCGGCCGTTTGTAGGGTCGCAGTTCGTAACTTTAGAAGAGATGGTGGTAGGCTCACCGCATTCGGTGAACAAGCACGGTTACGTGAGAGGGGAGGGTGAAAGTCGCTCCACCTACTCGATAAGGTAGGAATAAAGAAATATGAGATATGAAAAAAGAGAATAGAGACCTGTTGATGCGATTGCTCCAGCAACATAAGGAACTGGGAATATCGGAACAGATAGACTTCGACAAGTTCTATCTCTACTCTATCATCACGCACTCCACGGCTATTGAGGGGTCTACGGTGACGGAAGTGGAGGCGCAACTGTTGTTCGACGAAGGTATTACCAGTAGCAAGCGCACTATGCTTGAGCAACAGATGAACCTCGACTTGAAAGTGGCCTACGACTATGGGCGTGAATGGATAAAGCTGCATGAGCCAATCACTACAGGCTGGCTTGTCCAGCTGGCTTCGAAGGTAATGGCTCGTACAGGTAGCGAGTATCATTCGATAGGAGGTGATTTCTCTGCTGCCAAAGGCGAACTGCGCAAGTTGAACGTCACTGCCGGAATGGGAGGGAAATCTTATTTGTCGTATCAGAAAGTACCTGCACGTCTGGCTGCATTCTGCGAGGAACTTAATAAGCGTCGCAAAGCTATAAACCCTGCTGATGTGGCATCTGTTTATGAACTCAGTTTCTGGGCGCACTTCGAGTTGGTGACTATCCATCCGTGGGCAGATGGTAATGGGCGTACCTGTCGGTTGCTGATGAACCTGCTGCAATGGGAATTTGGCGTATTGCCGACTAAGGTGCTGAAAGAAGACAAGGCCGAATATATCCAAGCACTGATTGATACTCGCGAGAGTGAGGATATTGCTGTCTTTATCGATTGTATGACTATACTGCATTGCCAACATCTGCAAACGGATATTGACCAATTCGTTCGCTCGACTTCTAGTAGCTTGCTACCATTAGGACACAAGAAATCAACGACAGAGAAAATGGTCGATAAATCAACTTTGAGGCAGGGAATGGTCGATAAATGGTCGATAAAGCCATCCTTGGCAGAGAAACTGGTCGATATTTTGGATTTTGTGACCGAAAAAGATCAGATTACAACAGAAGAAATCGTCAGCCAATTCGGCTTTAATCCCACGACAGCTAAGCGCTATCTTCGCCAACTTACTGAGTTCGGTTATTTGGAAGCGCATGGTGGCAATAAGAACAGGACGTATTCAAAGATATATAAAAACTATGAATCAGAAGAGCATTTTGAGGTTCCTGAGGCAGGTGATGGCCAATAACAACCGTGAGTGGTTCCAGGAACATAAGAAAGACTATGAGGCCGTAAGGGCTGAATTCGAACGTGGGGTGCAGCAGGCTATCGAGCGCATTATGACTTTCGATCAGGAGATAGCCCACGTACAGGTCAAGGACTGCACCTATCGATTCTATCGCGACACGCGCTTCTCGGCAGACAAGTCGCCTTACAAAAACCATTTGGGTGCCTATATCAACGCCAAGGGCAAGAAGGCACTTCGGGGAGGGTATTACTTGCATCTGGAGCCTGGCCACTGTCTGTTGGCAGTAGGCAATTATTGGCTCCCTACCAACATCCTTACTTCGTGCCGCAATGAAATCATGGGCAACGCTGCTGAGTGGCTGCGCTGTGTAGAGAGCGTTGAGTTCCTGAAATACTTCGGCAGCGATGTGGCCAGCAGCACGAAGGAACCTACGAACGTCGACAGCTGGGACCAGCCACAGGGCTTCGGACTGTCAAAGCTCAAGACCTGCCCTGCTGGCTTCCCTAAGGACTCTGAGTACGTCAATTACTTGCGTCTGAAGGACTATTGTTGTTGGCATGCAGTCTCTGATACCTTCTTCGAGGGCGACGGATGGCTCGACGAGATGGAGCGCATGTTCCGAGCTGCCAAACCCATGATGGACTTCATGAACTCTGTCATTGACGATTATGAATAATCATCTCATAAAAAAAGATAAAGCTTCGCTTATTTACATTATTATTTGTATATTTGCAGCAGAAAAAACAAAGATAAAAGACAAATATGAGTGACATAAAAATATCAGTCAAGGATTTCAGGGCAATCCATAGTGCCAACATTGATCTCAATGGCATTACCGTTATCGCTGGTGTTAACGGAAGTGGCAAGAGTACACTGTCAAGATTGCTCTATACGATATTTAATAAAGTGAAAACATTAGACGATGTCTATTGGAGTGTTTTCTATTCTGAAACATTTGCAATAAGGGAGGTCTGTCAACAAATATACGATACACTGAAACCCTCCGATTTAAACTTATTGTTTGGGACAACTGTTGAAGAGGTTCGAAATGAAATTCAGAAAGCCATATCCTTGTTAACAGATTCATTTAGCCAAGATGAGAAAATCAAAAGACTTCTCAGTATCATCAAGTATAATTTAGGAATAGAGATAAATAACAAGGAAGATCTTAATCTCATAATGGATGTTTTCAATAAAACTGCTGCCAGATATGAAGATCGAAAGAGAAATCGTCCATTTAAGGAATTAGGTAACGAGATAGCATCAGAACTGCAAGAAGAAAACATCATTAATAAAGTTTCGGTTTCTGAATATGGTTATACATTCTTTGGACCTGGCGTAGAGAGTGTTCCTTTATTGCATAGTGTCAAGTTCTGCACATATATTGATACACCCAAGAAGCTGGAGGTTCCTTTCTCTTATAGCGAATGGGATTACATTAATAGCCAAAAGAATGCAGCATATAATCAAGAGATAAGTAAATATCTATCGGATAACATTTTAAAGGGCGACGCATCATATTCAGAACAATCGAAAACATTGATTTACCAGCGTAACGATGGTCAGACTTTCGATCTTTCACAAAGTGCCACTGGTGTGCAGGCATTTGCCTTTCTTCAGCTGCTCCTGAAAAAGGGACTTATCAATGATCGTTCACTCATTATCATTGACGAGCCTGAAGCCCATCTTCATCCCCAGTGGATAGTGGAATATGCCAAAGTGTTAGTGGAACTCAACAAGAAGACCAAAGCCAGATTCTTTATTGCAACGCACAGTACAGACATGGTTAGTGCCCTCCGCTATATCTCAGAGAAAGAAGATACGCTTGATCATCTTTCATACTATCGCGCTGTTCCTACAGATGCTGATGCCTATACCTACGACTATCAGGCTATGGGTACAGACATCGAGCCGATATTCGAGTCTTTCAACAAGTCGTATGAACTGATAGAGAAATACGGAACAGACAATGGCTGAATATACGATAACAGATCCGAAAGGTATTCGGATTAAAAGTCTGCTATTGTCAGACATTCAAGGTATGCATACCCTTCTAAAGAAAGAGGGGAGTATAGATAGTGAAAACAAATTCTCAGACGAACAGAAAGCAATAGCCCTTGATGAAGTTCAAACGCGGATAGCCCGACAAAACAAGACAGACAAACAGGCTTCTGCTGACGTGCTGTTATGTATTACAGGCAACAAGTATCTGTTGGCAGATGCAAAGTTCAACAGCATCAGCGTCAAGAACATTTCACCTACAGAGTTGAAATCAAAGCTGAGCAGTTCAAAATCCCTTGTCCTCTCCGATGATTACACTTATGCTAATGTATTCTACGTGTTGTTCAAACAAAGCGTACTGACCCCTACCCAGTACAACCGCCTAAAACGCCAATTTGCAGGCAAGCCCCAGTTCCGCTTTGTGAATGCTGTAGATTTTTGGAAGTTATTTGATTAAATATTACTACGATATGAACAACAAAGAACCTGGTTACGTTTACATACTGACAAATCCCAGTTTTCGCGAGGATTGGGTGAAGATTGGTAAAAGTTCGCGTCCTGTGGATGTGAGAAGCAAGGAGCTGGATAATACTGCCGTTCCTTTGCCCTTCGAGATTTTCGCCACGATGAAGACTACGAAATACAATGAAGTGGAGAAATTGGTGCATAAGACCATTGATCGCCTTACTGATCTTCGCATCCGCCAAAACCGTGAGTTCTTCAATGTGGCCCCACAGATGGCCCTCGACATCTTCCGTGATATTGCCATGACAATAGACGATGCCGAAGTGACACTTTACGAAGATAACAGGCCTATTGTGGAAAGCGAACACAAAGAACCACAGAAACGAGAGGTAAAACGTCCCCGTTTCAAGTTCTCTATGTGTGGCATTAAGATTGGCGAACAAATCACCTTCGACCCAACGGGTCTTGTCGTGAAAGTGGCTTCCGATGATAGTATTGAATACGAAGGCCGCATCTACAAACTCTCTCCTTTTGTTGGTACATTTATGCCAGAAGAACAGCGCAACAACTCTGGTGCCTATCAAGGGGCAAAGTATTTCTCGTACAATGGCAAAGTACTGGATGAGATTAGGAAAGAGAAAGAAACAATTTAATTAGATTAAAGATGGGAGCATTAGTTGAAATAAATACAGATGGGTTAGCAAAACTAGCTGAGACAATTAGTTTTGCTTTAGGTGGTACTGCCAGAGGAGAAAGGGAAATGGCTGACGCTAAGGCTTATGCAGCAGAACTAGAAGCTAAGACAAACAATAAGATCGCATTAATCAAAGCACAAGGAGAAGATGCACTTGCAAATTATGTTGCAGCTAAAGAATCTCGTAAGCTCAGAAACACTGTGGCTGTAATTGAAAAGGCACAGTCTCATTTTACCGAAGGAGAAAAAGTATCTGATGAGCCTGTTGATGAAGGCTGGAAGAATCGTTTCTTTAATATTATTGAAGAAGTAACAGATGATGATATGCGTGAGATATGGGGACGCGTTCTTGCAGGGGAAATAAAGAGACCAAAATCTTATTCATTGAGGACTTTAGATACTTTACGCAATTTAACTAAAGAAGAAGCAGCTATCATTGTTAAAGCGGCACCATATATTTTGAAAGGAAATGCCCTATATAAAGAAAGTATTCTATCAACAGAAGAAACCTTAATTCTAAGAGAATGTGGCCTAATCTTAGACGAAGGTTTAGGACTCGCATATTGTTGGGAGGTTAAAGAACATGACACATATTATACAACCCTTACAGATCATTTGGTTATTGGTCTACAAAATGATAGTGATAACATGATAGATATTCGTCCCAACGTATACAAACTTTCAACAGCAGGACGTGAAATTTTCAAATTAATTACTGTGAGTGATAAGGATAAACAGAATTTCTATACAATGTTGGCAGGCCAATTTAAGGAAAAAGGTATCAGCCATGTATTCATACACACTCTTATTTCCAAGCAAGGGGATAAAATTAGTTTTGAAGATGAAGGAATAGAAATATAAAAGAATAATATGCCGATACTGAATTGGATAGGAAAAGATAAGGTGGTGAATCTCTATTTGGATGTGCCGTTTTATACACTGGAACATAAGTATGGGTTTCGGACGGAGGATGAAACGGATACATCTGAGACGCATAGTGGCAATATGATTATTCATGGGGATAATCTTGTTGCGCTGAAAGCGTTGCTGCCAGAATATGAAGGACGGGTGAACTGCATATATATTGATCCGCCTTACAATACTGGTGAAGAGAAGTGGGTATATAATGACAATGTGAACGATCCGCATATCAAGAAATGGTTGGGCGAAGTGGTTGGAAAAGAGGGGGAAGACCTAAGCCGACATGATAAGTGGCTTTGTATGATGTATCCACGTTTGGCTTTACTCCAAAGGTTACTTCATTCACAGGGTGCCATATTCATTTCGATTGACGACAACGAATATACCAACCTGAAAGCAATTTGTGATGAGATATTCGGGAAGAATTGCTTCGTGGCCAATATTTCGTGGCAACGAGCATACTCTACACGAAATGATAAAGACGGAATTCCTATTGAGGCTGAGCATCTTCTTGTTTATGGCAAAGAGCCGAAATGGCAACCGAAAAAGTTGGAGCGAACAGAAGAAATGAATTCCAAATATGGAAATCCCGATAATGACATAAACTTATGGAGAAGTGATAATTCCTATGCTACAGGCGGAGCAGACCATCAAGGAATGGTGTATGCTGTTCAACATCCATTTACAGGAGAATTATTATATCCTGTTGTGAATAATCATTGGCGTTATGGGCAAAAAGATATGCTAAACATCATGAATGGCTGGTGTGAATATGAATTACGAGATTTACATGATGAAGGACGCAGAGCAGAAGTTTGTGGTATTAGTTTGGAAAATGTTCGAAAGGGCGTGTTGGGCATTGTATTAAAAGAAGATTTAGAAACATCGCGTAATAAAGCTCAACAGGTGTACGAAAAGGGACCTTGGCCCAAATACTACTTTACCAAAGGAGGGTATGGTGGTATTGCTCGAAAGACATATCTAAATCAAGTTGAAGGTCGCTTAATCTCTAATCTTTGGAAGCAAGCAGAAGTCGGTCACACAGACGAAGCCAAGAAAGAACTGAAAGAAATTTTCGGTGGCAAAAGTCCCTTTGATACTCCAAAGCCAACTCGATTGATTGAGCGAATATTGGACATTGCTACAGATGAGAATAGCATTATTCTTGATAGTTTTGCTGGTAGTGGAACTACTGCCCATGCTATTCTGCTTGCTAACTTGAAGAAGCATAGCCACAAGAAGTTCATTTTAGTGGAGTTGATGGATTATGCTGACACAACTACAGCCTACCGAGTGAAGAAGGCTATTACTGGCTACCAAGCAACGATGAAGCATGAAGAGGAAATCTACAACAAGAAACTGACCATCAAGAATCTGTCGAAGGTTGATACATTTCTTAAAGAAGCAGAAGTTGTGATAGAACGTGAAAAAGACAGCTATGCAGAAATTAGTAAGCCAAAGTTGGTGGACAACTGCATCAAGGTGATAGCTACAAGAGTTTCAGATGGTTTCGTAGAAGGTTTGCCAGGAAGTTTCGATTATTTCGAATTAGGTTTGCCACTTTTTAAGGAAGACGGGAATCTAAATGAAGAAGTGGACGAAGAGAATATCCGCCACTACATTTATTACACAGAAACCAAACAGCCTTTAACAAGAAAGCGTGAAAATAATTCGTATTTGCTCAACACGTTTAATGGAACTGGCTACTATTTCTATTACGAAAAAGACAGATTGACCAATCTGAGTTTAGAAGATCTGAGCATCGTTACAGAAAAAGCAGAGCAATACATCATCTATGCAGACACCTGCACTATAGACGAGCAGACACGGGCTAAGTTGAATATCATCTTTAAAAAGATTCCAAGAGACATAAGGAGATTCTAAAATATGGAACTGAAGGACTATCAAAAAGAAGTATTAGACGAATTAAATGCTTATTTCAGTTATCTGGAAAAATATCAAGACCTGAGAAAAGCATATCAGGAGTTTTGGGAAGATCGGGGCATTTCAATGTCATCAATGGAGAATAAAATAATTCGTCCTTATGATAATAGTATCAAGAATGTACCTAATGTAACCATTAAAGTTCCAACAGCAGGGGGTAAGACATTCATTGCCTGCAATGCACTAAGGACTATCTTTGATAATATGCCAGAGGAGTTAACCAAAGTAGTGACTTGGTTCGTCCCTTCAGATACTATATTAAAACAGACTTACCTGAACTTGTCTAATCCCGACCATCCTTATCGGCAGAAGATTGATAGTCTCTTCAATAGCCGTGTAAATGTTATCAGCAAAGAGTCGGCTTTGATGGGTAAAGGAATGTCAATGAATGATTTACGCGAGAATTTAACCATCCTTGTACTCAGCGTTGACTCGTTTGCAACAAATACAGGCAATGATCGTAAATCTTATCGTGAGAATGAGAATCTATCAGAGATCATTAAGCAGTACTATCAATCTATCAGCAAGGTAAAAGGCGCAGATGAATATTCGTTGATGAACTTAATCTACCATTTGCGCCCTGTTGCCATCATTGATGAAAGCCACAACTTTGAGAGTAACTTGCGTATGGATATGCTGAACAGTTTGCATCCCAGGTTTATTCTTGATTTGACTGCTACGCCAAGAGACAAGAGTAATGTGATTAGCTTTGTGAACGCCGCAAGGTTGAAAAAGGCTAACATGGTGAAATTGCCTGTTATCGTCTATAATCTAAATTCTGCAACAGAAGTGCTATTCTCTGCTGTTAAGTTGCAGGAGAATTTAGAGAAGAAATCCGTTGAGGAGGAAAAGAAAGGGGGCAAGTATATCCGTCCGATTGTTTTGCTACAGGCTCAGCCAAAATCGAAAGACGATAGCATCACATTTGAACAAATCAAAAAGAAACTTCTGAGTTGGAATATTCCAGAGAATCAAATCAAGATAAAGACGGCTAATGTTGACGAAATAAAGAATATCAATTTGATGGACAGAGACTGCCCTGTTCGCTTCATCATTACAGTCAATGCCTTGAAAGAAGGTTGGGATTGTCCTTTCGCATACATATTGGCATCGTTGGCTAATAAGACTTCACGGATAGATGTAGAACAGATACTTGGCCGTATTTTACGCCAACCTTACACCAAACAGCATCAAACAAGACTACTGAATCTATCTTACGTATTAACATCATCTTCCTATTTCTTGGAAACTGTAGATAACATAGTTGATGGATTGAATAAAGCCGGATTTGGAAAACGAGATTACAGAGTTGCTTCTGAGAAGCAAATGGCAGCAGCTATTGCACGCCCAAAAGAACCTTCATTGTTTGATGAGCAAGCAGATGACTTGATATTAGAAAATGAAACTGTTTCGTTCGATGATCCGGTCAATCAGTCTACTATTTCTGATGCAGTAAAGGATATTGAGGAGAATGCTGAGGCTGAAGGTGAGAAGTACGAAGCTGCCATCAACGAAAACAATGATACATCAAACATACCCGACATGAATACATCAACGATAAGTGAATGTTTCGCATCTGCGAAAGAATTGGTTCTTCCTCAATTCGTGATGCCTGTAAAATACGACAACACTTTCTTCCAAGAAGACAAAGAGATTCTTGTTACTAAAGAAGCATTAAGCGAAGGTTTTGAATTGGACAAACAAAGCAGGGATATAAGTTTTGTATGGACAGACATTAAAGGAGTGCAGATTGATGTTGATGGTAGTGACTCAACACCAAAACATAAGGAATTGAGTGCTGATGAAATCAATTACTTCAATCAACAGATTTCAAGTCTTGCACCAGAACATCAAAAAACTCAGATTGCAAAATATATTGCTAAACAGATAAGGTATGATTATATAGCAGATAATCAGATTACCGACTACCTGTTGTCTATCTTCAAAAACTATTCAGACATTCATATTTCTGACATTATTGCCCATAAAGAAATGGCAGTAGAGATTGTCAAGGATAGAATAGAAGAATTCCTGTTTGAATACCGCAAAGAGAGATTCAATCAGAGAAGGAAAATGCAAAGAATAAAGTGTGTGCCAAAGTATGTATTTCCTACATCTATGCCAGTTGTAAAAGAGTCACATATGGCAAAAGGACTGTATGAGCGTGAAGACGGAAAGATAAATACTTTCGAATATACCGTCATCAATAAAGTTGCTAATCTTCCCAATGTGGAATGGTGGCACAGAAACCCTACGGGTAAAAACGGCTTCTGTATCAATGGCTATATCAACCATTATCCTGACTTCATTGTGAAAATGAACAATGGCAGGATCGTTATTATTGAAACAAAAGGTGATGACAGGGATAACTCTGATAGTAAGAATAAATTGGATTTAGGTCTGAAATGGGAAGCTGATGCAGGAACTGGTTATAAATACTTTATGGTGTTTGAGCATAATAGGATTGATGATGCTGTAGATGTTCAAGAATTGTTGGAGATATTAAAAGGAATGTGTTAAAGAATTAGAAAAATAGGGCAATGGAGAGAATTGTATTTGTTGAAGGCAATATAATCGCCTATAGTGGTAATCACCTTGCAAAAGGATTAGTATGTTTAGCGACAGACAAATACAAAGAGAAGGCTGTTGAAGTAATCAATGGTGATCTTGAATTGTACGAACACAATCGGATAATTCCTTTCTATACTTATGCCGCCAGAGGCGGGGTAACATCTCTTGGCCATAATTTAGGAGTTGTGCATAGTCCTAGTAATGTATTAAACCTCTATAAAGAAGAGATAGAAAAGATTAAAAGATTATTAAACCTTGTAGTTCCTGAAGATCTTCGTCCAACTCATAATAGACATCTATTTATTGGAGTAATCGGAACATTAGAATTGTTTTTGTCTGAAATGATTTCTTGTTTAGTGCTGGGTGAAGAACAGTTTTATCATAATTTTATTGAAAATACTAGTTACAAGATTTCTCTGAAAGATATAGAAGAAGGAGGACAGATGTTGGACAAAGCGATTTATAAAGTTATACACAATATTAATGCTCATAAATTAAAGGAAATAAAGGATGTCTTCAAGAATGTTTTTGATGTAAATATTCCAAATACCACTGAACTTGGAAGGTATATAGAGAAAAGGCATGACTTAGTTCACAGAAATGGCAATAGAGTCGACGATAGAACTTTGAGATATGTGGATATTACAGATAGAATATTGCAGGACCTTATTCTTGTGGTAGATACTTTTGTCGATCATTTAATGGATGCCCTAGTATTACCAATAGAAAAGTGGAATGAAGGTTTTGAAAATACGGGGACTGGTCATTGATTCGTTATAAATAAGGTGTAGTCCGAATAAAGGGATTACTTATGCAAACGAAATATGAATAAAGAAAAAGAAATAAAGAAAGATATGGCAACTACCTCTGAAGGTATTATGCAGAACAATGATTCTGAATATGTGAGACTTGTCTCACAAATTTCAGGATTGTGGGAAAAGGCAAAAGAAAAGGCAGCTTTTGCCGTTAACACAGAATTGCTTAAAGCAAGCTGGGAGACTGGCAGGTATATTGTAGAGTATGAACAGCATGGTAGTATCAAAGCTGAATATGGAAAGCAACTTTTGACAAACTTGTCAAAAGACCTTACGAGACTTCGAGGAAAAGGTTATTCTCGGTCTAATCTGTTCAATATGAGACTCTTTTATGTGAGATTCCCAAAAATCCAAACAGTGTCTGGACAATTGACATGGAGTCATTATTTGGAACTACTCAAGTGTGACGATCCGATGGAGATGCAGTTCTATATGAAGGAATGTATCAAAGAAGGATGGAAGGTAAGAGAACTGAAACGCCAAATTAACTCGTTGCTCTTTCAGCGTCTTGCGTTGAGTACAGACAAAGAAGGAGTATTGGCTCTTGCAAACGAAGGGCACCAAATACAGTCGGCAACAGATATCATACGCGATCCTTATATATTGGAATTTACTGGACTTCCTCGACAGAAGCGCTATAAAGAAAAAGATTTGGAAGATGCATTAAAAGCCCACATGGAACAGTTTCTTCTTGAACTGGGTAGAGGATTTGCTTTCATTGGTCGTCAGTATATCATTCCTATTGGCTCAAGACAATTCAAGGTTGATCTGGTATTTTATCATGCCATACTAAAATGTTATGTATTGATAGACCTAAAACGCGCAGAAATAAAACATGGTGACATAGGACAAATGAATCTCTACCTTAATTATTTTAAGAATGAGATTTGCCAGCCAGATGACAATCCGCCTGTGGGTATTGTGTTGGGAGCAAGAAAGGATGAGCTATTAATGGAATATGCCCTTCAAGGTATAGACAATCAACTCTTTGCCGCTCGCTACCAGCTTTATCTGCCCAATCGAGAAGAGTTGCAATCCCAATTGGACAATCTTCTAAATAGTTCTTATTAACAGAATGTAGTATATGATAGTCAATGAGATATCTATATGGGGTGCGGCCCTGGTGGCGATTATAGTAGTTATCGCAATGATAGCACTGGCCTTTGTCGACAGGAAGATGCTGCGACGTATGCTGGTTGTATTCGGAGCGACGGTGGCACAGATGGTCGTCGTGGGTGCCGTCGTGTTGCTGGCCTTTAAGACGTTTGCCTGGTGGACCTATCTGCTCTGGTATCTGCTGGTGCTGTTTTTGTCGATCTGCTGGGTGTTGTATCCTATCCAGTATATGTGGAAAAGGATGCTGCTGCCCATAAGTGCAGCAGTGCTGGCTGGCAGCATCGTCTTAGGAGGCAGTACGATACTTTGTCTGCCTATCAATGTCTTCATGACTGTTTACTCTGTGTTGATGGCTTGTATGACGGCTTCGATGATTCAGACGATGGTAAACTACCTGCGCAGCATGCATCAGCCAGATGCTCCCAAGCAGGAACTGTCGTGGCGTGAGAGTGTATTGTCTCAAGTAAGATCGATGGCCCAGCCTCTGGTGATGGTCATGCCGATGTTGTATGCAGGTATGCTGGTGGGAGGCGTTTCGCCCGATATCGGCCTGCTGATCATTTTGCTGCTGATTGCAGCCTCCTTCGTGGCTAATGTCCTGGCGGGCGTGATTGCGCTGTCGATGATTCAAAAAGAGGCGCAGAAACAAGGTACTCGATAATTAAAAATTTAAAAACTCCATAAGTATGAAGAAACCACAGTGGCTTGAGAAAGAGAAACTCTATAGCATCATGTTCGAGTCGGAGCGTCCTGCTGGACGTATCTTCGACCTCACGCTGATGATAGCCATCTCGCTGAGTATCATCATCTCGTTTATCGAGACGGTTCCATCGTTAGCCCGTACCTTTCAGTTAATATTGGAGATACTGGAATATCTGCTGACCTTCTTCTTTACGGTCGAGTATATTGCCCGTGTCTACTGCTCGCCCAAGCCTCGCGAGTATGTGCTGAGTTTCTTTGGCGTCATTGACTTGTTGTCAATATTACCGCCTTACCTCTCCTATTTCCTGCCTCACGCACGATACATGATTCTGCTGCGTTCGTTCCGCTTTATCCGCATCTTCCGCATTTTCAAGTTGTTCAGCTTTATCAACGAGGGTTACATGCTGATGCACTCGCTTCAGAAGAGCCTCACGAAGATTTCCGTCTACTTCTTGTTTGTGCTGATACTGGACATCTGTCTGGGTACATTGATGTTTATGGTAGAGAATGGCCAGCCCAATACGCAATTCACCGATCTGGCCACATCAGTCTATTGGGCCATCGTTACGATGACCACCGTCGGATATGGTGACATCACGCCTGTTACCCCCATAGGACGTCTGCTGTCTGCATTCGTCATGTTGCTGGGTTATACCATCATTGCTGTACCTACAGGAATTGTGACAGCCAACATTATTGATGAGACGAAGGAAAAGCCGAAGGACGGGCATTGTCCGCGTTGTGATGGTATGGTACGCGACGAAGACCACTATTGTTCACATTGTGGAGAAAAGTTATAGATATGATACTAGTATTCGGAGGAACGACTGAGGGTCGCAAGGCTGTGGAAGTGCTGGAAGAGGGTGGCAATACCTATTATTACAGCACGAAGACGGGAGAGCAAGACATCACCCTGCATCATGGGCAACGCATAGACGGGGCACTCGATGCTGAGACGATGCAGACGTTCTGCCGTGAACACGGCATCCGTCTCATCGTAGATGCAGCTCACCCTTTCGCCTCGCAACTCCACCAGACCATCGCTCAGGTTTCGGAATTACTGAATGTCCCCCCCATCCGTTATGAACGTATCTATCCTGAGCGTGATCCAGAGATAACCTGGATCGAT
Organism: uncultured Prevotella sp.; assembly: GCA_900318395.1. GTDB lineage: Bacteria > Bacteroidota > Bacteroidia > Bacteroidales > Bacteroidaceae > Prevotella. Next base: position 19,968 of record ONKL01000041.1, read on the forward strand.
GATTACAGCCAGATACCTCGCGACATTCACTCTTTGCTGGCAACGACTGGTGTGCAGAGTATCGCCAAACTGAAGCCATTGGAGGCTGAGGGCATCAGGATCTATTATCGTATCCTCCAAAGGGAGTCGTCGATAGCTTTAGCCCTGAAACAAGGAGCCAGCCAAGAACAGCTCTGTTATTTTGAGGATCCGCAGGATATTCCTGTCGAAGCAGAGGCCATCCTATTGAAAGAGAGTGGCCTATCTGGAGGTTTCTCAGAGAAGGTAGAGGCTGCCAAAGCAAAAGGCATGAGGATCATCGCCCTGAAACGCTCACAGACTCCAGCGATTTTTACCATCGTCAATGGCCCTTACGGCTTGCGACGAATGGTTGAGAAGCTGTTGCCTGAGTTCTATTCCCTGCATAGTGGACTGACGACTGGCACTTGTGCGACAGCGGCGGCCATTGCTGCGACAATAAAACTGCTTAAAAACGAGACACCAGAAGAGGTTCCTGTGGTGCTACCCAATGGCGAGACCATTCATGTGCCTGTCAGGTATGGCGAGGACTGTGCCTACTGCGTCAAGGATGCTGGCGATGATCCTGATGTGACAAATGGGTTAGAGATTGGAGCTGTCGTAGAGCATGCCCTCATGCAGGGAAGACGTAGTTTGATAGTGATTGAAGGCGGCATGGGTGTTGGCACGTTCACACTTCCAGGTTTCGACTATCCCCCAGGCTCACCAGCCATCAATAAGGCACCTCGCGAGATGATTTGCAAGAACATTGAGCCACTGATTGATGAACATACGCCTTTGAACATCACGATATTCGTTCCGCAAGGTGAAGAGATTGCCCGTCGTACCTTCAATCCTCGTCTTGGTATCGAGGGCGGCATCTCCATCATCGGTGTTTCGGGCATTGTCAAACCATTCTCTGAAGAAGCCTTTATCGACTCTATCCGTAAGTGTATGACCGTTGCCAAAGCTTCGGGTTCTGATCGAGTGGTTATCAACAGTGGTGGCAAGAGTGAACGCTTTGTCAAAGGCCTCTATCCTGATTTGCCTGCCCAGGCCTTCGTGGAGTATGGCAATTATATTGGGGAGACGCTGAAGATTGCCCATGAGTTGGACATTCGCAATGTGACGCTTGGTGTCATGCTGGGAAAGGCTGTAAAGCTGGCAGCAGGACATCTCGACACCCATAGCCGTCGTGCCACGATGGATAAAGCGTTTGTCAAGCAACTCCTCGACGAAGCCCATTGCGATGTCGACATCACGCCTATCACCCTTGCTCGTGAGCTATGGGATCTCCTACCAAAGGAGAAGGCAAAGGCTTTTGCACAGGTTATCATTTCGCATTGCGCAAACCATTGTGCCCCTCTTCTTCCTAATGGTTCACTCACCATTCTTCTTATTACTGATGAGGGAACGATCTATTAATCACAATCTGAAATGATGATGTGTCATTTCTTCAGAGAGGCAATGTACTTCGAGGGCTGGAGACCTGTGTGTTTCTTGAAGAAACGGGTGAAGTGCTGGGAATATTCGAAACCGAGTGAGTCTGCGGCCTGGGTGGCGGTGAGGCCGCTTACCAGTAGGCTTTTGGCACGATCGACCAAGAAGCGCTGAATGACCTGTGTGGGACTCTCTCCAGAAACACTTCGCACCACATCGCCGAAATAGCTGGGCGATAAGCAGAGCTCGGAGGCGCAATATTTCACGTTAGGCAGACCGTGCTGTCGCTGCAAGCCTCGCTCGTAATAGTCGGTGAGTACTCGCTGAAATCGCGACAGCAGGTCGTTCTGTCTCTTGGCGGCATCCTGAAACTGACGCTGATAGAACAATAGGGCATAGTCGCACACCAGCAGAATATAGTCCTGCAGGATGCGATCGGTCTGCGGTGAGGGCTGGCGGTGCTGGATAAACCGCCTGATCATTCCCATTAATTGCCATAACAGTTGCTTCTCGCCCTCGGTGGTGTGCAGCGCCTCGTTCACGTTATAGGAAAAGTAGTGAAAACCGTGTAGCCGCTGCTCGAATGCAGTGCCGCGCATGAACTCCGTCTCGAAGTGCAGCGTCCAGCCATGATATACCTCACGCGTTCCGTTGTCAGCTTTGCCGATGATCTGTCCAGGCGAGACGGCAACCAGCGACCCCTTCGACGTATCATAGTCGCCCATGCCGTATTTCCCACCCTCAGGGAAATTGTCCTGTACGAAGAAGGCGTACACATCGCCCATCTTGTTCAGCGTGTGGGCTATCGGACCCAGTTCGTCGAAATGGACGACGCTTACCATTGGGTGATATGCCTCGGCTCCGACACTCTGTGCGTAGTCGTTGGCATGGTTGAGGTAGAGATAATCCTTTGTTATCATGCCGCAAAGTTACTACTTTTTACTCAAATTGTCACACCAAAGGCTAAAAAAGTTAAATTTGGTAAGTATTCCGTCGATTCGGATAACCGCTGGAAGCGGATTTTGTCGTATCTTTGCACCCATGAAACAGATATTATTCATATTGGCAGTAATGCTTCTAACAGGTTTCTCGAAAGACAGTGAAGTGATGGCACAAACTATGACACAGAAGTTGTATATCACCATCGATGGTAAGACGCTCTCCGTTGAGCTGGTTGATAATGCCGCAACGCAGACACTAGTGGCGGCCCTACAGGAGGGTGACATCACCTATGAAGCCCATGACTACGGCGGTTTCGAGAAGGTGGGCGCATTGGGACGCTCGTTGCCCACGAATGACACGCAGACCACAACACAGGCAGGCGACGTCATCCTTTACAGTGGTAACCAGATCGTGCTCTTCTATGGATCAAACTCATGGAGTTACACCCGCTTGGGGCATATGGAGTATTCGTCGCAGGCGGAATTAGAGTCTTTCCTCAAAGCCGGACAGGGGAATGTCATGGTAACGCTGTCGCTTTCGTCGGGCGCAACCGCCATAAGGAGCCTCACCCCTAACTCATCTTCTAAGGATGAAGGGAACATATACTCGCTGAATGGTGTGAGGGTAAACAATCCCTCTAAAGGTATCTATATCAAGAATGGCAAAAAAGTGATTTTATGAAACAGATAATATTAGCCGCAGCGCTGCTGGGTGGAATACTGGCAGGCTGCACAAACAGTAACAAACAAACTACAGACAACAATATGGAACAGAAATTGACATTGACGCAGGAGTGGGACAAGGTGTTCCCGCTGAGCGAGAAGGTGAATCACAAGAAGGTGACGTTTGAAACACAGTATGGTTTGACACTGGCGGCAGATCTCTATACACCTGCGGCGAGTGAAAAGGGAAAAGTGAAAAGTGAAAAATTTGCAGCCATCGCTGTCAGTGGTCCTTTCGGAGCCGTGAAGGAGCAATGTAGCGGACTCTATGCCATGAAGATGGCGGAGCGTGGTTTTGTGGCACTGGCCTTCGACCCTTCCTATACGGGTGAGAGCAGTGGTGAACCGCGTCGCACGGCTTCGCCCGACATCAATACAGAGGATTTCTTGGCAGCCGTCGATTTCCTGTCGAAACAGGAAAATGTAGATGCTGAGAAGATAGGTATCATCGGCATCTGCGGTTGGGGAGGCATTGCCTTGAATGCTGCCGCTGCCGACACACGTATCAAAGCAACCGTAGCTTCAACAATGTACGATATGACGCGCGTTAGCGGCAACGACTACAATGATGCTTTCGACGTGGAAGAAGCTCGCCACAAGAATCGTGAGAACCTCTCCAAGCAGCGTCTCGCTGACCCCAACGCAATGGCTGGTGGTGTGCTCGACACCGTACCCCCACAGGCACCCCGTTTCGTGCACGACTACTTCGACTACTACAAAACCCCACGCGGCTATCACAAGCGCTCTGGCAACTCTAACGACGGCTGGCGCGTCATCGGAACACAGGCATACGCCAACAGCCGTTTCCTATACTACATCAACGAGATTCGCTCTGCCGTTCTCGTGATGCATGGTGCCGATGCCCACTCGCGCTACTTTGGCGAGGCCGCCTATCACTATATGGTGGATGGTAAGGCCGAGGGTTATAAGTTCGTGGGTGAACCAAACCCCAACCCAGAGAACAAGCAGTTGCTCATCATCCCCGACGCCTCGCATTGCGATCTCTACGATGGCGGCTACGAAGAAAAAGCAGGCAAGGGACAACCCAAGAACATGATTCCCTGGGATAAACTGGCAGAGTTCTTCGCACAGTATTTAATTTAACATTCGCAAGCTCTGCTGAGCCATGAAAATCATCCATGTAGACATGGATCAGTTCTTTGCGGCTGTAGAACAGCTCGACAATCCAGAGCTGAAGGGCAAGCCGATAGCAGTTGGTCACGATGCCGAGCGTGGTGTTGTGTCTACGGCGAGTTATGAGGCTCGCCGTTTCGGCGTACATTCTGCACAATCTATTCAGGTGGCCAAGCGTCTGTGCCCCCAACTCATTATCGTTGAGCCTCATTTCCAGCGGTATAAAGAAGTATCATCGCAACTGCACGAAATATTTCACGACTATACCGACTTGATTGAGCCTATCTCGCTCGATGAAGCATTCCTTGATGTGACAGATAATAAGAAAGGTATGGAATTGGGTGTGGATATAGCGCGAGAGATTAAGCAACGCATCCGTGAGACGACAGGACTGACGGCATCGGCAGGCGTAAGCTATTGTAAGTTCCTGGCGAAGATTGCCTCTGACTGGCGCAAACCAGACGGACTGACGGTGATTCATCCTGACAGGGCATTGGACTTCATCGCCCATTTGAAAGTGGAGAAGATATGGGGTGTGGGTCAGAAGACCGCTGAAAAGATGCATCGCATGGGTATCTTCACGGGCCTTGACCTCAGAAATATGTCGCTGAGCCGCCTGACGCAGGAGTTCGGCAAAATGGGGCAGGTGTTCTACGATTTCTCACGAGGCATCGATAATCGGCCAGTTATCAGCGAGTGGGAGCGGAAGAGTGTCAGTTGCGAACAGACCTTTGAATCGGACATCAGCGAGAATGCTGCCGTCACCATCCACCTCTATCATATAGTATTGGAACTTGTCAGGCGAATTGAGAAGAACGACTTTGAGGGACGCACCCTGACGCTAAAGGTCAAGTTTGCGCATAAGCGAGAGCAGACGGAAGATCGCTTTCAGTCTGCCGAGCGCCAGGACTTCCAGCAGATTACCCGCAGCATCACCGTCGACCATATTCTTCGCACTAAGGAAGAGATTCTGCCTTTAGCCAAACAACTGATGCGTGGTGTGGAATTCCACTCCCATCCCATTCGTCTGTTAGGCTTGGGCGTATCTGGCCAGAAAAGTGCAGCACAACAAAATCAGCAGCAGTGGGTAGAGCTGGAACTGGAGTTCTTAGACTGGCCAAACAGCTAACGTCAGCGCATCAGCCTGGCCAAGTATTACGGTTTTTGATTATCTTGCTCCTCAAACACATATCCATAGCCTGTACGGCTGACGATATTCTGAGCGTATGCTCCCAGTTTTTTGCGGAGACGGGTAATATTGACATTGATGGTGCGGTCGGTGACGATGACGCCTGCCCAGATGGTATCCATCAGTTGCTGGCGTGAGAGTACTTTTCCATGGTTTGCCAGAAGCAAGTGGAGCAGTTCGAACTCTGTAGGGGTCAGATTGACGGGATTGCCGTCAACGGTGGTAGTCTTCTTGTCGAGGTTCAAGCTCAAACCATGATAGCTGAGCAGATGCTTACCCAGGCGGGCTTCAACGATATTCATGACATAGTCGCCGATTTTCTCGCAGTCGGCGATGATGTCGTTATAGAGAGTGCCGAGAGTATAGGAATACTGATGTGAGTTAACCCCCACGACGGTTTCACTCTTGATCTGGTTACGGAGTTCATTGATGTCGTTCTCGATAGAAAGTGAATCAGCCAGTGACAGGTCTTTGCGCCGCCCGCTCACCACGACAATCATCTGCACCACAGACTCGTTCACCAGTCTGAGCATGTCGCGCAGCTTGGTGTATTGCTCAGCAGTGAGATCCTCTTTGTTCTCACGCAGATGACTGATTGTGCGGGACATCTTGTAACAGGCATCACCAATGGATTCCAGTTCGCCTATCTGACGAAGTATCACGCGGGTCTTATCCTTTGTCTCGTCAGAAAGGTGCTCATTGCCCACTTGTTCGAGATAATTTGCAATCTCTATTTCCATGTTGTCGGCGATGGTCTCATAACGTTCGATACGTGCATACTGACTTTCAAACTCCTTCTTGTCCTTCTCATCTATCAGAGCGCTTGCCATCCCGAACATGCGATGCATACGCTCGGCAAAATGTACGATTTCCTTCTGTGCTTGCAGTACAGCAATTTCTGGCGTCTGTATCACACCACGACTGATGAAGTGCAGTGTCGTGGGTTGTTTGGCTTCCTCTTTGTTTTCTGGCATAAGTTTGCAAACGATCTGCTCCATCTGAGGAATCAGGCCGATGAGCAAAGCTGTGTTAAGGACATTGAAACAGGTGTGGAACATGGCCAGCACAACAGGAATCCGCTCTGTCTGTCCTGCCATAGAAGGATTGTAGCCGACAAGGCTGCACACCAGATCAACAAAAGGATAGAACACGGCGAGCACCCAGATGACACCGAAAACGTTGAACAACAGGTGAGCCAGTGCTGCCCGTCGTGCCTCAGTACCAGCACCAAGGGCTGCAAGATTTGCTGTTGCCGTCGTTCCGATATTCTCGCCCATCACCAAGGCGATACCCATATAGATAGGCAGTACACCCGTTGAACAGAGCAGGATGGTGATGGCCATCACCGCTGCCGACGACTGCACCACACAGGTAATAATGGTACCAGCGGCCAGAAAAGCAAGGATGGTGAGATAGCTGCCTGTATCGAATGAGGCAAAGAAACTGACCACATCTGCATTGTGAGCCAAGTCCATTTCACGCCCCACACTGCTCAGCATGACCAGTGACCAGAACAGAAATGCCAGTCCGAAGAGGAGATCGCCTGCTACACGATGGCGTTTCTTGTAGATGAGCACCATACCGATGAGGAAGGCAGGGAAAACAATGACAGTCAAGTCTACATTGTAGCCTAACGACATGATCCAGGCGGTAAGCGTAGTGCCGATGTTGGCACCCATGATGACCGAGATGGCTTGTGCCAGCGTGAGAAGTCCTGCCGAGACAAACGAAACGGTCATAACCGTCGTAGCTGATGATGACTGCACAGCACAGGTAACCATTGTACCTGTCAACATACCACTCAGGCGGTTGCCTGTCATGCGGGCTAATATGTGTCTTAAACTTGGTCCTGCTAATTTCTGTAAGGCGTCGCTCATCGTCTTCATGCCGTAAATCAGCAATGCCAGCGAGCCGAGTAACCTGAAAAACAATTCAATCTTCATATCTATACTTATTTTAATGATTTTGCAGCAAAGATACAAAAAAAGAGCAAATCATCCAAATCTTAACGATTACAATTTGGTTACGATTAAATGATTTACTCCAAAAACTGCATGCTGGGGCCAGGCCCCAAGTTGCATTCCGTATATTTTTGTTTTACTCATAATTGCTGCCACTGCTGCCACAGATTTGCTGAAATGCCTTTAAAATAAGGTATTTCACTTACGGGAGCAATATGGCAGCAGTGGCAGCAAATAGCCGAAATAGCTACTTTTTCTTCACAAGATAGACCGAACCCTTGTGAATTTCGTCCTTTATAAGCCCAGGAATATGCGAAAGTTTGCGTCCAAAGGCGGAAACATTCGCTGGTTTCAGCAAACTGATGCCCACTTTTTCCTTCAAATGATTGAAAATGGCTGTAGGAGTCATCCATTCACCCTCCATTTCATTAGTGGCAGGCTCGAAATAGTCGAAGAAGAACTGCTCGGCAGCCGTCTTCACCGTGAACCTCTGGTTCCACTCCAGGATCTGCTTCGTCTCTTCAGGGCCAAAGTAGTAGGGCTCGTGCTGGTGCAAGGCGTGCATGGCCTGTGCATAGAGCTGCTCGTGATTAGGAGGCGTGCTCACCTTGATGGGCCCCGTCAGCTCTACACTCAGGAATCGGCGACTGCCTGAGGGATCAGCGAGTACATCAGCCTGATTCGTCGTTGCGATGAACGAGGCACGACGCGGGAAGTCCTCCACATGACGGCCATAGGGACGCTTGATCTTCACAGACGAGAGCGTGATGATGTTCTTCAGGAATCCTTGCTGGATGCGCGGCGATATCTGATTAAACTCATCGAGATTGATGAGCAGCATCTGCGCCATCTGCTGCAGCACTTGTTTCTTGTCGTCCATCTGAAGATTGCCTATATAGCCAAAGCTCAGTTCTGGCGGCAACAGCTGTTCGCAGAAGGTGGTCTTGTTCCAGCCTTGTGTAGAGATGAGCAGCGGCACTGCCTGATTGCCGTATTTGGCAAGGTTCGTTACCTGCCACTGGCGCACCATGCCGAGGAACCAGGTATAGAACCAGTCTTCCCAGTATGGATTCTTCGTGGGTACCGTTCTGGCGAGTTTGCGGATATGATCCTTCCCATCCCACTTGTCATACTGCGCCCAGAGATAATCACCTATCGGATTATAGGGGCGTATCATGTTCGACTGCACATAGCGGCGCACATCGTTGTCGTGTGCATTGATACCTGCCAGGCGCACTTTCATCGTCATGCCTTTCAGGGTGCGGTCATCCACAGGCGCCCAGTCCATATACTTATATTCATTGTCCTTATATTCCGTATATCCCATAATCGTATTGTAACGGAACAGGTAGTGCGCATTGAGGAAGTCCATGAGCTGGTGAGTCTCACGGCTCACCGTCTGCGATTCGTCATCAGTAGCCTCGATGGAATTGACTACCTGAATCTGCGATACCATCGGACTGACGTTCAACGGCTTAGCACTTACTGGCAGTGCCAGAGCCTTCATGTTCAGATAGGGCTGTGCGTCTAAAGGCATGTGGAAACAACTGCGCACGGAGTAGGTCTCCTGACGAATCGATCTGGGGAGGATGCCCTGATAGATAGCTGTAGCCATGCGATGGCCTTCACGGCAAAGCATATCAGCCTCTTCCTCATCCAGATAAGTGCCACTTGTTTCAGCGGAAGTGCCGCTTATCGGCGAGGAAGTGGCACTTATTTTCGGATAAGCGGCATCAGCCTTCGCAACCTTCACGAGGATGATCACCTCCTTATCAGATGGTCCTACAAAAGACGCCAGCGTATAATGCAGAATCTGGGCTGCCTGCTTCACGGCATCGATTTCCGTCTGACTCTCAAGGCCGTCGATTGTCAGCGCCACCACCCCATTGAAGGCTTTCATACGGAGGTTGTCGTTCTCGTCTTTCTCGAACTCCGCAGAGGGATAGATCATGTGCGAGGGGTACTGACGATCATAGCTCTCCATATAGTCGTCTATACAGAGCTGCTTGCGACGACGGGCCACGGCACCGTCCTTCGTGTCATGCTTAATACGCTCCACAAAGCTCTCAATGCTCTTCGTAGAGAGCTTCAAAGCGTTTTTCTTATCTCTTAATACGAGTGTAAACTTCATTATTCCTTTTCTAATATGTGATAATTATTCTTCAATATATGCCTTTTCTTAAATATAAAACACTATTTTCTTCGAAAGAATATGTGATTATCTACTATCGAAACCAATATTTTATTTAATTGAAAACGATGTTTTACATAGAAGAAAACGATGTTTTCAACTATTTATTAGCGACAAAATCCTTTGTCTTAAGTTTGGGATGGTAGAACATGATGATACTCATAAGCCTCGAAGTATCGATCAAAGGGAACTTCCCATTCGTAGCCGAAACTCTTGACAAAATCCTGAATCCACTGCTGCTGTTCTGGAGAGAGTGGTCTTTCTCCACGCATGTACTCATAATACGTCTTCGGCCCATGCAGGTAGCTGGTGATTCCTTTGCGCATAGAGGTATAGTCTTTCTTCATCACACAGTCGTAAAGGTGTGCGAAGCCTGAAGCCCATACCACAACATTCCGTCTGTCATACCAACGGCATTTGCCGTCTTTGAGCACCTTGGGCATCACGCATGTAGCAACCTCCATGCTCTCTGGCGCCCATGAAGCAACCTGATAGCGCAGGCAACTGCCTTGGAAGGGGCACAGTCCGTTGGTGCAGAGCACATACCATGAAGGCACATCTGAATAGTCATTCGTCAGACTCAATGGGATGATTTCTTTCTTATTATCCATGATTTTATGTCATTTTAGTTATTCTTCTTATCTATTTTGGCCTACAAAGGTACAACAAAAAGAAAGAAATTCCAAATAGTAAGGGGAAAATTATGGAAAGATTAGGCAAATTTCCATCATTGCTGCCACTGCTGCCACATTGCTCCCGCACTTAAAATACCTTATTTTAAAGGTATTTCAGCAAATCTGTGGCAGCAGTGGCAGCAATTTTGATTAATTTTTTCATGTGATTCAAAGGTATGCAAGCTGCAAAACTGTTAATAATTCGAAAAGGTGGGCACTTTTTCTGAATATAACAAAGTATACTTTATAATATTGGTATGAACAAGCAAATAATCAAGGCTATTATTGGTGCAAATAGGCAGTCAGGCACTGACGCTACAGATGCCCGACTGCCTGAACAATTACTACTAACTTATAAACCTTAAACCAAATGTATGTATGAACCTAAAT
>ONKL01000040.1 GCA_900318395.1 uncultured Prevotella sp.
TATGTTCAACAGAGCCAAGCCAGAGGTGCTAAGAGCCAAGATGCTGTACAGCGGGGTGAAATGGGGATGGAATTACCACCCAAATTGATGCAGAACCAATTAAATTATATAGACGCGACGTCATTTGCAAATCTTTTGTTAAGAAATACATTGCATTTCCTTTTGTATTTCCCTCGATTTTTCGTCGCTCGACGCTTGGGCGTCGCTTGCTTTTGGCAAGAACTTTGCCTCTGCCGAAGTTACCAGCGCTCGGAAATGAAAAGAAAAACTAGTTTTCCTTTTGCATTTCACTCAATTTTTCGTAACTTTGCAGCGATTTATGCATAAATGTTAAGATGAGCGTTGCAGAATTCATCCATCAAGATACAGTCGAAAGGCGATTTTCCTTTGAAGTGCTGCCTCCTCTGAAAGGGACTGGCACAGAGAAATTGTTTGCCGACATCGATAAACTGCGGGAATTCAATCCTGCCTATATCAACATCACGACTCACCACTCTGAGTTTGTGTACAAGGAACTGGCGAACGGACAGTTTGAGCGTCAGCGCATTCGTCGCCGTCCAGGTACGGTAGCTATCGCAGCTGCCATCCAACAGCGATATAACATTCCCGTGCAGCCACACGTAATCTGCAGCGGAGCGACTATCGACGATATCGAGTATGAGCTGCTCGACCTGCAGTTTCTTGGCATCAGCGACCTGCTCCTACTTCGTGGCGACAAGGCCAAGGAAGACAGTCGCTTCGTGCCCACTCCTGGCGGACATGCCCACACGACGGACCTTATCAAACAGGTAAGGCAGTTTAATGAAGGGTTCTTTGCTGACGGTACGCCCATCAAGCGTCCAGGCAAGAAGTTCGACTTCGGCGTGGCCTGCTACCCCGAAAAGCATGAAGAGGCTCCTAATCTGGAGATGGACATGCAGTATCTGAAGGAGAAACAGGATCTGGGCGCGCAATATGCCGTGACCCAACTGTTCTACGACAACGAGAAGTATTTCCAGTTTGTGGAGAAAGCCCGTGCGATGGGCATCACCATTCCTATCATTCCAGGCATCAAGCCTTTTGCCAAGCTGACACAGTTGACGGTAGTACCAAAGACCTTCCACTGCGACATTCCAGAGCCGTTGGCCAGAGAGGTCGTGAAGTGCAAGACTGACGACGATGCCCGCCAGCTGGGTATCGAATGGACAACGGCCCAGTGTCAGGAGCTATACGCCCACGGCATTCAGAATATTCATTTCTATACCGTCTCGGCGGTTGACTCCGTCGTTGAAGTTGTGAAGCGTTTGGTATGACATTCAATGAAGTGATAGGACAACAGGATGCCAAAGACAGGCTGATGCAGATGGTAAAAGAAGACCGTCTGCCTCATGCACTGATGCTCTGTGGTCCTCAGGGCAGCGGCAAGAAGGCTTTGGCACTGGCTTTGGCATGCACACTGCTCGACAATGGTACACCTAGCGCGAAGGCCATGCTTCAGAAACTGGAGCACCCAGACCTGCACTTCACCTACCCCACTATCAAACTGCCGTCGATGGGTAGCGAGCACATGCCAGTGAGCGATGACTTTGCAAAGGAGTGGCACCAGCTCATCACCGACACGCCCTACTTCACTATGGACGAGTGGATGCAGATGATGGAAGGCGAGAACCAACAAGCCATCATCACTGCTGGCGAGAGCGACGAACTGGTCAGAAAACTGAGTCTGAAATCGAGCCAAGGCGGCTATAAGGTAAGCTATGTCTGGCTGCCAGAGCGCATGAATATTGCCTGTGCCAACAAGTTGCTGAAACTGATAGAAGAACCTCCACAGCAGACCATCTTCATCATGGTCAGCGAGGAGCCCGACAAACTATTGGAGACCATTCGCAGCCGTGTTCAGCGCATTGATATCAAGAAGACCGACAACGAGGATATCCGCAAGGCTCTGATTGAGCGCAGAGGCATCGACGAGGATTCTGCCAGGCGTATCAGTCGTCTGGCTAACGGCAACTGGCTGAAAGCTTTGGAGGAACTACAAGTAGGCTCGGAAAACGAGCTTTTCCTCGATATGTATAAGACACTCATGAGGCTGGCTTACCAGCGTAAGTTGAAAGACCTGCGCAAGTGGAGCGAGCAGATGAGTGCCATGGGACGAGAGAAACAGAAGCGATGGCTGACCTACTTCCTGCGTATGACGAGGGAGAACTTTATGTACAACTTCAAGCAGGAGGAACTTTGCTACATGACTCAGGAAGAGGAGAACTTCGCCAAGAACTTCGCAAGATTCGTCAACGAGAATAATATCCTGCCCATTACCGATCTGGCTAATCTTGCCATCCGTGATATCGGGCAGAACGCCAACGCGAAGATCGTGTTCTACGACTTTGCACTGCAAATGATCGTACTGCTTTTACAGAAAACATAGGAGCCCCTAGGAAAAACCTAGAATACCCTATATAAATAAAGAATATATGGAGAAAACAAAAGAACATATCGTAAAGGTGGGCTGTGACAGAGGACTCTGTCATCAGGCCGTGGGCCGACAGGACAGACAGTTGAACACCTACGACTGGCTGGCTGATGTGCCAGGGAACCTTGAGACTACAGACCTTGTGGAAGTGCAGTTCAAGCACACCCGTAAGGGCTATTACCACAACGTGAATAACTTGGAGCTGAAAAAGGGCGACATCGTGGCTGTGGAGGCAAGTCCGGGGCACGACATCGGCATCGTGACATTGACAGGCAGACTCGTCAATCTGCAAGTCAAGAAGGCCAACCTGAAATCGGCAGATGACATCAAGCGCATCTACCGCATCGCCCGTGAGACCGACTTACAGAAATGCCGCGAGGCCAAAGCACGTGAGCACAGTACGATGATCGAGAGCCGAAAGATAGCCAAGGGTCTGGGACTGGACATGAAGATCGGTGACGTGGAATATCAAGGCGACGGCAACAAAGCCATCTTCTACTATATCGCCGACGAACGTGTGGACTTCCGTCAGCTGATCAAGGACCTGGCGGCAGCCTTCCACGTGCGAATCGAGATGAAGCAGATCGGTGCACGTCAGGAAGCAGGGCGCATCGGTGGTACAGGCCCCTGTGGACGTGAACTCTGCTGCGCCACTTGGATGAAGAACTTCTCGAGTGTGAGCACCAATGCAGCCCGATTCCAAGACATCTCGTTGAATCCCCAGAAACTGGCAGGCATGTGCGCTAAGTTGAAGTGCTGTCTGAACTATGAGGTAGACAACTATGTGGAAGCAGGCAAGCACCTGCCTGGCAAGGACATCATCCTGCAGACACAAGATGCCGACTATCACCTCTTCAAGAGCGATATCCTGGCAGGTCTCGTGACCTACTCGACAGACAAAAACCTGGCAGCGAACCTCGAGACCATCACGGCCGAGCGTGCCAAGGAGATCATCGAAATGAACCGCAAAGGTGAGAAGCCCCTCACGCTGGACGAAGACAGTGCTAAAAAGACTGAGACAAAACACGTAGACCTCGCCGGAGGCGATATCAGCCGATTCGACAAAACGAAGAAAAAGAAAAAGAAGAAAAAGCCCAGCAATAACCGCCAGGACAACCATAAAGACAAAGGTCATGCTGCGGAATAATCTGAAATGCATTATCGGCACACTACTACTGACGGTTGCATGGAGTATGACTTCGTGCAGCCGTCAGCAGACAGTATATGCCAACTATGCGCCTATTGATGATACAACATGGGAGAAGACTGATACCATCACCTTCGACGTACCACCTGTGAAGGCGGCTGGTACTTACCAAGAAAAACTGGGACTAAGACTGGCCGACGATTTCCCCTTTCTGGCGCTGTCGATGGATATAGAGATTCAAGTACAACCCAAGGGGATCTTGCACAGCAGTCAGCACAAGTTCAGCGTCATTGACCAAGGTGGCAATCCGAAAGGGAAGGGATTGAGCCTGCAACAATACACCTTCGACCTTGGCGATCTGGAACTTGAGGAAGGTGACTCACTGCATATCAGCATGGCTCACAACATGAAACGCGAGATATTGCCAGGTGTCGTTGACCTAGGCATCATACTCATCAAAAAATAAGAATAGATTTATTGACGCACCATATTCCTGCCTGCATCGATACGCAGGAAGATGAAAAGCAGAATGGTGAAGCCCCAAAGCGACGAACCACCATAGCTGAAGAATGGCAATGGGATGCCGATGACAGGCGTCAGTCCCAATACCATGCCCACATTGATAAACACGTGGAACAAGAAGATGCTGAGCACACAATAGCCATAGACACGTCCAAAACGATAAGGCTGGCGCTCTGACAGATATATCAGTCGCAGTATCAATGCCAAGAATAACACTAACACACCAGCAGAACCAACAAAGCCCTCCTCTTCGCCAACGGTGCAGAATATAAAATCGGTATCCTGCTCTGGAACGAACTTCAGTTTCGTCTGTGTGCCATTCAGGAAACCCTTACCCTCAAGGCCACCAGAGCCGATGGCAATCTCACTCTGATGGACATTATAACCCGCTCCCTTGAGGTCCTCCTCAAGACCCAGCAGCACATTGATACGCACACGCTGGTGAGGTTCAAGCACATGGTTAAGACCATAATCGGCCAGATTAAAGAAAAGCAACGAACCTAATGAGAAAATCGCAATCCAGAGATAATCGCGGAAGCGCGTCATCAGGAAGCGCCATACGAGATAGAGGATCAGCAAGACACATACAACCGTTTCAACATAAGAAATGTCGAAGGGGATGACGTAGAGCGAGAACAGCAACGAAATCAGCATGATGCCCAGACAGATGCCCAGCAGGCGCAAAGCCTCGCGACGATCACGGCAATAGACAAAGATCAGCGCCACCGTGAACAACTGGATGAAAATGAGCACGACAAACGTACCCACCGACGTGGGGGTATAAAAGAGCATCACATCGGCAAAACGGATGCCCACCACGAAATATAACACCATCGAAACACCCGCAAAGAGAATGCTGCCAGGCATGCCCTCGCGATAAAGCATCAGGAAAAAGGACAGGTAAACAAGTGCTGAGCCCGTCTCGCGCTGCATGATGATGAAGAACATCGGCACAAGAATAATAGCCAGCGTGAAGGCTGCGTCCTTCCACTTCTGCAAACTATAGCCATAGATACTCATGAACTTTGCCAAAGCCAAAGCTGTGGCAAACTTCGCGAACTCAGCTGGTTGGACACGTACTGGACCCAATACAAGCCATGAGCGAGAGCCTTTGATAGTATGAGGATTGAAGATGGTGCCGAAAAGCAATAGAAGCATCAGCCCAAAGATGATAAAGGCGAACATATCATAGTAACGATCATCAAGCAACAGAAGCACAAGTCCAAGTACGATTGAAGTACCTATCCATACAATCTGCATACCTGAGCGTGTACTCAGACTGAAGATATCAGTATCGCCGTAATCATAGCTTGCACCACAGACGCTGACCCATCCAAAAACGAGCAGCACCAAGTAGATGCCTATTGTCCACCAGTCGAGCGAGCGTAAAACGCCTTTTTCCTTACCTGTCTGTCGTACCATAAGCGATGCGTCGTTCCTGAATGCTCTGTGCTTTGGCCAAAGAGGCTTCGGAGAGCTTTCCCTTGATATACTGTTCCATAATCAGACCACCGATGGGCACGCCATAGGTGGCACCCCATCCGCCGTTCTCTACATATACGGCAACGGCTATCTGGGGATTATTCATAGGTGCAAAACCCATGAAGACAGAGTGGTCGTGGCCTCGGTTCTGGGCTGTACCAGTCTTACCACAGGCCTCGAAATCGTATCTGGCCAACTCGTGGCACGTACCACCGAGTGCTGAAGAACGCATGCCCTGCACAACATAGTCATAAGCAGTGCGCTCTGCCTTAGTATAGTGACGGCGAGTAAAGGCTGTGTCGATAGGTTCCCCTTGCACTTTCCGCACCACATGAGGCACGTAATAATAGCCACGGTTAGCAATTGTTGCGCCAAGATTGGCTATCTGCAAAGGAGTGAGCAGCACCTCACCCTGTCCGATAGAAATAGAGATGATTGTCAAGCCGTTCCACGAACCCTTGTAGGCTTTGTCGTAGAACTGCGAGTTGGGTATCAAGCCACGCTTCTCTCCAGGGAGATCAATGCCCAGTTTGTAGCCAAAGCCCATCGACACCATATAGTCACGCCATGTATCCATGGCCTTCTGCACACTGCCGTATTTCGTGATGTTCTGATTAAGCATGTGATAGAGTCCCCAACAGAAGAAACCATTGCAAGAGGTACTCAATGCAGGTACCAATGGTAATGGAGCTGCATGTCCGTGACAGCCTACATGGAGACCCCTGAAGTTGAAACCGTGGGCACAAGGATATTGGGTGGCAGGGGTGATAATACCCTCAGAAAGGAAAGTAAGGCCTTGTGAGGTCTTAAACGTGGATCCTGGAGGATAAAGTCCCATGATACTGCGATTGAGCAGGGGTTTCCAGACATCCTGCGAGAGAACACGATGGTTCTTCGAGCGTTGACGACCAACCATCAGACGAGGGTCATAAGACGGCGACGACACCATGCAGAGCACCTCGCCTGTAGAAGGTTCGATAGCCACGATACTACCAATCTTACCTTCAAGCAGACGCTCGCCCAATTTCTGTAGTTCGAGATCAATGCCAAGGGTCAGGTTCTTTCCTGGCTGTGCCCGTTGATCGAGTTCTCCGTTACGATAGCGTCCCTGTACACGACCATGGGCATCGCGCAACAGAATCTGAATGCCTTTCACACCACGCAGTTCCTTCTCATAAGAACGCTCAACCCCCAACTTGCCAATATAGTCGCCTGGCTGGTAATAATCATCCTCCTCAATATCAGATGGCGACACCTCTGCTACATCGCCCAAGACATGAGCTGCTACAGGGTACTGATATTGGCGAACAGTACGCTTCTGAACATAGAAACCAGGGAAACGGAACATCTTCTCTTGGAACATGCTAAAATCCTTGTCAGAGAGCTGACTCAGGAATACCTGTTCCGTAAAACGCGAATAGCCAGGATTGCGGTTGCGATCCTTTATGGCAGCCATACGCTTGTCGAACTCCTCATGCGAAATGCCCAAAGCATTGCAGAACTCAAGGGTATCGAGACGCCCCTTAACCTCGTTCATCACCACCATGATGTCGTAAGAAGGCTGGTTATACACCATCAACTTTCCATGACGATCAAGGATAGCACCGCGGGCAGGATATTCTATCTTTTTGAGGAAGGCGTTGGAGTCGGCACTCTTTTTGTAGTCATCACTCGTAATCTGGAGTGTGAACAGACGGATAATGTAGACGACCACTATCAAGACAGCCACCCCACCTATCACATAATGCCGATATTCAAGACTGGAATCCTTCACCTAGAACGAACACTTTCAATGGCCAGAATAACCAACAACGTCAGCACTGCACTAGCCGCTGTATGACCTAACCACGATAACACATTGAAGAAACTGAACGACTCGAGGCCGAAGAACACCAGACAATAGAGAAGCACAAGTGAACCTGAGAACAGAACGTACTTAGAGAATCCAAGCGACGAGATCGACACCTCCATATTATCAGCAGAGTCGCGCGGGACAAACAGTTCCAGCAAATAGGACTGCACCATGGCAATAAGCGTCAGCGAACCTGCTGCCAAGCCAGGTGTACCTGAAAATGTATCGATAACCAGACCAAGTAAAAAGCTGGTAAGCAGGGCTGCCCACTTGGGGGTACCGCGACGGAAAGTGATAGCGATATAGATATAGAGCAAAGGAATAGCCAGGCCAAAGAGGTGAATATGATTCAGGAACAACACCTGAACCAATACAAGCACCACACACTGTGCCAGACGGATCATCCACTCAGTCGTCATATCGTTATCTATTCTGTTGTTTGAAAATCAATGAATCCTCTGCAGCCTTCTGCAATGCTGCTCGCTCAGCAATTCCCTTATCGCTGATGACACATACATCGCGCACACAGCTGAAATCCGTACTCAAGCGTACCTTCAACTTATACGACAATCCGTCGCGCGAGTTATAAGCTTGCTCTATCTTCCCCACCAAGACCCCTGAAGGGAAGATGGAGGAGAAACCACTGGTGACAATCCAATCACCCAACTTGAAACGCGCATGACGAGGCACATCCTCGACATAGGCTACAGCAGGATCTTCGCCATACCAGCGCAGATAGCCAAAGTAACCTCGTCCACGGATGGCACAACTGATGCGTGACGAAGAAGCATTGAGCACAGGAATGACGACCGCATAATGATCGCTTACCAGATAGACAACACCCACGACACCATTGCCACAAGCCACTCCCATATCGGGCTCCACACCGTCGGCACGACCTTTGTCAATGGTCATCAGGTTCTCCATCTTGTGAATAGAATTGTCGACCACCTTTGCGGGAATCACCTCGTACTGACTGAGAAACTCCAGCCCGGTACGTTCAAGTGCCGTGGTATCCCTTGTCAGATCGCCATAGAGACGGCGCAACTGGTCAACCTGTCGTTCCAGATAAAAGTTACGAAGCGTGAGCTCCTCGTTCATCCGGCCATAGTTGAAGAATGAGAACACGTTGTTTTCCCACTGGTAGATCTTCCCTATAACAGCATTAGCCGATGAGAAGAATACACTATTCTGGTAACTGTTGTACTTAAACAACAGAACACCACTGACAACTTCCAACAATATGAAAATTAGCCAGTGATGATACTTTTGCAGGAAATCCAGCAGGTTGCGCATTCCCTATACGTTTTTATCTCATCAAGAAATTGAAACGATCAATATTCTTCAGCGCTACACCTGCGCCCTTTGCAACACTGTGGAGGGGATCCTCGGGCACATGGAACTGAATATGCATCTTATCCGTAAGACGCTTGTCAAGACCACGCAGGAGTGCACCACCACCAGCCAGATAGATACCATTCTTTACGATATCTGCATAGAGCTCGGGAGGTGTATTCTCGAGGGCAGAGAGCACGGCGTTCTCAATCTTTGAGACAGTCTTATCAAGACAATGAGCAATCTCCTGATAGCATACGGGCACCTCCATTGGCAATGCCGTAATACGGTTAGGACCATGAACAATGAAATCCTCGGGAGCCTCCTCGCCCAGATCAGTGAGGGCAGAACCCACATTGATCTTGATACGCTCAGCCATGCGCTCGCTGACCTTTACGTTGTGCTGACGATACATATACTCCTGGATATCTGCCGTCAGATCGTCGCCAGCAGTACGGATAGAGTTATTGGCCACGATACCACCCAGTGAAATCACTGCAATCTCGGTAGAACCACCACCGATATCAACAATCATATTACCCTCGGGAGCCTCGACATCGATACCAATACCAATAGCAGCAGCCATAGGTTCAAAGATCAAATACACATCGCGACCATCGGCATGCTCCGCAGAGTCACGTACGGCACGCAGTTCAACCTCAGTAGAACCAGAGGGCACACCAATCACCATACGCAGTGAGGGCGAGAACAGACGGCTGCCAGAGTGAACCATCTTAATCAGACCGCGAATCATCTGCTCACAGGCCGAGAAGTCGGCTATTACACCATCACGCAAAGGACGAACGGTACGGATATTGTCGTGCGTCTTCTCATACATCATCTTAGCATCGTTACCAACTGCAATCATCTTGTCGGTACGACGGTCCAAAGCAACGACTGAGGGCTCATCGACCACGATCTTATCATCGCTGATGATAATCGTATTGGCCGTTCCCAGGTCCATTGCTATCTCTTGTACAAAACTGAAAAATCCCATATAATCCTTTTACCTTTTTCTTTTATACCTTTTTATTTTTCAAACCATGTATGGATGGCTGTATCATAGTGTGAGCTCACGCCAAAGGCACGAGTAGCAAACATACGACGATCCTCGATATCAGTCTGAGCACCCTTTTCGTTCAGGATATTCAGCAGTACGCTGTATTCAGCCTTGCTCGGCACAATCACCACATCTTTAAAGTTCTTGGCACCTGCACGGATCAGTGAGA
The DNA here is from genome assembly GCA_900318395.1 of uncultured Prevotella sp. Taxonomy (GTDB): domain Bacteria; phylum Bacteroidota; class Bacteroidia; order Bacteroidales; family Bacteroidaceae; genus Prevotella. The sequence goes on from ONKL01000040.1 coordinate 10,017, forward strand.
TACCACCGATATCGATCTTCTCAATGATATCCTCCTCAGAGGCACCACTTGCCACTGTCTGCTCAAATGGGTAAAGGTCTACGATTACCAAATCAATCTCAGGAATCTCATACTGCTTCATCTGCTCGATGTCACCTTCGTTCTCACGACGACCAAGGATTCCTCCGAACACCTTCGGATGCAGTGTCTTCACACGACCACCGAGGATTGAAGGATAAGTGGTTACATCCTCCACCTTCTGGCACTCGTAACCTAAAGATTCGATAAATTTCTGCGTACCACCTGTCGACAAAAACTTCACACCCTCCTCATTCAGTTTCTTGAGGAGTTCGTCGAGTCCGTCCTTGTGGAATACCGACACCAAAGCGGTCTTAATCTTCTTAGTTTCAGCCATTTCTTTTTATCTTATAACGTTATAATTATTTCATTTGGGCTGCAAAGATACAAAAAGAAAACGGATTAATCTTCATTTTCACAAAGAAAAATCAGATTAATCCGTTAAAAATAAGATAGGTCAATCTTTAATCCAGATGGAACACCTCCTGGATAGGGACCGTGACGGGCGAATTATCGGGATTCACCTCCATGATGTCAGCCATCATATCCCACCATTTCTGGGTGATCGGGTCTACGTTCTCCGTGTCTTGTGAATTGCCTTCGCCCTCGCACTCCTGATAGCCAAACAGGATGTTAGTATCCTTGTCCCAATAGATGCTGTAGTTGCTAACACCTCCATCCTTGATCATCTTCACCAGTTCAGGCCAGATGGCTGCATGACGCTTTTCGTACTCTTTCTCACAACCTGGTTTCAGGTACATCTTAAATGCAAATCTTTTCATAATCGTCCAATTTTATCATTATACACTTTTCATTTCTTCAGTTTCCATCGGGCTTAGTGACATCCTGCTTCTGAGCTTGATACCACACGAAGGCGTCTGGATCGTCAGGATGAGCGGCATCGAAGTCCTGCCAATCAGCCTTCAATTCACCGATAACAGGCAACTGCAACTGTTTCATACCCATCACCACCATCTTAGCCACCTCGTAGGCGCCATAGGGATTAAAGTGGGTATTATCAGCCAACGGCTTGTCTTGCCCAGGGAATGTATTGGCAGGATAATGTACCAACGCCTTCTTGCTGCCTTCATATCCAAGGGTCTCAAAGAAGGTACGTGTCATATCGTGCAACTCTATCACAGGAACACCTTCACGCTTGGCCACCGCCCGCATGGCATCGGGATAGTCGAGGTGGGTCTCCTGAATTTTGGTATGCGTAGCCTCATCGAAACTTCTGCGTTGCGTCGGAGTGATGAAGATAATATGACCGTTAGCGGCACGTACCCGGTCGATGAAGGTCTTCAGACCATGAGCGAAATGATACCAAGCCCCATCACCAGGACGTTTCTCCTTCTGGTCGTTATGGCCGAACTCGCAGACGACATAATCACCCTTCTTCAGCATCGATAGTACCTTGTCTAAACGATGTCCGTCAAGGAAAGTACGAACGGTCAGTCCACTCTCAGCATGATTCGAGATAGCCACCTTGTCGGTAAACCAGCGTGGAATCATCTGTCCCCATGAGGCCCACGGCTCCAGTTCCTGATCCACCACAGTTGAGTTTCCACAAAGGAAGATGGTCGTGGCCGTAGTGTCAGGATCGATGCAGATGCGCTGTACGGCGGGGGCTGCACCATTGAACTCCAAAGTCAGCAACGAGTCCCAGTTCAGATAGTCAAGCTCGCGAGGCTTTAGGCTGACCTTCCCACCACCAGGAATCTCCTGTGACCGCTTGTTGACGATAAAGCTATATGTCTCAAACTTGCCCTTCTTCGTCAAGCAATTCTCCACCATCAGACGACGCGACTCAGCACGAACCATCGTCTGGGCAGCCTTCTTCTTGTTACCTAAAGTGACAGTCACTTTATAGTTACCATCCTCTACGGGTACGGAGAAGTAAAAAGGCCTCTCACTCACTTTGTTCAACACAGTATCCACCACCTGTGCACGAACCTTAATAGAATACAAACTAACAATGGTCAGTAAAAGCAATATTCGTCTCATATCATTTGTTTTGGCTACAAAATTACGCCAACATTACCTAAATAGCCTTTAATTTTTGATAATCCACCCCCAATCTTTGATAATCTTATTCTTTTCCTAAAAGAAAAACGGTATATTTGCACACAAATACTAAAAACTAAAGTCGAATATGAAGAAGTCCATTTTACTCTTGGCTCTACTTGTTGCTACTGATATATTGTCTGTACTTCATGCACAACCACGATATGACCGCACCCAACTGAATCTCGAGCACCTCAACCGTGGTGTTGTAGCATTCCGAGATGGTGCACAGGTTATTGTCAGCTGGCGAACACTCTCATCAGATGCTATTGGACAGCCCTTCGATGTTTTCCGCAACGGACAAAAGCTTAATACTGCTCCCCTTACGAAAGGAGGCTCCTTCTTTATCGACTCCCAACCATTGACAGTCGATGCCACCTATGAAGTACGTGGTGGCGGCTGCGACGGCAGTTTCACACTGAAAGCAGATACCCCTAATGGCTACCTGCCCCTTAAACTTCAGAAACCAGCTGCAGGCACTACCCCTGATGGCGAGACTTTCACCTATAGTGCCAACGACGCCTCTGTAGCTGATGTAGATGGCGACGGACAGTATGAGATCATTCTGAAATGGGATCCCTCTAATGCCCACGACAATGCCCACGATGGTTATACCGGGCCTACCCTCTTCGACTGCTACCGTCTTGACGGCACACATCTCTGGCGTATAGACATGGGTATCAACATCCGCTCCGGGGCCCACTACGTACCCTTTATCGCCTATGACCTGGATGGCGACGGAAAGGCAGAGTTTATCGTGAAAACCTCCGACGGAACGCGCGACGGATTGGGACAAATCATTGGCGACAGTCTGGCAGACTACCGTCATCGTGCCCCCGAAAATGCCCAGAACCCGACACCCGAACGCGAATGGTCCAAGTATAACAAGCAAGGACGACCCAAGACCGGGCGAATCCTCACAGGAGCTGAATATATCACCGTGTTCAATGGTATCACAGGCAAGGCTATGGATACCAAACCCTATATTCCTGAGCGTGGGAACCTGAAGGACTGGGGCGATGATTACGCCAACCGTTCTGATCGCATGCTCGCTGCTGTGGGTTATCTCGATGGCAAGCACGCCTCGGCCATTTTCTGTAGAGGCTATTACACACGTACAGTCCTTGCCGCATGGGATTGGGACGGTCGTGAATTGAAACAGCATTGGGTATTCGACACCGATGCCCCTGGCACTGGCAAGGACGGCAAGCCCCATAGCACCTATGCAGGACAAGGTAATCACAACCTCCGAGTTGCTGATGTCGACGGTGATGGTTGTGATGAGATCACCTATGGTTCGATGGCTGTTGACCACGACGGACAAGGCCTTTATAACACAGGTATGGGTCATGGAGACGCTATCCATCTCATGGCCTTCGACCCCACAACAGATGAACTACAGGTGTGGGACTGCCATGAGAACAGGCGCGATGGTTCTGACTTCCGTAAAGCCAAAACAGGTGAGATCATCTTCCAATTGCCATCAAAGAGTGATGTAGGACGTGCCATGGCAGCTGATATTGATCCAGAGAATCCCGGTGTGGAGATGTGGAGTACTGACAGTCACGGCATCCGCAATATCAAGGGCGATGTGCTCTACACAGCCATGGATCCTGACGACCCACAACACCAGCAGCATCTCAAACTGGGTGACCGTTATCTCTCCGTGAATTTCGGCATCTGGTGGGATGGTGACCTCCTACGCGAATTACTCGATCATGAGACTGTTTCGAAATACGACTGGCAGCAGAAGACCATTATCGATGTCAAACACCTTGATGGGGTTGTCTTCAACAACGGCACCAAATCGAACCCCTGCCTCGCTGCTGACATTTTGGGCGACTGGCGCGAAGAAGTCATAGCCCGCACACCCGATTCCGATGAGCTCCGTATCTTCATTACACCCATCCCCACAGACCACCGTATCAACTGTCTGATGGAGGACATTCCCTACAGGCTGTCAACCGCAGCCCAGAATGTAGGCTACAACCAGCCTTCAGAACCAGGTTTCTACCTAGGTCCTGACAAGGCGGTCAATAAGTTTCTGAAATAGAAGTCGTTATTTTACGACCTCACCGATGGCCTCGCCCACACAGGCGTTGGGCTGCTGAATGTGCAGCATCTGCGTGACTGTAGGCGCAATGTCCGTAATATGCACCTCACGGCTGGTGCTTCCATGCTCTACCTTCCAGCCATAGAACAGCAAGGGGATATGGGCATCATAAGGGTTCCACTCGCCATGAGTCGTACCTACAGGTGATGATCCCTTGCCAAACTCATACCAGCCTGGCTCTAGAATCAGCAGAATATCACCAGAACGACGCGGATGATAACCCATCAGTGCCCTGTAGCGTAACAGATCAGGGAGACTCGAAGTCTGTATCTTCTCAAAATCGGCAGCAAACACCACGTGAGGTGCCGTCCTGACAAACTTCACGATAGCCTCTTTCACCTTCTCTATGTCCAGCCCCTGCTGGACAATATATGCATGGTCGAGGAAGATGCGATATGAATTAACCATCGCGACCACCTTCAGGCTGGCGGCCTCACCCAGCTGCTCCTTCAGATACTGATCCAGCTTCGGTGCATACTCATCCAACACCTTCCAGGCGCCACCGTTCAGACCATGATCCTGCATCCACTGAAAATTATGCGCTGCACCATGATCGGCTGTCAGGAAAGCCAGATAGTTACCCTCACCCACCTGCTCGTCGAGTGCTTTCAGCAGACGTGCGATGTCCTTATCGAGTTCCAAATAAGCCTCATCAGTATGTTCTCCACGCGTACTCCACTCATGGCCGATCACATCAGTCTGTGAATAGCTGACACAGAGCATGTCAGTGGTTTTGCCCTTACCCAGATTCTCGCCTTTCAGTGCAGCTATGGCCATGTCGGTGGTGATATGTCCACAGAGAGGATAATATCCCACGCGGCTACCAACCTTCTGCAGTTCCTTGTTCTGCTTCAGCGCTTGATTGTAATCCTTCGCCCACTGTGGCAGTTCCTGCATATAGTAGGTACTGGTAATAAACTGTCCATTCTGAGTATCGAGCCAGTAGGCAGCATTCGCACTGCGCCCTGCTGGCAGAATGGCAGCACGGTCCTTATACGACACACCGATCACCTTCGCCTCGAAATCCGTATGCATTCTGATCTGGTCGCCGATGGTCGAAGCGAGCAGGTTACGAGGAGACATACACCCCTTCTTTCTATTATCGCTTCCCACAGGATCCACACTATCGTCCTGCGTACAATACACCTTCTGCCCGTCAATCATAAAGTCATTGCCACATATACCATGGAAAGCAGGCGACGCACCCGTATAGACCGATGTATGGCCGATGGCTGTAATCGTTGGCACATAGTTAATGAGACAATTGTCACACGAATAACCTTTGTCCATCAGACGGCGAAGACCATCCTTACCATACTGGTCATAATAGCGCGACAAATAATCCCATCGCATCTGGTCTACAACGATACCTACCACGAGCTTCGGACGCTCGTTTACATCTGTGTGAGCCATGATCTGCATCGTCGCACAAAACATCACAGCCAGTAACATCAGTCTCTTCATACTTTTGCAATCTTTTTAAGTTTGCCTGCAAAGGTAGGAAAAAAAAAGATACTTTCAAAGAAAAACAGGAAAAAAATACAACCCCGCATCCTGAATGAACAGGGTGCGGGGCCTAACGCATACTAACTTATAATGATTTGTATGAATCAGTCAGCGAATTAATAGCCAGGATTCTGCATGGCAGCTTTCTCTTCATCAGACAGTTTGGCACCACTCTCGTTGGTGATACCATCGAGGAATGACTGTGGAATAGGACGGAGGTAGTGCTTCGAAGGATCGAAGTTACCAATACCCTGACCTGCACCGTCGTTGAAAGCATGCCAGCGAGCATCCAGTGTACGGGTACGTACGAGGTCCTCATAGCGATGACCCTCACCGATAAGCTCACGGCTGCGCTCGTCGAGCAGGAAGCACATCATCTTCTCTGCATTGCTGTTGCACTTCAGTGCCTGATAGATACGCTGCTCGTTAGGCATGTTGTAGATATCATCGACACTGTTGAGGTGCATGACGCTCTTGGTTTCAGCTGTGGTCTCGGCGATGTTGTTCGACTCGTAATAGGTGTTGGCATCGGTATAGATGACACCATCGGTATTTGCCACACCATTACCCAATGGGTTGTTCAAATAAGCCTGACCACCATCAGGGCTCTTAGAACGATCCTCACCCTCATAGTATCCTGCGCGGTCGCGGAGCATGTTCAGATAGGTGATGGCATCTGCATAGTGACCCTCACCCTGACGGATGTAAGCCTCAGCAATCATCAGCACGTCTTCAGCAGAGCGAGCTGTGATGGCATCACGGCAACCAAATTGTGAGTTATAGCCATTACGTGATCCGTCACGCCACTTAGAGATAGCCACGCTACGGTTGTGGGGATACAGGGTATAGTAGTTACCTGTACGCTCAGCCTTGTTCACGTTCCAGTTGAAGTCCTCGTCTGCATAGTAACGGATGAAGGTGTGGGTATTCATCAGCTTACCGTCTTTCAGCACACCGATGTCGCTACGTTTGCCGTCGATGTCGGTGAAGCGCTTGTCCTCAGGAGCATTGACGATATACTTGATACCAGGCTCGCCGCCCTTGAAACGACCCTCGCCAGCAACGGCACCTGCGGGGAAGTAAGCACTCTGGCTCTCCTCCCATTTAGGAGCTGCGCTACCCTTATTAGAGTTGTATACAGTGACGAATGACTTCCAGAAACGGCTGTCGTTCACACGGTCGAACACCTCCATAGCATACTCTGTAGCACTGACGTAGCAGAACTCACGACCTCCGGAGATATCACGCACACAACCTGCGAGGTTCTGGTATACAGAAGGATAGCAGAGGTGCATCTGGTTGCCGAAGCGTCCCCAAGAGTCGCTGTTGTCAGAGAACTGTGCAGCAAGCACAACCTCGCTCACGCTCTCGTTCACGTCGTTGGGCTTGGTATAGTTCCACAGATCGAGGAAGTTGTCGCAGAGCGGGTGAGCAGCAAGAACCTCCTTACCATACTTGATCACAGCCTCAAGGTCAGAAGCCTTATAGCTGCTGTTCCAGCTGTCATTAGCCTCAGAGGCACGGAAGAGGTGGCTCTTGGCGAGGAAGTGAGCAGCAGCAGTCTTCAGCAGGCGACCAGTCTGCAGCGAAGAGGTGGGCAGAAGGTTGTAAGCCTGCTCGAAGTCAGAAATAATCTGCTTGTAGCATTCATCTGCGGTGGCACGGGTAAAGTAGGTCTCCAGGCTTGAAGAAGGCTGGAGTTTGAGGGGCACACCGCCAAAGAGCTTCACGAGTTCGAAGTAACCGTAGGCACGGAGGAAATAACCCTCACCCAAACGAACGTTATAGTTGGGTGATGACTGGTCATAATACTGAGGCACGTTAGCAATCACGATGTTTGACTGCTCAATCAGTCCGTAGTACGTATTCCATACGGTAGCAAGGTCACCCTGTGTAGAGTTCAGTGCTGAGCTGTAGTGGTTATAGGCAGCGATATCGTTATTACCGCCAGTAAACTCGTCGACTCCCATGTGCCACATATTGTAAGCCCACTGGTACTCGTATCTGAACTTCAGTGTCTGATAGGCACCCGTTACGAGTGCGTCGAGACCATCCTGAGTCTTGAAGTACTCAGTGTCGTGCTGAGTGATCTGTGTCTCGTCGAGGTAGGAGTCCTTACAAGAGGAGAGTGTCACTCCGATTGTTCCGGCAACAAGTGCCGCCATGCATAATTTATTCAGTTTCATATCGCAATCTTCTTTTTAGAATCCAATGTTAAGACCGACAACCCAGCTGCGGATAGTGGTAGTGGTACCGAAGTTGGTAGTGTTGTTATCGTAGTTAAGCATATCCGTGTCGAGCCACTTGCACTTAGAGTAGATGGTGAACGGGTTCATGGCCTGAACATAGAGCTTCAGAGAGTTCAAGCCCAGAGGAGCAAGCTGCTTCTTGTTGAAGTTGTAGCCCAGTGAGATGTTACGCATCTTGATGTAAGAGCCATCCTGATAGTTCATAGAGCCAGCATAGGTATCGGCACTCTGACCGTTGGTACCAGGTCCGTAGTACTCAGCACCTTCGTTCTCGCCAGCTACCCAGTAGTCGAGGCTACGCATAGCATAGCGACCGTCGAGGTTGACAGAACCAGCAGGTACGGTGAACTTCCAGCGAGCATAGATGAAGAATGAGAGTTCCCACTCCTTGAAGGTGAATGTGTTGCGCCAGCCACCGCTCCAGCGAGGACGAGCCTTACCCACGATAGCACGGTCGTTACCGTCGATCTTTCCGTCGTTGTTGATGTCAACCACGCGGATCTGTCCAGGCTTGCGGCCATAGGCAGCAGCCTGCTCAGCCTCAGAGGTCTTCCAGATGCCGTCGTATACATAGTCATAGTAGACACCGATTTCCTCGCCTACGAACCAGTTGCCGTAGCCAGTGGTGGTGTTGATGATCTCATCGACGCCATTGGCGAGTTTCTCGATCTTGTTGCGGTCGAGCGACCAAGAGAGAACAGAGCTCCACTCGAAGTTTCTGGTCTTAACGGGCAGTGCATTGATCTGCAGGTCGATACCCCAACCAGAAGACTCACCTACGTTAGCCATTGTACGAGTGTAACCAGTCAGTGAAGGAATCGTGGTAGCCATCAGCAGGTCCTTGGTCTTGGTAGTATATACATCGATCGAACCACCCAGGCGTCCACGGAAGAAGCTGTAGTCGAGACCGAAGTTCCACTGTGTAGTCTTCTCCCATCCAAGGTCGGGGTTGGCCATCAGGGCCGGACTCTTGGCATTAGGATCAGAGGGTACATAACCCACCTCAGGTGTCTTGCCCCAGGTATAGGTAAGATCCTGAACGGCTCCCTTTGTTGCATAGGCAGCGATAGCAGAGTTACCAGAGATACCCCATCCGAGACGGAGCTTCAACTGATCTATCCACTTCACGTTCTTCATGAACTTCTCCTGCTCAATACGCCAACCAAGTGATACAGAGGGGAAGCTGGCCCACTTGTGACCCTCAGAGAGCTGTGAGGCACCATCCCAACGCATAGAGGCTGCGAGCAGGTAACGGTCCATCAGAGAGTAGTTCACACGAGCCATGTAAGAACTCATCGAACGGTCTGTCAGGCCTGTAGAGTAGTCTGTAGGATCGTTGTTAGAGTGAGCATTGAACCACAACTCCTCAGAAGTAGCCACGTTGGCACGGATGTTACCATACTCATAGTGGAAATCAGAAGCCGACTGCAACAGAGTGATACCGATAGAGTGGATGTCAGCAATAATCTTATTATAATTAATAATGTTATCCAATGTATAGGCTACGCGCTGGTAAGGATTGTAGACCATCTGGTTGCGGCCTGCACCGTTGATACCCTCAGCGGCGTTGGCTGTACCTGCACGGTAATACTGAAGCTCAGGACCGAACTGGATGCGATAGGTCAGACCGTCGAGGGGCTTCCAGATCTTGCCGAAGTTCAGCTGTCCGTAGGCACTACCGTTGATACGGAAGTTCTTACGCTGATTCTGAGTATACTTGAGCTCGTCGATAGGGTTCTGGATGTTTACATCACCAGTAGGATACTCGATATAGGCACCATTCTCATCGTAAGGAACAGACCAGGGCAGCATACCGCGCAGAGCGTTGTAGTAATCACCGGCACCAGTAGTCGACTTCGTGAAGCTGTAGCCATACTCCTGAGTACCATAAGAAGCGTTCATCGTCACACCCATGGTGAAGTAAGGCAGCACCTTACCCTCGAATGAGGTGTTGAATGTGAAGCGCTGGTAGCTCTGGCCAGGCATAACGCCCTTCTCATCGAGATAGCCGAATGAGCCGTAGCCCTTGAACTTGTCAGTACCGCCCGATGCACTCAGGGTGTGCTCGTGGGTGATACCTGTGCGCTTACCTGCACTCTCCCAGTCGTAAGAACCCATCTTCGAGTAGTCGAAGGTAGAGTGGTCTGCACTCCAACCCTTCTCGATATTGGCCCAAGAAGCAGGCACGTTACCGTAAATCTTATAATCGAGATCGTAGTTAGGCGTACCGTCACCGTATGCACCACTGTTAAAGTAAGCATAGCGTGAGTACTTCAGCCACTCTGCAGCCGACATCATCTCTGATACATTGTGGAGAGTCGAGAAGGTCACGGTTCCTGAGTAGTTCAGAGTTACCTTTCCTTCCTTACCCTTCTTGGTTGTAACGAGTACGACACCATTGGCACCACGGCTTCCGTAGACAGCGGTAGAAGAGGCATCCTTCAATACTTCGATCGACTCGATGTCAGCAGGGTTGATGTTCTCGATACCACCATTCTGGATAATCATACCGTCGACTACGTAGAGAGGACCGTTCTCAGCACTGATAGAGCGCTGTCCACGCACGGTGATCGAACCTACCTGTCCAGGACGCTGGCTGTTGGTGATGTCCACACCGGCAGCCTTACCCTGCATAGCCTGCAAAGCGTCTGTCACTGGCATAGCGGTCAGTTCCTTAGAGTCCATGTGGGCGAGAGCTCCCGTCACATCACTCTTCTTCTGAACACCATAACCTACTACAACCACCTCGTCGAGCAACTGACGGTCTTCTTCGAGGGTCACATTGATCTGACTCTTACCTGCAACGGCAACAGTCTGGTTACGGAAACCTACGTAACTGAATACGAGGCTTGCGTTCTCAGGAACATTGTTCAGGCTGTACTTACCGTCAAAGTCGGTAATCGTACCTGTAGAAGTTCCCTTTACCATGACACTGGCACCGATGACTGACTCACCGGCCGCATCAACCACTGTTCCTGACACTTGTTTCTGGGCAAATACACCTGAGGTGCAGATGGCCATCAGAGCCAAGAACATCAGTCGTCGGAGTACATTGGTACCCGACAACAGCTTGTCTGTAACTTGATCTTTTCTCATACAGTTTAATAGTTAGTGTATAATAATGTTGTTATTTGTTGTTTATTTTGGGGCAAAGTTAGCACTTTTTCGCAAACGTTTACAATAAATATCAAAAATTAAAGTCGTTAAAGCAAATTTTAGGGGTTAAGCATCAAAAAGGGGCACCGAAGTGCCCCTAAATATGTGTCGAATCCACACCTATTATATATTATATGAGATTCATGCCAAGTTGCTTGCACTGCTGGCGCATGTCGTCAGGCCAGATAGAGGCCTGGATTTCTCCGATATGCCCCTTATGCAGCAGCACCATACAGAGTCGGCTCTGTCCGATACCGCCTCCGATGCTCAAGGGCAGCTTGTCGTTCAACAGCTGCTGATGGAAGTACAGCTGCTCGCGCTCCTCCTTGTGCTCCAGCTTCAACTGCCTGAGCAGGCTCTCCTTATCCACACGGATACCCATCGACGAGAGCTCGAAGCTACGACCCAGCACAGGATACCAGATCAGGATATCGCCATTCAGTCCCTGACGTCCGTCTTCGGCTATTGTCGACCAGTCATCATAGTCAGGGGCACGTCCGTCGTGCTTCTCACCGTTCGACAGCTTTCCACCTATACCTATTATAAATACGGCACCGTATTGCTCGCAGATGGCATCCTCGCGCTCCTTCGGTGTCTTGTCAGGATACATCTGCAAGAGTTCCTCTGCATGGATAAAGTGAATCTTCTCGGGCAGGAAGGGCTTGATCTGCGGATAAGTCTCACAGGTCAGGTATTCCGTTCTGCGGATAGCAGCATAGATACGCTCCACCACGTCCTTCAGGAAAGCCAGCGTGCGATCCTCCTTGCGGATGACGGCCTCCCAGTCCCACTGATCCACGTAGAGTGAGTGCAGGTTGTCGAGCTCCTCATCGGCACGTATGGCGTTCATATCGGTATATATGCCATAGCCTGGTTCTATCTTGTACTCTGCCAGCGAGAGCCTCTTCCACTTAGCCAGTGAGTGTACCACCTCGGCCTGCGCATCGCCCAAGTCCTTGATGGGGAACGTCACGGCACGCTCCACACCGTTCAGGTCGTCGTTGATACCCAGACCCTTCAGCACGAAGAGGGGGGCAGTCACACGGCGCAGGCGGAGCTCCGTCGAGAGGTTCTGCTGAAAGAAATCCTTAATCAGTTTGATACCCTGTTCCGTCTGCTTCATATCCAGCAGCGGCTCATACATCACAGGTTTAATTACTTGTCCCATATTCTGTTTATGCTTAATTTGGCCGCAAAGATACTAAATAATTATCAAAGTGCAAGCAAAATAAGAGAAATTTTTGCAAAGATGTTACGAATCCTTGATTTTCGCTAACATTTTGCACATACTCCGTATTCCTTAAAAGAATTTAATTCTTAATTCTTAATTCTTAATTCTTAATTAAAAGCAGTAATTTTGCACACGAATCAAAAAAACTGCACCCGTAGTTTAAAGGATAGAATAACGGATTCCGGTTCCGTTGGTCACGGTTCGATTCCGTGCGGGTGTACATTACTAAGTTGCAACACATGAAAATATTAGCAGTTATCCCCGCAAGAGCAGGTTCGAAAGGTATCCCCAACAAGAATATCCGCCTTGTAGCTGGGCGCCCCCTCGTGTATTATTCCATTAAGAATGCTCAGATGTCAGAGTATATCACCGATGTCGTGGTAACTACCGACTCTCCCGAGGTGCGCATCATCGCCACCCAGATGGGAGTGGGACATAAGTGGAGAGACGAGCGGCTCTGCGGCGATGCCGTTACCCTCGATGCCGTGGTGGCCGATGCCATCCCCGAGGGACAGTGGGACTATATCGTTACCATGCAGCCCACCTCGCCCACATTGAAGGTGGAGACGCTCGACAGCGCCATGAAGTATGCCATCGACAATGATCTCGATACACTCATATCGGCCATCAACAAGCCTCACCTCTCCTGGGGCGAGAAAGACGGCCACAAGGTGCCCAACTACGAGAAGCGCCTGAACCGCCAGTACCTGCCGCCATGCTATATGGAGACGGGAGCCTTCGTCATCTCCAAGCGCAGCGTGGTAACTCCCGAGACGCGCATCGGCAGCAAGGTCGATGTCTTCGAGTTATCCGAGAGTGAGTCGCAGGATGTCGACACCTTCTCCGACCTACAGAGCGTGGCCAAGGCCCTCAGCGAGCCAAAGGTTGCCATCTATGTCAACGGCAATAACAAGCGAGGTATCGGACATATCTACCGTGCACTCGAGATTGCCGACGAATTCTATGTCAAGCCCGATATCTTCTACGATAAGAACCAGACTGATCCCAAGGTGTTCGGACATACTGCCCACACACTGAAGGCTGTCGATGGCATCGCTGAACTCTTCGACATCTGCCGCCGAGAGCAGTACACCATCTTCATCAATGATATCCTCACCACCTCCATCGACTATATGATCGGACTGCGCTCCGTGCTGCCCCATGCCAAGCTCATCAACTTCGAGGACGACGGCGAAGGCATCCAGAAGGCCGACCTTGTGATCAATGCCCTCTATGAGGACGACGAGTTCCCGCAGATCCATGCTGGTGAGGAGTATTACATCTGCGGCAAGACCTTCATGTTCTACGAGCCCATTAAGATCAAGGAGCAGGTAGAGCGCGTCTTCATCTCTTTCGGAGGAGCCGATCCCCAGAACTACACTGATCGCCTGCTGCGCATCGTCACCAAGCCCGAATATACCGATATGCACTTCGTAGTTGCCCTCGGGCGTGCCAAGCACAATGTCGAGGAACTGCTCGAGTATAACAGCTACGACAACCTCGATGTCTACTACGACGTGGCCAATATGCCCGAACTGATGTCGAGCTGCGACGTAGCCGTCACCTCCAAGGGTCGCACCAGCTTCGAGCTGGCCCTCCTGGGAGTGCCCTCCATCGCCATGGCGCAGAACCACCGCGAAGAGAAGCATGGCTTCGTGTGCAACGAGAACGGATTCTCCTACATCGGCCTGAATCCCACCGACGAGATCATCGAGGCCACGCTGCGCATGTATCTTCGTCTCTCGAAAGAGAGCCGACAGCACTATCAGGACATGCTCCTGAGCCACGACCTCCGCAGCGGCCGAAAGAAAGTGATGAGCCTCATCAATAATCTGTGAGATTAAACATTAAACATTATATAACTATGCGTACTACAAAACCGTATCTGATTGCAGAAATGGGCGTGAACTTCTACGACACAGCCCGCGTCATGAATATCTCTCCCCTCGAGGCAGCCAAGCTCTATATCGACGCTGCTGCCGAGGCTGGCATCGACTGCGCCAAGTTCCAGTCTTACAAGGCCGGCACCATCGTGTCGAAGAACTCACCAGCCTACTGGGACACCACCAAGGAGCCCACGAAGACACAATACGAACTCTTCCTCAAGCACGACCACTTCGGCGAGGCTGAGTATCGCGAGCTCTGCGACTATACCCACGCCAAGGGCATGGACTTCACATCGACACCCTTCGACTATGCCTCAGCAGATTATCTCGAGCCCATGGTCGATTTCTATAAGATCTCATCCAGCGACCTCTCCAACCTGCCCTTCATCGACCACATCGCCCGCAAGGGAAAGCCCGTGTTCATGTCGGTAGGTGCCGCATATCTCTCAGAGTGCGACGAGGCCATCCGCGTGCTGAAGAATGCAGGCTGCAAGGATATCGTCATCTTCCACTGCGTGCTCTCCTACCCCACTGATCCCGCCAATGCCAACCTGCGCATCATCGAGACATTGAGGAAGGATTTCCCTGATGTACGCGTAGGCTTCAGCGACCATGTCGCTCCCGACGATACGATGATGACCCTCGCCACAGCCTATCTGCTCGGCGCTGAGGTCATCGAGAAGCACTTCACCCTCGACAAGACCCTCCCTGGCAACGACCACTACCACGGTGGCGACCCCGAGGACTTCAAGAAGGCCATCCGCAACTTCCAGTGGATCGACAAGGTACTTGGTTCACCCGAGAAGACCGTGCTCGACTGTGAGATTATCCCCCGCCGCGAGGCACGCCGCTCACTGGTACTCACCCGCGACATGAAGGCTGGCGAAGTCATCAAGGCCGAGGATCTCATGCCCAAGCGCCCTGGCACTGGCATCTCGCCACGCTTCGCCGATATCGTCATCGGCCGTAAAGTCACACGCGACCTCGACGAAGATACGATTCTCACATGGGACATGGTATGATGGACATTGTAGAGAGATTTCTGAAATATACGCAGTTCGACACACAGTCGGCAGAGGATAGCGACAGCGTGCCCAGCACCCCGAAGCAACTCGTCTTCGCCGACTACCTCAGGAAGGAACTCGAGAGCGAGGGACTCAGCAATGTGGAGATGGACGAGCGCGGCTATATCTACGCCACGCTGAAGGGCAACACCCAAGCCCCCACCATCGGATTCATCTCCCATTACGACACCAGCCCCGACTGCTCAGGCGAAGGCGTCAAGCCCCGCATTGTCAGTCATTACGACGGCAGCGACATCCTCCTCTCCGATGGCATCATCAGCAGCCCCAGCAAGTTTCCCGAGCTGCTGAAGCATGTGGGCGAAGACCTGATCGTCACCGACGGCCACACCCTGCTGGGAGCCGACGACAAGGCCGGCATTGCAGAGATTGTGCAGGCCATGTGCTATCTGCGCGACCATCAGGAGATCCGTCACGGCGATATCCGCATCGCCTTCAACCCCGATGAGGAGATAGGCATGGGCGCCCACCATTTCGATGTCAGGAAGTTCGGCTGCGAGTGGGCCTATACCATGGACGGTGGCGATGTGGGCGAGCTCGAGTTCGAGAACTTCAATGCCGCCAGCGCGCGCGTATATATAAAAGGTGTGAGCGTCCACCCTGGCTATGCCAAGGGCAAGATGGTCAATGCCAGTGCCCTCGCAGCAGAGTTCGCCACGATGCTCCCCGCCGATGAGACGCCCGAGACCACAGAGGGGTATCAGGGCTTCTACCATCTGCTGAGCATCGAGAGCCATATCGAGCAGGCCAGGATGCAGTATATCATCCGCGACCACGACCGTTCAGCCTTCGAAGCCCGCAAGCGCTTCATCTGCCGCTGTGCCGACACCATGAATACAAAGTACGGCGAAGGCACAGTCACCATCGAGCTGAAGGATCAGTACTATAACATGAAGGAGAAGATCGACCCCCAGATGCACGTCATCGACGTCGTGGTGCATGCCATGCAGGAGTGCGGCGTAGCCCCCAAGGTCAAGCCCATCCGTGGCGGCACTGATGGTGCCCAGCTCTCCTTCCGTGGCCTCCCCTGCCCCAACATCTTCGCAGGCGGAGTCAATTTCCACGGCCCTTACGAGTTCGTCAGCATCCAGTCCATGCAGAAAGCCATGCAGGTCATTGTCAAGATCTGCGAACTGACAGCCGATTATAACAATTAACTCTTTATATTATGTTCTTAGGTTTTAACATAGATGCTTGGATCACCATCATCACAGTACTCTCCATGTTCACAGTACTGTTGGTCACCAAGCTCCGCACCGACCTGGTATTCCTCGGAGCCATTGCCATCCTTTTTGTCACTGGAGTCCTCAATGCCAAGGAGGCCTTCTCCGGCTTCAGCAGCACGAGCGTCGTCGTCATCGGTGTCTTGTTCATCGTGGTGGCAGGACTGATGCATACGGGTGTGCTCCAATGGATTGTGAAGAACCTGTTGGGTCAGCCCAATTCCTATTCTAAGGCCGTCGTCCGTCTGATGCTCCCTGTGGCCGCGCTGAGTTCGTTCCTCAGCAACACCACCGTTGTGGCCCTCTTCGTGAACATCGTCAAGATGTGGTCGAAGAAGCTGAACATCTCTCCCTCCAAGCTGCTCATCCCCCTGAGCTACGCCTCAGGCATGGGAGGTGTGTGTACCTTGATCGGCACGCCGCCAAACCTCATCATCTCAGGCCTCTATGCCGAACATACCGGCACGGCCATGAACATCCTCACCACCACCATCCCCGGCCTCTTCTGCCTTTTCGTCGGTGTCCTCTCCATCATCGCCATGCGCAAGCTGCTGCCTGAGCGCAAGGCACCCGAAGGCGCTTTCGAATCCACGGGCGAGTACACCTTGGAGCTGCGCGTGCCGTCAGACAACCCGTACATCGGCCAGACACTGGGTGAGGCCGGTCTCTACCACGTCAACGGTGGTAGCCTGTTAGAGTTGTATCACTTCGATGATGTCCTGTCGCCCATCTCTGAAGACGAGCCCATCATGGGAGGCGACCATCTGGTGTATGCCGGACAGATCGACGAGCTGATCGAGATGGCTGAAAAGCACCAGCTGGTGAGTGCCGACCATCATGTCTTTACGATGAGTGAGCTGGACATGAGCCGCCAGCTCCGCACGGCCTACGTCAACTTCGGCAGCAAACTGATAGGCAAGACCATCGGCGGCACTGCGTTTGAGAGGGAAAACAACTTGGTGCTGGCAGCTGTCGCCCGTCGCGGCGAGCGCATCAACCAGGCACCGCGACAGGTGGTGCTGCAGGCAGGCGACACGCTGCTGTTCCTCTGCCCGAAGAACATCAACATCAATACCTCTTCCCTGACGAGCGACCTCTGCTTCTTCGACTCCGACGATGTGCCCAACATCGGGCGCGGCACGCTCGTCTCCACCACCATCATGATCCTCATGGTCGTGCTCTCGGCCCTCAATGTCATGCCGCTGCTCCAGTGTGCCTTCCTCGCAGCCATCGCCATGCTCGCGTTCCGCTGCTGTACCCCCACGCAGGCAATGAAGTCCATCAACGGCGAGATCCTCATGGTCTTTGCGGGCTCCGTCGTGCTGGGACTTGCCATTCAGAAGACGGGCATTGCCGAGCGCCTCGCCTTCGGCATCCTCGATGTCTGCGGCACCAATCCGCTGGTGGTCATGACGGCCATCTGTTTCGTGGGCACATTCATCACCGAGTTCATCTCCAACACGGCGGCAGGTGCCATGTTCTTCCCCATCATGTATCAGGCGGCAGAAAAGCTGGGCTACGAGCCCTTCCCGTTCCTTGTGGCCCTGATGGTCAGCGTCAGCTCCAGCTTTGCTACGCCCATCGGCTCGCCCACCCACATGCTGGTCTACGGCCCTGGCGGCTACCGCTTCAGCGACTTCATGCGCATCGGCTTGCTGATGAACATCATCATCCTCGCAGCCAACATCCTGATAGTGAACATCATCTATCCGCTGACCCCATTACATTAACCCATCGGATAGCTCCCCCCAATAAAACTCCCCTGCCCAAAACCTGAGCAGGGGAGTTTCTTTTTCACTCGGGCCTGGCGCTTGGCTCTATTTTTTAATCTCCCGTTGTGCTACTCAGACTTCGGTTCTTTTCTTCTCAAGAATCTGCAGAATCCTACCAACATCCACACTCGTCATGGCTATGCTCACTGCGAGAGTTACCATCATAAGAAAATGCCTTGTCGTCAGCAAGAACGGGACAATGGGACAGGGACATTTGGGGACAATTTGAATTTTGAAATTGATAAAATGAGATAAGAAGAATATTAATTTATATTATATTATAATATAATATAAATTAAATATAATATTACAAATATTTGTCCCTTTCTAATTTAGCAATTGTCCCCAAATGTCCCTGTCCCATTGTCCCACTAGACTGATAAAGATCTATAACCATGCATTTTGGGTATGATAGTAATAAGAGCCATTTATCTGTGTGACAAATGGCTCTTACTGGGAAATAAGATTCTCTTATTTTCTGAGAAGTGGGTTCGTTACGGCTCGCCCAATTGTGTGTAGATCAGCTGCACCTCTGCGGGCGTGAACGTGCGACGCGTGAGGTCATGTAGATGGCGTAGCTGTGGAAATAATCGAGAAAAACGAAGAAAATCACACTAAATATTGCAACAATTTTCAATAACTTGCAAGAACTGGCAAAGCCGAAAATAAATTTCGTACCTTCGCAGTGTCAAAAGGAATCAAAGGCAGTGCGCAGGCTAGAGAGGAATCGAGACAAAGTAACAAAATTATTTAACCATTAAAATTTTACAAACATGATTGAACTTTATCTTTCACAAAACAACAACAATTCGAGCGTGGGCTACGGCAAGTATTACCCTCGCGTGAGCTACAAGCAGACGCTCAACATCCACGAGATGGCCAAGCACATGTCTGAGCACAACACCCCGTTCTCGGAAGGTACCATCGAGGGT
>ONKL01000039.1 GCA_900318395.1 uncultured Prevotella sp.
TATGGGACAACCGATGGATATCAAGACCCTCGTAGAGGTGTTGAAGCGTCAAGGACGAGCTCTTATGCTTCCGGGTATGACAGACCACTCTAAGTTAGGTGTGGATGAACAAAGCCTAACTGCACTGTTGGAGATGGCATACCGAAAACAAGTTGCCATGCGCAGAGTTGCATATGTTCCCAACAACCTGACCAGTGGTGCCATTAAAAAGCTTGCCCATTTCCTGACAGATGGTGGTGATAACCGCTTTATGATCGTACTGGACGGCAGTACTGCCACCGGTAAGACAACACTGATGACAGCTATGCGACAAGCCTTGCGCTGGCTGACAGACCATAGGCTGGTGTCAGATGATGTCGGATTGAGAATCCTTGATGCTACCAAGATCTGCACATTGATGGACTCCAGCAGAGATTGGAACGAATTGTTAAGCTGGCCGTCGTACCTCGGCATTGAAGACCTGGGCTGTGAGCCTGCAGAGATTCTGAGATGGGGCAATCCCCTCTATCCAGTACGAGAACTTATCACAGAGCGTTATAAATTACGCCTTCCCATGGTGGTGAGTACCAACCTCGACAGTGACCAACTGAGAGAGCATCTTGGCCTAAGGATAGTGTCCAGAATGAACGAGATGGCTTTCTATATCCACTTCGAAAATGAAGACTTCCGCAAGCTGGCATGGTACAGTCACCATCCAGAAGCGAAAAACTAAGTGTGAAAAAGCGACGAATGAAAAATGAATGATGATAAAGGTGTACAACGAAAAGATAATAACAAATAAAACTATACAATGAAAGAACTTAGTCCAGAAAAGAAGCTCCGATTGGAAAAACTGGAGCTATTAACCTATGATGTTGAAGTGGGCAATACCCACATAGTGCGAAAGGTGAAAGGAACGAAGCTCAATGCAGCTTTCCTGTTAGGCGAGTTGAGCGATAACAGACGAACAATGATAGTCCGCCAGGTAGAAAACGACCGAAGACCGGTGAGAGTAGAGAACAAAAACTATGAGGATGTGCTCAGAAACATTCTTATCGGTTATATCCAGAGCAAGCGTTGTAAACTACCGTTCAATGAGGACTTTGCCTGTGAGCGACTATCGCTGAAATCATGGCCAAAAGACTATATCGATGGCTTTATACCTAATGACTTCCGTGTGCAACCAACCTTTCTTGATGAGTTGGCGAGAATGATAAGCATTCATGTGACAGCCAATTTCCTGTCAAAACCGCACAAAGAAGCAGCATGATATGATAAATATTTACCAAATTATAAATAGCAAAAACATGACAGTTAATCTATTATCTTCCGAAAAGGAATTCGAAGACTATTGTCTAGGTGCTTTTAAGAGCATGTTGCATGGTGAAATGTTTCCGTACAGTTTGCGAGGAACATACCACCTAGTGTTTAACTCGTGGGATGATGCTGTGAATGAGCTTCAAAAAAACGGTGCTGAGGGCTACTCCTATCAGGAGAATCCCGAAGACGATGACTACCTTCTCAGTTTGCACGGCTTTACCCAGCATATAGTGATGCAGGATAAGACGCTGGAACTACTTGCCCGTTTCTGTGATACGACATACAGGCAGCAGATGGCCATCTTTGACATCCCGGTACGTTTTGAGACCAGATGCGAGAAGAAAGCAGATGGTAAGTCGAGAATTGTGCAGATACCCATCAAGGATATTATGCCAAAGGGATTTGATAAACACCATGAAGGATTCGCATCCTGCTGTGGTGACCTGTATGCCAAGACTTGCTTTGACAAGTTTCTGCAGGAGTCAGGCTTTTCAGTGAACACCGCAACTGTTGCCGCAGCTTATGGTATGCCAGAAGAGGGACTGCTGTGTACATTAAAGCAGAACGACGTCATCATAGATAACGATGATGATGCAGGCTGGGAACTGGCAGAGGCATTAAAGAACTCAAATTTAATTATAGAGAAGATGGATGTTGACGGAATGCCAGAAAAACAGTGGACTTACAAAGGACTCTACTTTATTTGGTTGTTACTCACCACGAACTGTTCAGTCAGACCATGCTGTGACAGAAACTGCTGTGAGGATTGAGAATCATACGATTTGTTTTTAATATAAAAAGGAAGACGCTGGCTCGTGAGGGTCAGCGTTTTTTTGTGTCTGATGGAGTAGGAGGGAATGAAAAGTATATAAAGCTGATAAAAGTGTATTTCGGTTGGAATATTATCTATAATTTTGCAGCCGAATTCAGGAAAACAACGAAACACACGAAAAAGGAAATACTATGAAATTCACAACACTATTGACAATTATCATCATGGGCTATGTCATCTATTACGCCTATCAGATTATTCACGACCTGTTCTTTACTAAGGGTGTGCTGTCTGATGAGCTGCACATAGAGGAAGAGGTGGACATCACGGGCGAGGTAGAGAAATACCAGCCTGTCAAAGTCAGCAGGGATGACATTCCTTTGACGAAGACATCCACCAAGGAGGAAACCTATCAGGATGACGGACTCACCCAGATGTGCGGTGGCTACACCATTGATGAGCTGCACAATGCCCTCAGAGAGGAGCATGACAATCCAGGCAGCACAGCCCTGAAAGATGTGATGAAGCTTTACGAATAAGACCTATACCTTACGGGATAAACATGAAAAACACACAATCCCACTTTAAGATTTTCAAAAAAACAAGTAAAACAATGAAAAACACACTATGCAGAAAAACTGGAGCAAGCTCTGCTCCCTTTTGAAGTCATGTAAGACGAAACTGTCTTACCAAGGATTGAGACTCGCCCAGCTTGGCGTTAATGTTGATGATGAGCACGGGCTATGCTATGGCTGATGCCGGATCGAGTGCCATCACTGGAGCCGTCGGCACTTTCAAGGGCTACATCGAGCCTGTGCGTAACCTCCTCTATGTGATTGCCGCAGTGGTCAGCATCATCGGAGCCTTCAACGTCTTTTATAAGATGAATAACGGCGACCAGGATGTCAAGAAGACCATTATGATGACCATTGGTGGTTGTGCCGCTCTGGTAGCGATGGCTGTTGCACTGCCTAAGTTCTTCGGCTATTAAGCGTATGGAAACGAACTATGCCGGTTAGTTTATGGGCATTCGGGGAAGGTTTATCCTCATTGCCGCAGCCACCTTTGGCGTCTCATTCCTCGGTTTCATTGCAGGGTATGTCCTCTTCGGACTGGGCATTGCCCTGCTGATTCTGGGGGTGAGTGCCGGAGGCGGACTGCTTACCATCTATGTGAAGCAGCGACAGGGACTGCATACCAAGCGACGGGACAAAGGCGTACAACATTATCACCATCTGTATGAGCGTTAGGAAAAACACACTGGACGGACTCTTTTCGGGCATCGAGGACATTACCGATGCACGGGGAAAGGTTGTGAATACCGTGCTGTATAGCAAGGCAGGCAACTACAGTTCTATCTTCGAGATAGAGAACCCTGTACAGCAGTACTGTACCGATGCAGACCAGTACTATGCCTTTATGAACGTGCTGGATCATATCCTCCAGACACTCGGTGAGGGCTATGCCCTGCAGAAGCAGGATATCTTCTGCAGGCAGGCTTTCCATCATGATATTACTCCTGGGATGGAATTCCTGACGGAGAGCTACTTCCGCTATTATGAGGGCAGACCCTATACTGAGATCCGTACCTTTATCATTATTACCCAGGAAACCAGAAAGAACACCTTTGTTGCCTACGACCCGAAGAAGTGGGCCGAGTTTAATAACAAGGTGCAGAAGGTGAAGGATATTCTGGAGGAGAAGGGCTTGCCCCATCATCTGTTAGGCAGACAGGAGATAGACGAGTATCTGCATCGCTTCATGGCCTTTGACTTCAAGAAAGGACCATTTGGGATGACCAACCTGAAATGTAGTGATGAGAGTCTTAGGATGGGCGACAGAACGGTTAAGAGCTTTTCGTTGGTCGATATTGATGTGATTGACCTGCCGACAATTATCCATCCCGTGCAGACCAAGCCTATCAACGGCTATCCTGTGAGCACCGATTTGCTGTCGTTTCTCTCGTCTGTGCCATTGGCCGATTGTGTGGTCTATAACCAGGTGATACAGATACCAGCCCAGCGTAAGGAACGTCAGCGGTTGATAGGTAAGTCGAAGCGCCATGCCTCGATGCCAGACCCCAGCAACAGGGTTGCCAAGGCTGATATCGACGAGGTGCTGGATGTGCTTGCCACGGAGCAGAAGACGATGGTATGGACAAACTTCAATATCCTTGTGTCCTGCAAGCCGGAGCATCTGACGAAGGTGACCTCCTATCTGGAAACACGGCTCTTTGAGGTGGGTATTGCCCCATCGAAGAGTGCCTATAACCAGTTGGAACTCTTTTGCTGTTCCTTTCCCGGCAATGCCTATAGCTTTAATAAGGACTATGACCTGTTTCTGACTTTGCAGGACTCGGCCCTGTGCCTCTTTTATAAGGAGCGGATGAAGCATGACGAGGTGACACCGTTGAAGGTGTATTATACCGACAGACAGGGTGTGCCCGTAGCCATCGACTTTACGGGTAAGGAAGGTGAACTGAAGCTTACGAATAACAGTAACTTCTTCTGTTTAGGCCCATCAGGTAGCGGTAAGAGTTTCTCGACCAATACCGTGGTGCGCCAGTTGATAGAGCAGTGTACCGATGTCGTGATGGTTGATACGGGTGACTCGTATGAGGGAATCTGTGGTTATTTCCACGGTACTTATATCTCGTATAGCAAGGAGCATCCCATCTCGATGAATCCTTTCAAAGTGAGTGACGTGGAGTACCAGCAGAACTTCGGTGAGAAGAAAAACTTCCTGAAGTCCCTCATCTTCCAGATCTTTAAGGGAAACAAAGCACCCGAGAAGCTGGAGGACACCATTATTGATACCGTGCTGAACGAGTATTATGATGCGTACTTCCATCCTTTCACAGGTTATACCAATGAAGAGAAGGAAGAGCTGAGGAAGCAGCTATTGCTCGCTGATAAGCGTAACGGTAAGTATGGGGAGTATATCGAGGCGATTGAGAAGGATGAGGATGTAAGCCTCACCCCCGACCCCTCTCCAAACAGCGAGGGGAGTATTGATACCTATAGCGAGGATGAGAAGGCTCACCATGCGAAGGTGCAGCGCGTGATTGAGAAGTTGCATAACCTGGCTAATGACCAAAGTGCCAGTGCGGGTGAGCGGGAGCATGCCAACAACCAGCTGATGCGCCTGATGCCGGAGCTGATAGAAGGTCATTATCTGATGAAGATAGACCAGCGGATTGACCGTATGGAGCGACAGAAACGCGACTTGAAGGTTAGCCATCTGAGTTTTGACACCTTCTATGAATTTGCCTGTGAGCGTATTCCGCAGATGATGCAGGAGAAGGGAATCGATTTCCCCATCAATGAGTTTGCCGCCATCTTGGAACCCTTCCATAAGGGCGGTAAGATGGACACCATCCTCAATAACGATATGGACTTAAACCTCTTTGATGAGAAGTTCATCGTGTTTGAGATTGATAAAATCAAGGATGACCCTGTGCTCTTTCCCATCGTGGTATTGATTATCATGGATGTGTTCCTGCAGAAGATGCGTATCAAGAAAGGACGTAAGGCTTTGATTATCGAAGAAGCGTGGAAGGCCATTTCTTCGCCGACGATGGCAGAGTATATCAAGTATCTGTATAAGACTGTGCGAAAGTTCCACGGCATTGCAGGCGTGGTGACCCAGGAACTCGGTGATGTGATAGATTCGCCCATCGTAAAAGAGGCCATCATCAACAACTCCGACATCAAGATATTGCTGGATCAGAGCAAGTTCAAAGACAGGTATGATGAGATTGCTGCCATTCTCGGTATCACAGACGTACAGCGGCAGCAGATCTTTACGATTAACTCGCTGGATAACCACGAGGGACGTAACTACTTCAAGGAAGTCTGGATATGCCGCGGACAGAGTTCAGATGTCTATGGCGTGGAAGAACCGCCGGAGTGCTATATGGCCTATACGACGGAACGTGCCGAGAAAGAAGCCTTGAAGATATATATCAAACATTATGGAGGTGATACCGTTGAGGGCATCAGGCACTTCTGTAGGGATATGGAAAAGGCTGGACTGACGGGTAAGTATCTGAAGTTCGCTAATAAGGTTAACCAGGAACAAAAAGTAATGGAACTATGGGGAAAGACAGCATAAGGAAACAAGTAACAAGGCTGACAGCTCTGCTGCTTGCTGTACTCATCAGTACGCAGCATGCCAATGCCTACTGGCGATGGAACTATGACTGGAAGACAGTGATACAGGTAGGTGCGAACACCTCTGCTGCCTCTGCTGTTGAGGAAGCACATAATGTCACCCTTGACGAGCAGCGGAAAAAACAGGAGCGCATTGCCGAGTACACCACCGCTATCCATCTGATTCGGGAACTGTACAAGCAGTCGATGCAGAATACGGGTGGCTTCGGTCAGGAGAGTGCGTACTATAGGCTAATCGGTGAGAATGCCCTCTATATTGTGACCAATATCCCTGTAGCCGTGAGCTGGCTCACGAAGAAACCGCATATTAACCTGCCACTCTGTATGAATGAGATCAGTAATATGACCATGAAGACTGAGCAGTGTATTGCGGGATTCGTGAATATTGTGAACAATGGGCATGTCAAATCGCCCTTGAAGGACAATTCGCTGATACCAGGTGGAGGTGGCAGAGCAAACATTGGCAAAGATGACGGCTATAACTTCATGTCGAGAGCTGACCGAATGGGTATGGCCAATGACATTCTGGAGGACTTGGTGATTGTACGCAATAATCTGGACTATCTCATCTTCATCTGCCAGACAAATAACGGACTGGAAGATTTGCTGATGGAACTTGACCCTGACACATGGTGTAGTGCCATGCAGATGAAGTGGTCGGTGGATGAGATTGTAAGAGGATGGGAGGACTTTGTATAGTTTATAGTTGAGAGTTTATAGTTTAGAGTGAAAGATGAAGAAGGTAATAATGATGATCATGGTGGTAGGGGGGGGTATGATGAGCCCACAGATGGGACGGGCGGGAATATGGCCTAACGACCAGCCTACCATAGAGGCGCTCATTGACCAGCATAAGCAGAATATGAGTGCCGAGGACGAGAGCAATAAGCAGTTGGCAGCCAATGCCACTATCAAGGATATGGTGAAGGAAGTCTCTAAGAAATACGATGACGTAAAGACCATCCTTGATAAGAAGAGCAACGATGCACTTGCGTACCTGTCATTAGCAGCAGAGATGAGCCGCTGTGTGACGAATACCGTTAAGTTGACGAAGGAGTATAGTGAGTTTACGCAGTTTGCAGCAGCACATGCCGGGAGTAAGCCGATGGTAGCGTGGTACACGTTAGAGGCCAATAACAAGGTCTATAAGGAACTGAAGAATATCAAGAAACAGTACCTTGCCGTGGCTGCTACAGGAACGAACTTCTTCCGGGCTACTAATAAAGAGAGGATGAACATCATCTGGACACTGAACCAGAGCATCACCAATATGCGTGATGTCATCCAGCAGGCTTATATGTGGTGCGATTTGTTGGTAGGCGGATATGTTCATGAGGATCATATCTGGGAAATACTCAGCTCACCGGTATTGGAAGACATAGGGAAAACAGTAATAAACAGTTGGCCAGTATGAGACAGACGCTGATAATAATGACAATGGGACTGTTGCTGACTCAGACAGTGGCAGCGCAGGTGCATGACGAAGAGAAGTACTTGCAATGGCGGTCGATGGAAACCGGGCCGTTGGGATTTGAGCCGAAGTTCTACTATTGGCTGTTCCATAACAACTATGCCCATCATGAGTGGGAATGGGAGTGGCACGGATTTGAGAGCGGATTCTATCTGCATCTGAAGCCCAACAAGAGTGATGCGAAGCCTGTGGTTCCGAAACGTACCCTTGGTGCTACTACTGATTTGTGGACGAAGGAATCGACGGACTCGCAGGAAAAGGACTTCAAGCATCAGTTGGAACAAGAGACGCTGGCTGCAGCAGACCGTAGAGTTGATGCTGCCTATCAGCTTTTCAAGGATGACTTCGACAATATGCAGAACAAGATTTCCGCTGGGCTGACGTACTGCCTGGCTAATTGCAAGGGTGATGCCTATGTCATTTCGATTGTGAATAGTCTCTCCAACCAGAACCGTTTTATTACGGAGCAGGTCAGTTATGTGCATAAGAGTTGTAACGGCTACGAGCTGGAGAATGCCAAACGTGAAGAGTGCTATATTAAGCTGAAGGCTGATATGGAGAAGGTAACACAATCGACAATAGACTTGATGCGTTACGTAGAAGTTTCTAAGTAATCAAGAATTTGAGAATTAGAGAATTGAGAAAGAAGATAGAAGATGAACGAATTGTTATTGAATTGTAATATTGGCGGGTTGTTCCTGACGATGGGATTGCCGACGCTGGATCCTGTGATGACCAGTGTGCTGGACTATATCCATCAGCATGCACTGTTCTTGGGTTCATGGGGTGGTTTTGCCAAGTCGTTGGGACTGATACTCGCCATGTGTGTGACTAGCTATGAGTGCTGGATGATGATGCTTGGACGGCGAGGCATCGATGTCATGAAGCTGTTCCGTATTGTGGGAATCTCGCTGTGTATCGTCTCTGCCAATGCCATTGCCGATGCCGTGGCAGCACCAGGTGAACAGATGGGACGTGTGATGAAGGCTCAGGCATTGGCCAGTCACAAACGTATCGATGCCTTGGAGAAACATGAGGCGAAGTTGCAGAGCCAGTACCTTGATAAGCTGAGGGCGCATAACGACTCGCTTGACAGGAAGCGCAGGGCAGAAGCCAAATTGTCAGAGGATTCTCATTGGTGGGAGGAGGTGGCATATGCTGTGAAGAACATGGATAATGCTGTGGAGGAATGGGCCAAAGAAGCTGCTGTCATCGCAGAAACCAAGACCGCAGAGATGGTCAATATGCTTATCAGGTATATTGGGGAGATTATCTATCAGGTCATCTATTTCGGTATGCTACTTGGTCAGGCTTTTATGATGAACGTGCTGAAGATATTCTGTCCTGTGGCCTTTGCACTCAGTATCGTACCGCCTTGGGCGAGTGCGTGGAGTCAGTGGATATCGAAGTATGTGAGTCTGTCACTATGGGCACCTTTGATATATATGTGTAGCATCTATGCAGACATGATACTGAAATATACCATCCTTCAGGACACCACCGCTTATACCACATTGTTGGGTAGTGCCAGTTATACGTGGGGAGAGATTGGCGGTCTGGGTATGCAGGGAATCGGAAGTACCTGTATGTATGTTGTAGGATTGTTGGTCGGAGCCATGCTCATTAAGTTTGTACCAGAGTTGGCATCATGGATAGTTCCCGGAGGAGCCAGCAGCAGTATCGGTTCAGCTGTTAGCGGCATGACCACCACAGCAGCCGCTGCCACAGGAGGTACGGTAGGTGGCATCGTTGGTGGAACCATCGGTGTGACGAGACATACTGTAGGAGGCACTATCAAGGGTGGCGTAACAGGATATACTTCATCAGATGGAGGCGGTTTGAGTGGCGCATGGAATGGTGCAGTATCTGGAGGTAGACGCGGATTTGAGCGTGGTATGGACTTCAATGTCGGTACGCACATGAGAGACAAACAGTATAAGTAACAATAAAAAACAGATAAAACGATGTTGATAGAAAGTTTAGAGAAGAAAACGAAGTTGGCTATGTTCACGGTTTTGCTGGCAGTAAGTGCCAGCGCCGTGACGTGCGGCCTGTGTTTCTGGTTTAGTCTGAAGCTGGTCAGAGACCAACAGCAGCAGGTGTATATACTGGATGGGAGCATCCCGTTTATGGCAGAGCGCAGTAAGAACGAGATGACCTTTGACATAGAGGCTAAGGCTCATATCCAGCTCTTCCATCAGTATTTCTTCAATCTCTCGCCAGATGATGAGTATCTGAAGTGGACTTTTGGTAAGGCCATGTATCTGGCTGATGAGAGTGCTTTGCGTCAAAAACAGGCCATTGAGGAAACAGGTTTTTATTCGCAGTTGTTGTCAAGTTCTGCCGTTGAGACCATTGTAGCGGACAGTATCGAGCTGAATAAAGAGCAGATGAGTTTTAAGTATTACGGTACTCAGATGATCAAGCGTCGTACCAATAGTGTGAAGCGTAGTATCATCACCGTAGGCAAGCTGCAAAATGTGCCGAGAACGCAGAATAATCCGCATGGACTGCTGATAACCAACTGGCGTACGCTGGAGAACAAAGATCTGAAATCATACTGATAATTGACAGTAGATAATGGATAATTGATAATTGAAGTACCATGAATATATTCAAGAACAAGCAGACACACGAGTATAAGGAAAAGGAACGCTACCGACTGAGAAATGCCAGAATCTGGGGCTATAAGCTGGGTAAGAAGTATGGCATCAGTGAAAAGGTTGCCAAGGCCAATGCCTGGGCAGACGGTCATAGACGAAAGACCGCAGGAATACTTTTTAGCGTGAATTTCTGCATCTACCTGATTGGATTCCTGCTGTGTATGTCAGATGAAAGTAACAGCAGCAGCATCAAAGATCCGATGCAGGACTTTGCCCAGGTTCAGCCCATCTTCTCACAGTTGCACCATATTCAGAACATGAAGGAGATAGAGAAAAATACCTTTGTAAAGCTCAGCGATAGGGTGGTGACACTGAAACATGAGGTGGACTCGTTGATGGCCAAGACGGACAAGACTCATGCGGATTCCGTGCAGGCACTGGCCAAGTATGAAGAACTCAAAACATTGATGGGAAAGACAGAGTAACGAGAAAAGACATAATAATAGATTAACAAAAACAGATAAGAGCTATGAAGATAGATTTCAAGAAAATCGATTTGCGCCAGGGAAAGTACTGGTTCCCGTTGGTGCTATTCGTCCCCTTGGTGGCCATTGCCTATTTCTCCTGTGAGATGTTCAAGGGAACACCAGAACAGACGGGAATGGTCACTGACAGTATCAATACCATGATGCCAGAGCCTGCTGGTGACGGTTTGCGTGGTAAGTTTGCAGCGATGGAGGATAATCTCCTGAGAGGTGACGGCTATACCGCCATCGGCGCATTGGGTGATGAGACTGCAGATGACGATGAGGAAAACGTCTATTCCGAGAGTGAGATGGACCGGATTGACAAGGAGAAGGCCCAGAAGAAACGTGAGGAAGATGAGATGAATGCCCTCCAGCAGCAACTTCGAGAGTCGAGGATGCATATTAACCAGTATGATGACCGATATACCAGTCATAGTAGTGGCAATGGCAGTCAGCAGCGGGAAATGGAGCAGTTTGAGCAGGAGATGCGCCAGATTCAGGAGAGATCCAGGAAGATGGCTAAGGATATTACTGGCGAGGATTATGGAAGCACATCCCAGCCACAGCAACCTCAATATCCACAAGGTCAGATTACTGGTTATGACATCTACGGCAATCCTATCTATGCTCAGCAGACGAAGAAAGATACTGTGGAGGTCGTTGCCAAGGCAGACATCCAGAGTACAGACGGTTTTAATACCGTTGCTGACGAAGAGAAACTGGATGATCCGCTTATCAAGGCCATGATTGACAAGACTACCAAGGCCCATGAAGGAACGCGACTGCGCTTTAAGCTTTTGGATGATGTCGTTGTGAAGGGCGTGAAGCTCAAGAAAGGCACTTACCTCTATGGTACAGTAGTCGGTTTCGGTCAGCAACGCGTGATGGCAGATATCACAAGTATTCTGGTGAAGGATAAGTTCCTGAAGATACACCTGTCGGTCTATGACCTTGACGGTATGCAGGGCTTCTACGTGCCGGAGTCTGCCTTTAGGGATATGATGAAGAATGCAGGAAGTGCTGCCATGCAGAGTAATATCAGCTTTGATTCAGGAGGTGGCAGTGGTATCTCAGCAGAGGCACTGGCATTACAGGCCTTGCAGAATGTCTATCAGAGTACGTCAAGCGCTGTGTCACAGGCTATCAAAAAGAATCGGGCGAAGATTAAGTATAACACCATCGTCTATTTGATTAACGAACAATAGTATAACACCAAAAATGAAAAGAACCATGAAAAAGTATTTATTCGCATTAGTGGCTATGGCCACCATGACAACCGGCGCAGTCAATGCGCAGAGTAAGCAGGCAACAGACTTCGGTCTCGGAACCATCTATGTCAACGAGAACGTCACCACCCATCTGGTGATGCCGGAAACTATCAGGCTTGTGGACATTTCTACGGACACTATCGTTGGCAACCAGGTGAATGACAATATCGTTCGTCTGAAGCCGAAAAACGAGATGGGTGACTATGACGAGGCAGGTATTGTGACTGTCATTGGAGAACGGCATATCGCCCAGTACCGTTTGGTCTATCGGACATGTACGACACCTGCAGTAACACGATTTACCGTGCCTTACTGGGATATGCAGGAATACCAGAATCCCGATGTGCAGATGTCAATTGGCGAAATGAGTAGGTATGCCATCCGTATGTTCAATGCCAAGAGAACGGTGCAGAATATCCACAGCAAGAAGGATAAGATGAAGGCTTGGGTAAACCATATCTGTTCGGCAGGTGACTACTTCTTCATTGACTTCTCTATGGAGAACAAGACCAAGATTCCGTATGATATTTCGGATATCCGAGTCAAGCTGGAGGATAAGAAGCAGAAAAAGGCCACCAACTATCAGAGTATCGAGCTGACGCCGGAGTATATGCTCAACTACATTAAGCACTTTAAGAAGCGTTATCGTAATGTGATAGTCATCAAGAAGCTCACCTTCCCTGAGGCTAAGGTCTTGAAGATTGAGGTCAGTGAAAACCAGATATCAGGTAGAACCATTGAGCTGAACATCAACTATGACGATGTGCTGAATGCAGATTGCTTTGACGATTAAACAAGGAGAAGAATGATTCAGGAATCCAAGGAACAGCAGCAGATGTATAATCTGTTCCGCTCGTTCATCTATATCTTCTTGATAATAGAGCTGGTGATGCACATGCCCGTTCATACAGGGAGTAGCATCGCCAACTCCTTTTTGCAGATGATAGGCCGTCTGGGCTTCTTTAACTCCGTTATATCGTGTAAGGTCATTGAGTTGGTCACGATTCTGATTACCTGTGCAGGCACCACGGCACGACGGAGCTTGAAGTTCGATGTCAGGACGATGGTTGTTTATCCTTGTGTGGCGGGTATCACGTTGACCATACTGTGTATATTCCTGCAGCAAGGGCATTGGGGAACGGTCATCGCAGGCTATTCCGTAAACAGACTGCTATACATCGTTTGTTCGATAACAGGTGTGATGTGCATTCACAGAAGCCTCGATGCCATTGCGCAGTATTTTAACTGTAAGCTGGGTGAAGACAGATTCAACTTTGAGAACGAGAGCTTCCAACAGTGTGAGCAGCTGGTGGAGAATAAGTACAGCGTCAATATTCCGATGATCTTCTATTATAAGGGCAGGATGCGTAAGGGCTGGTGTAATGTGGTTAATCCTTTCCGTGGTACATGGGTTGTCGGTACACCAGGTAGTGGTAAGTCCTTTTCCGTCGTAGAGCCCTTTATCCGTCAGCATTCTGCCAAAGGCTTTTCATTGGTTGTCTATGACTATAAGTTCCCGGCGTTGGCAGAGATGACTTTTTACCACTTCAATAAGAACAAGATGATTGGGAATATCCCGGAGGATATGGCATTTAATATCATCAACTTTACTGATGTGGAGTATTCGAATCGTGTGAACCCTATCCAGCGGAAGTATATCCCAGATTTAAGTGCTGCCTCTGAGACTGCGGCAACGCTTCTTGCAGCCCTGAACAAAGGCGCAGGACAGGCAGGAGGTGGTGGAAGTGATAAGTTCTTCACGAACTCTGCCGAGAACTTCCTTGCTGCCATCATCTATTTCTTTGTTACCTTCAGACCTGTCGCATGGAAGAGCGGCAGAAAACTCCATCATATGATTATTAGTGATGGACGTAAATTGGAAGTGAAGATACGGATGTGGAGCGACTATGTGGCCGTTGATCAAGATGGCACAGTAGTTCTTGATTTTACGGATAATGACGGCAATAATGTGAGTACCGATGCCGACGGTATGCCGGTTACGCTCAAAGGTTTCTCGTATGTGGATAGAGAGGGGAGAGTAGTCTTTATTGAGGATGAGTTTTATGAGGACGATGAAGGACGAATTACCCAGCCCGACACCTTTACAGGCGAGTACAGTGATATGCCCCATGTACTCAGTTTCTTGCAGTTGTCCTACGAGGATGTCTTTAATATCCTGATGCAGGATGAAACCATCATGTCGCTGATGGCTCCGTTTAAGTCAGCCTACGACAATAAGGCTATGGATCAGTTGGAAGGAATGGTTGGAACACTACGTGTCAATGCTGCACGTCTGGTATCACAAGAAGCCTATTGGGTGTTTTCTGGTGATGACTTTGATTTGAAGGTGTCAGACCCGAAGAACCCAAGCTATCTCATTATCGCCAATGACCCTGAAAAGGAACAGGTCATTGGCTCACTGAATGCTTTGATCCTGAACCGTCTGACTACGCGAGTAAACAGTGGTATGGGTAAAAATGTGCCAGTCAGCATCATCATCGATGAGTTGCCTACACTTTACTTCCATAAGATAGACCGTCTGATTGGTACTGCCCGAAGTAATAAGGTCAGTGTGACGATGGCCTTTCAAGAACTGCCGCAGTTGGAAGCAGACTATGGAAAGAACGGTATGCAGAAGGTGATTACAACTT
The DNA here is from genome assembly GCA_900318395.1 of uncultured Prevotella sp. Classification (GTDB taxonomy): domain Bacteria; phylum Bacteroidota; class Bacteroidia; order Bacteroidales; family Bacteroidaceae; genus Prevotella. The sequence goes on from ONKL01000039.1 coordinate 14,764, forward strand.
GTGGTAACGTATTTGCTGGTTCTGCCAGAAACAAGGAAACGCTGGAATGGTTGCAGAACGATATTTTCGGCAAGGTCAAACAGACCACCCAGAGCATCAGCATCAATGATGAGCGAGTCTCGACCTCCTATAATGAGAAGATGGATTGTCTGGTTCCTGCTGCTAAGATTGCCGATATGGCTACTGGTTGGATCTGTGGACAAACAGCACGAGACTTTACGCCTACTGAGGCTGCCGCTATGCAGCGTGTGAACCTTGAAGAGACTGACGAGTTCAAGACCACGAAGTTCTTCTGTAAAACGAACTTCGATATGCGACATATCGAGGAAGAAAAGAAGCATTATACGCCCTTGCCGAAAAAGTACTGCTTCGAGAATGAACACGAGAAGGAGGTGATGCTATCGAGGAACTTCCGGCGCATCAATGAGGAAGTAACCCAGCTCACTGCCAGCCTGCTTGGAAAAGAATAAGAAAGAAGCCTGCCACATCACGATGAGTGACAGGCTTCTTTCTTAGAGTGTATTGGCGATGGCTCGGACTTTGGCGTTATAGGAGTCCATGTTTTCCGCATAGCCGATACGTTTGAGGAAAGCGTAGTAGTCCTTGTCTTTCTTCGGGTTATAGCGTCTTTGTATCATACGGACATAGCCAGCAACAGATTCCTCCCATGAACGGAAATGGTAGTAGTCATGGCGGGCTGAATCGAACAATCCGAAGAGATTATTGTAGTTACGGCAGACATTGCTGGTGCCATAGCCCGTTTCCAGACAATATTGAGCGGCTACTATCTTTGGATAGAGCACACCACAATCCTCCATGACCTTAAAGAGGTTGTGAAGGTTCAGCGGTTTGTCTGGTCTGGAGACGAAGCGCAAATTAGCCATCTCTTCCTGTAAACCATAGATATAGTCATTCAGATGCTTGATGAACGGCTCAGGATCGACGGACTTCCATTCACCATTAACCAGTCTCTCTGCACGGATATGCAGATGTGGGCCTGTTGAGCGGCCAGTGTCAGATGACAGTGCCACGATGGTTCCTGGCGATACCACATCCCCCTCCTTGACAGCAATGATTCCCAGATGACCGTATAGAATGCGCAGTCCTACATGGTTGATGATGACATGATGGCCATAGCCTGTTTCGCTATAGACCACTTTTTCTATGACTCCTAGCATCATCGCATAGACCAGTGAGCCTTTCGCACATCGGAGGTCTATACCATTATGGAATCTGTCTTTTGATTTTGTAATAGGATCACGCCGATAACCATAGTCGGAAGTGACATGGATAAAATCCAATGGCAATGCCACTGAAGTTCGTCGGTTCAACAGCTCCATCATCATACTGTCTTTGATTGATACAAACAGTGGAATGTCGTACTCGATGGCTATTTCCCGATGGTTCGGCAGGTCAAAGTACTCTTGATGTCTATTGACCGTAGATTCTGTAGAATCAGCCTGAACCTCCGAAATCGGCTTACTTTTTACCACCTGTGGCTGTTTTTGGATGGTATTAAACTGTGCCGGACAAGACGTCGGAATTGTCGGCAGGAATAAGAAGTATAAGAATATTTTTTTTCTGCTTTTCATGATATTATTTGTTTTAATTTTGCACCCGGTTTTGAGAACCGCGTCACTCTTGAATACGAGTGCAAAGGTACGGCAAACTGATGAGGAAAACGAAGGAATAAAAACTTTTTATCCTCGACAAGCAAACCTGCCTATATATAATAATAAGGTGTAACAAAAAACAAGATGAGTATGCTATTCAACGAAAGAGAACTGAGCAAAAAAGATTTTGAGCGTATCGACATCGACGTACGATCGATGCCCAAGGAAATCAAGGAGAAGCTGCTGAACGGCGAGGCCACCCCCTTGGTGGAAATTCGTGACGAGCTGGATAATGGTGTTATCGTTACTATGCCTGTGAAGCTCCGCTTGCAGCGTAGTGAGGACGGTAAGGCCGTGCTGAAAGCCTATCCAGTCAGCAAGGATATTGTCAGTGACCTGAAGCTGACCGACAAGGAGCAGAAACAGTTGCAGGAAGGAGAGGTCATCACGAAGGACATCCGCGAGGGAAACAAGACACGTTCCATGTACCTGCAGCTTGACCAGGAAACCAAATCACTCTTGAAGTGTGACGTGAAGCAGGCAGAGATTGACAAGCGCATGGACGAGTTGGAGCATGTGAAGGACATCACCCTTGGACAGAACCAGCGTCAGGCCATCAGAGAAGGAAAGCCTGTGGAACTGGAGGTAGGTGATACCAAGGTGACAGTCGGTGTTGACCTCCGTCAAAACTCAGGCTTTAAGGCCATCGACGGTGACATGGGCGAGTGGAAACGTCAGCAGGAAATCAAATGGGACATGGCTAATCCCGGTGCTATGGGCTACTGGCAGACCGATGAGAACCGTTGGGAGTACAAACAGGTACAGGAGAAGTACAAGGCTCCAGAGTCTAAGAAGGAGGAGAAAAAGACTGTCAAGGAGGAAGCTAAGCAGACTATCCATTTCGGGATGTAGGAATTAGTAGGTATTACAAAGGTAAAGATTGAAACAGGATAACACTTCAACAAATAGAAAAATTCTTGCCATTTCAGAAGAATACTATGAGAACACAAGACCTTATAATCTGTACTGTGAAAACACACTTTTAAACTGTAAAACAATGGAGAATACAAACAATACTTATGAAGAGCTTGTTCAGCTCAAAGAATCAGGAGAGATCGGTTGGCGTGAGTTTATCCGTCGCCAGCCGGAGATGGAGGATGACTACTATCACTGGTGCGTGGAGAACGACCTCGATATGAATGAGGAAACAGCAGAGGCGTTTATGACCCTCACTGAGGAGCATGTGCTGGCATAGGAGCAGGACTCCAAAAGTAAAAATCACAAAGTAATGACTACACTATGGAAGATAACAAGGATAACAGTGTAAAAGATACTGAGCAGAAGCCCCTGGAACGGACTGAGGGTAAGACTGGCGGGAAAACGATGGCCGAAAAAGCCATCGACCGCTTCGCTCAGATGATGGTCACCCGTCTGGAGGAGATGAAAGGCCAGCAGTGGGAAAAAGGCTGGATTGACGGAGGCGGCAGGACACAAGGCCTGCCCCAGAACCTCTCCGGTCGCCGCTACTCAGGACATAATGACTTCTTCCTCCAGTTGCATACCGCCATCAACGGCTATGATGCCCCCGTCTATGCCACCTATAAGCAGATTCGGGATGCAGGAGCTACGGTCAATAAGGGAGAGAAGGCCATGCCCGTCATCTACTGGAATATCAGCCATAAGGATGAGAACGGCCAGAAGGTGTCTGATGATGCCTACGATGCCATGACCAAGGCTGAACAGGCGAAAGTCAAGACTATCCCCATTATGATGGGCTACTATGTCTGGAATCTGCAGCAGACCAATTTTGCCGAGGTGAAGCCAGAGCAGTATGCGAAGCTGACGGGACAGTTCAAGGCACCGCATGTTGCAGATACCAAGGGTATGTATGAATCCAAGGAGTTCGATGCGATGATTGACAAGCAGGCATGGGTCTGCAAAATCAAGGCCGTTGAGGGTGCTGGAGCATCCTATAGTGAGGCGAGGGATGAGATTACCATCCCGATGAAGGCCCAGTTCAAGATTCACGATACCCCTGAGGAAGTCTATAAGGACGGTATGGAGTACTACAGCTCCATCGCTCACGAGATGGCTCATTCTACAGGCATAGAAAAGCGTCTTGGCCGCGATATGGAAGGCCATTTCGGAGATAAGAAGTATGCCAAGGAAGAGCTTGTTGCAGAACTGACCGCTGCGATGGTCGGTAACACTATGGGTTTTGACAAGCGCATCCTCGACAATAATGCCAAGTATGTGGATGGTTGGATGGACACCTTAAAAAAGGAGCCACGATTCATCCTCAGTGTGATGGCCGATGTCAACAAGGCATCGAAGATGATTCTCGACCATGTAGATGCCCAGCGTCTGGAGATGGGTATGAAGACCTTGCAACCCAAGGAGGAAGCAACCAATGAAAAGGCTACGGAATCCAAGGTGGCACCAGAAACCAAGATGGATATGGCTGCAGAACCCATTGGCAAACCCAAGACTAAGGCCGAAGAAAAGGCAGAGATTGCCAAGGAAGCGGCTGCAGTCTTTAAGGACTTGAAGGAAAAGCATCCTGACGCATTGCTTCTATTGCGCAAGGGTGATTTCTATGAAGCCATTGGTGATGATGCCAAGAAGGTAGCCAAGTCCACAGGCTTGAAGGAGCAGCACATTATCAAAGAAGGTTTTGAACAGAAGAATGACAAAGAGAAAGGAATCTCCTACGTCAACTTCAAGAATACCTCTTTGGATAAGTACCTGCCCAAGCTTGTCCGTGACGGTCATCGTGTGGCTATCTGCGACAGTCTGGAGGATATTGCCAAGCAGCGCATCGATGAGCGAAAGGAAAAGCAGGCTAAAGCTGAGGTACAGCAAACCAAGGTCAATGGCCAGCAACAGACCGCACAGATGGCCAAGACCATTCCTTTGGAACAGTTCAATAAGCTCGAAACTGAGGATGGTAAGAAGATTGACCACTTTGCCGTGTTCAAGATGAAGAGCGGTAATTACGGTGTTAGGGCAATGGTTGACGGTCAGCAGATGAGTGTCAAGGCTCTGGATAAGGAAGACCGAAACGCTTTCTTTGAGCATACCACCACCAAGGCCGCCCTTGTGCAGAAGTACTACGGTAAGGAACTCTCCCAGCCAAAGCAGGAAGAGCGTAGCAGAGCCAGAGCCGTATAATAAACAGTGAATGATATGTTTGAGGAATATAAAGCGTTTAAGGAAAAGGTCGGCGTGGATGATGTCGCTGCCTATCTCGGCTATAAACTCGACAGAAAAGCCGGTGTCGGAAAGTATGTTGAGTACAATATCCGGGACGGTCGTGGGCATAAGATAGACTCTATCGTTATCAGTCACCCCAACGACAAATCCAGCCAGACCTACTTTCACAGGAACGGAGCCAGTGGCGGCGATGCCATCAGTCTGATCAAAGAGCATATCAATAGTTTCGGTGTGACGGGGAGCAGTGAGCAGGAGTTGCTGCGAGCCGTCATGTCGAAGCTCACCAGCGACGACAGCTTTATCGCTAAGAGCGAGGACAGGTACAAGGATGTGAAGCCACAAGTCTTCAATATTAAGCGGTTCCAGATGGAGAATGCCGCAGAACATTTCGAGGCTGTGATGTCGTTCTTCAGGGGACGCAGTATCGATGAAGAGACAGTCAGAACCTTTCTGCCGTTCATTATGCGCGTGACAGATACCGAAGCACAGTATAAGTACAAAGACTTGGCTTTCCCCTATACACAGCCAGGTTCAGAGAAGATAGAGGGTTTTGAGCTAAGAGGTTATAACAACTTCCGTCAGAAGGCACCAGGCACAAACAGTAGTAGTGCCGCATGGATAGCCGACTTTACAAAGGAGCAGCCCGACAATGCGAGAAACATCTATTTCTTCGAGAGCGGCTATGATGCTATGGCATTCTATCAGGTGAACAGATCGAGGCTTAACCTCGAAACGTCTGTGTTTATCTCTACTGGCGGTACTTTTTCAAATCAACAGATAAAGAGTGTCACCGATTACTATCCACGAGCGAGGTACTGGGATTGTTTCGACAATGACACCCCCGGCATCCTCTATGGTATCAGGATGGAGTCACAGCTCTGCGGTCAGTTCATCAACATTGTCACCACCGATGATACCATCATCTTCCAAAGAGGAACCGATGAATACCGTCTGAAAAAAGAAGAGGTCACTTTGCCCAAGGTACGTGAAAAGCTGGGAATGGACAGACACGTGTATGTGTGGAAAGCTCCTAAAGCCTTTAAGGATTGGAATGATGTGACGATGAACAAGCCCATGAAGGACTTGCCCGTGAAAAGTAAGTATCAGCGTAATGAGAATCTGAAAGAAAAGAGAAGAAAGGGAACACTATGAAAACAAAGGAAACAGGAATGCGAATAAGAGATACTGTAAGGACGGTAGCAGTCATTATGCTACTGACTATCACACAGACGACTTCTGCCCAGCAGACCGACCCAGCTTTGACGGCAGCGGTGACAACTCAGACCTTTACCTTGAAGACTCTCTTTGATGCACGAAAGAGTACGCAGGAAAAAATTCTGGCTGCTACGGGCATTGAGGAAGTACAGCTTCAGCAGCTCCATGCCATTGAGCAGAAGGTGCTGGACTATATGGCCAACGTGTCGGGACTGATGCAGAACCTCTATCAGGTGAAACGCACTACGGAGCTGGTCACGGTGGAGATACCGAGGAATATCAGTGCCGTGACGAGTGCCTGCAAGGGACATCTGAAAGGAACCGCTATCGCACTCGCCGTATCAGACGAGATACGTAGTGTCTATACTGAGATGGCCAGTCTGTCAGCTCTCTGCACTTCATTGGTGAAGACCAAGACCGTTGACGGCAATAAGGTGAACCTCCTGAATGCCGCAGAAAGATATTGGTTATGCGAGAAGATTGTTTCGTCATTAGAGGATATCAATTCTGCACTATACATCCTTTCCTGGCAGATACAGTATTTGTCTTGGGAAGACCTATGGCGAGGCCTTGATCCAGAAACTTGGTGCAACTATATGCAGGGAAAGTGGATGGCAGAGTCCTGCATCAGAGACTGGGATGACCTGCTAAAGTAACGACAGATAAAAGAACATAAGGATAATATTAGTAAATACACTTTAATCAAACAAGAAAAAGAAAATGGAAAACACTCAATCAATTGGCATCTGTCCGATATGCGGAAAGGGCCACATCACAGAACACCCTTTTGGATGGGCCTGTGACAATTCAAGTAAGAACCCTGATGGGACATGGTACAACTGTAAGTTCGTGGTGTTCCGACAGTATCACGGCGCACTCATCACTGAGGATGATGTGAAGACGCTGCTTGAAACTGGTGAGACAGGCGAGCTTCAGATGTGCAACAAGGATGGTAAACCCTTTACGGGTAAGCTTGTCATCAAGGATGGAAAGGTACAGCTGGCATTTCTTCCACGATACCTCCAAGGACATTGCCCAGTATGTGGTGGACGTATCAAGGTAACAGGTAAAGGCTATGCCTGTGAGAACTTCTTCAAGAAGGATGAAGGTCATTGTAATTTCTTCATCGGTAGTACCATCTGTAACAGGGTTATCACGGAAGAGGAAGCTGAGAACTTCCTGGCAGGAAAGAAACAGATACTGGACGGCTTCTGTTCCAAGGCCGGAAAGCACTTTTCTTCACTGCTATCTACCACGGTAGAGGGTAAGGTGATGCTGAACTCCACCATCTGCCAGTGTCCTCAGTGTGGTGGTGAGATACGAGTTGGCGCACGAGCCTATAACTGTTCCAACTACAGTAATGAGGACGTGAAGTGCCAGTTCTCTGTCTGGCGAACCATCGACGGCCATGAGGTGACCCCCGATGAGGTGAAGCAGCTCTGTGATAAGGGCGAGACCGATGAGATCATTCATTTTTACCGCAAGGATGGTAGCCAGTTTGACAAGAAGCTGAAGTTGGAGGAAGGAAAGGTAATATTAGCATAACCACATACATCAACAAATAAAAGAAAAACGAAGATGAAACACATGAAGTTTATTCCATTAGTCATGCTGACGGTGCTGATGTTGGCATCTTGTCAGAGTCGAGAGATCAAGATTAAGAAACTGGTAACGAACCATCTGGAGCAGTCGTTGGAGAATCCCCAGAAGCTGAAGGTGCTGGAGATAGCACAGCCAGACTCTGCCTTTGGTCTGAACTACTTTACCAAACAGGAGCAGGCCTACATGATGAATACCATTACCGATGTCACCAGTGTTCTGATGGAGCGTACGGCATATATGACCAAGCCCGACTTGGACGATGCTTATACCATGACGTTGGCTGATTTGGAGATGCGCATGTCTGCAGGTCTCTTTTCGGGGATGCTTGGAGAGGCAAAGAAAGGCGAGTGGTCAGGTTGGAAGGTCAGAGTGACCTATACGGCCAAGGGCAAGTACGGCTGTAAGTATAAGGCGCAGCGATGGTACTTCCTCGACAAGGACTGCCAGACCGTAATTAGGCACTTTGACCTGCCTATTGTCAGCACAGATAAGGCAGACAAGACGGCTAAGGGTAAGCGTATAAAGCAGGATGGCAAGTCGAAGCAGACAAATTCTGCCAGTAAGATTGTCTTATCAACAGTGAAGTAACAACCCCATAAACACGAGAAGAAGAATGAAAAACACAATCAACAAGTATTTTGAGGTGAAGGTCAAACTCCAGAAAACTATGGAGGATGGCGTTCAAAAAAAGGTCAGTGAGCAGTATGTTGTAGAAGCCGCTACCTTCGGAGAGGCAGAGCGCCGTATAGCAGAGTGTCTGAAGCCCTATATCGAGGGCGAGTTTGAAGTTACCGACATCAAGATTGCCGGTTACGTCCAGATTATCAACACCAATCAGGATGCCGACAAATTCTTCAGGGCCAAAGTCTCTTTTGTAACTTTGGATGAGACCACAGGTAAGGAGAAGAAGACCTCTGAGCTGTATCTGGTACAGTCTGACACGTTAGAGTCTGCAGAGAGTGATGTGAAGTCATTCTTGAATGACAATAATACCACCATCAGCAGTATCTCTGAGACTGCCATCCTTGATGTATTTCCACTTGATTGAAAACTATGAAGGTAGTATTAGCAGAGAAGCCCAGCGTTGCGCAGAGCATTGCCAGAATCGTAGGAGCCACCCATAAGAAGAATGGCTTCTACGAGGGTAACGGCTGGCAGGTGACTTACGCCTTTGGTCATCTGATACAGTTGGCCTTGCCTGAGAACTACGGCTATAACAGTTGGTCGAAAGGCAACCTTCCTATGCTGCCCAAGGAGTTCCTGATGATTCCCAGACAGAAGAAGGAAGGTAAGACCTACAAGAATGATCCTGGTGTGATGAAGCAGTTGAAGGTCATCAAGAAACTCTTTGAGGATGCAGATGAAATCATAGGGGCAACCGATTCAGCCCGCGAGGGTGAGGCCATCCTCCGATATATCGTGGACTATCTCGGCATCAGGAAACCCATCATGCGACTGTGGATTAACAGTCTGACCGATGCCGCTATCAAGGATGGACTCAATAACCTCCAGCCTGACAGCAACTATGATAACCTCTTTTTGGCTGCCAAGGCACGTAGTGAAGCAGACTGGCTGGTAGGTATGAATGCGACACAGGCCTGCAGCATCATGGGTAAGTCACTCTATAGCATCGGCAGGGTACAGACCCCGACGTTTGTGATGATTGTGGAGCGATACCTGCAGAACAAGGAATTTAAGAGTGTTCCTTTCTGGCAGGTGACTCTGAACACCACTGACGGTGCGAAGCTGACCAGTGCAGGTAGATGGGATGAGAAAGGAAAGGCTGTGAGTGCCTATAACACAGCAAGCAAAGCAAGAAACGGAAAGGTCATCAAAGCCGAGAAGAGACAGAAGACGGATCAGCCTCCGTTGCTGTTCAGTCTGACTGACTTGCAGAAGGCCGCCAACTCGAAGTACGGCTATTCTGCAGACAAGACGCTGAACATTGCCCAGAGTCTCTATGAGAAGCAGCTTATCTCTTATCCGCGAACAGGTTCCTCGTACATTCCTGATGATGTGTATGATACCATCCCAGGATTGCTGAAGAATCCAGTCTTTGATAAGTTCAGAGAAAGTGTGGATGCCATTGAAAAGCCGTCCAAGCGTAGTGTAGATGCCTCGAAGATAGAAGACCACCATGCATTGATTGTGACGGGCGTGGACTTTAGAACTAAGAACATCAAACCCGACGAGCAGGTTATCTATGATATGATACTCGGCAGAATGGTGGAAGCCTTTTCGAGGCCCTGTGAAAAGCTGGTGCTTTCTTATACTGTTGATGTCGGAGGCTATCTCTTTGCGGTGACGAGCGCTGTCATTCTTCAGAAAGGTTGGCGAGCCGTCTATGGCGCAGATGACAAGGAACGTGAGACTGTTCCAATCTGGTCGCAGGGAGAGACCATCTGTTTTACCAGTGCAGATCTTGTGCAGGGACAGACCAAGCCCAAACCGCTGCATACAGAAGGCACATTGCTTGCAGCGATGGAAACCTGTGGTAAGGACATTGAGGATGAAACACAGCGAGAGGCCATCAAGGACAGTGGTATCGGAACGCCAGCAACCAGGGCAGGTATTATCGAAACCCTTGTTGAGCGTAACTATGTCATCAGGGAAAAGAAGTCGCTTGTTCCAACAACCAAGGGTATGGAAATCTACAAGATTGTCAAGGACATGGATATTGCCAATCCTAGTCTGACAGGACAGTGGGAGGCGAAGCTCGCTGCCATCGAGCGTGGTCAGATGAATGTGAACCAGTTCAACAGCGATATTGTGGAATATACCAAGCATGTAACTGAGGAGTTCCTGCATTCAGACCTGCAGCCTGTTATGACTGGCAAGCAGACGGTCATCGAGTGTCCGCTATGCCATCAGGGACATATCCGCATCTTTGATAAGGTTGCCAACTGTTCGAACGAGAAGTGTGACTTCCATATTTTCCGTACTGTTGCAGGGAGGAAGCTGACCAATAGTGAGGTGACCGACCTGATTCTCAAAGGACAGACCAGGGAACTGTCAGGGTTCAATGGTAAGGATGGAAAGCCCTTCAAGGCAAAACTAAAGAGAGATGATAAAGGGAGCGTATGCTTTATTTTCGCTCCAAAGAAATAACGTAGAATCAATAAATCAAGCGAATAGAAAATGAAAAAGACAGAATCAACAAACGTATTCAAGCGGCTCCGCAGCAAGGAGTTTGGTATGGTAAGTGTAATTAGTAACGAGAAGGAGGGCGAAGGGTATGTCAATGCCAATGACCTATGCCGTGTTCTGGAACTGTCTGAGAAGGACGTGTTCCCCAAGCTCATCGATTGTCTTTATAATGCTACTGTAGAAGATGCTGATGGCAAACAGCATAAGATGCCCTTCGTGGATGAAAACGGACTCTATATGATGTACCTGATGAGCAAAAAGAAGTATGCCATCCGCTTTCAGGACTGGTTGCATGAGGAGTTCTTTCAGCATCTGTATGAGCAGCAGAATATTAATTATGGTTTTGACAAAGATACAAAGCCAGTATTGGAGTCGGATGCCAAGCGTCAGGCATTGCGTTATATGGCCACTGCTGCCAATGTGATGAAGTCCGGCCATTTCAAGGAAGGAAAGGCTATTCCGGAATTGACGCGATCCCACCTGATAGGGTGGTGGCATAACTTCAATGACCAGTCCATTTTCATGCTACAGTTCAACTGTAAGACCCAGTGCTATTTGTATGAGAATATCAGAATGAACGTGTATCTGAGAAAGATGGTTGACGGCAGGATTGGTTATTGCGATATGCACATCAGTTTCCTTGACCTCGATGATGACAACCATGAGTTCTTTGTGATTGATACTGTTATGCCAAGTAGTGTCATATCAGACGGCACAATTCTTGACTTTATTCTGGAAGACCAGTTTATTGATGAGGATATAATGGATCCGGAGAATCTTGATCTTGTGCTTATCCTGAACGGTGCGATGTCGTTCTATCGATCGAGACGTATAGAGAATACTAATGACCAGCCGCTGATAGAGTTCGTGTAGTGTGACGCGCTAATAATATAGCAAAAGGCAGGGAGTCATAATGATTCTCTGCCTTTATAAAATCTTCTGTTTTGAGAATAATTAGGGCTTGTAAACGATTAAAGAAGATTATTATGCGGAAAAGTGTTAAAGAACAAAAGTTTTTGCCTTTTGATGATGTATTTCTCATTTTTTTTTGTATCTTTGCAAGATAAATAGAATTTTGCATTAATAATGAAGAATATTTTGTCTACCAATAATTTGAGAACGGGAGCTGCATGGCTGTTCCTTATTGTTGGTGTTATATTATATGCCGCAGGCTTCTTTTGGATTGATGAGCAATCCGTTTGGAGTAGAATTTCTATTAAAATTGCTGATGTTTTAGTTATTGGTGTGGTTTTAGGATTTGTTACTAATGCTGCTCAATTTATAGGAATTTTTAAACAAGACTTGCAAGATATTATTTATGGTAAGGAGTTCGTTAAGCAACGAAAAGATATATACCCTTTGTGGGAAAATTTATCCAAAGAACTTTTCAAGAACAAATTTCCTACACTTCATAAAGAATTATTGAAAACTGTAAATGGGTATTTGCCTCAAGACGAAGTCAGTTATTATAGTGATTATGAAGTTCATACATCTATCGAATGGATTGATAAGGAAAAGGGAATTATAAAATTAACGGATAGAGTGGCTTTTGATCTTATTGCAGAAACGACAGATAAAATTCCATATCCAATAAAAACATGGACAACAATAAAGAATAAACAAGAGTATAAAAATCAAATAACTCAAATATCTGTAAACAATATCAAGCTAAAGCCAGAAGAACTCAAGTTCATTAGTGAAAAAAAAGATATTGAAGGTAGTTTATGTCAGGAACATCAATTAATGTTGCATGGAAGCACTAAATACGAAATTAAATATACTAGAGAAAAAACGTATAATATAGACGATGATTATTATGTGGGTTTCAGAGCAAAGTATATTGTAAACAAATTGCGAGTGTGCTTAGATTTGCCAGACGAGATTGATGCAATATTTACATGTCGTGGTACCCAAAAAGATTTTGAAGATGTTAACAACAATAATAATAGGATAGAAAAAAGATATCGTGGAATAGTTTTACCACGTCAAGGTTATATATTTGCCCTAAAACGGAAAAGCAATTGAATTATGAAGCAATTATCAAGTGACATGGAGGGTTAGTAGAAATCTAAGTCCATCCAAACCAAGTGAAAAGAAAACAAAAGTGACTAACCATGGGGATGCAATTATTGCATTCCCATTTTTCTAGAGGAAAATTTTAAAAGAAAAGTGCAGAATTGAAGTGCTTACGTTTAGAACGATACGATGTCATTCCATCATTCGTGGCTCTTATAAAAGTTTATGGAACAAAGAAAAAGGCAGGTAGTCGGTATTGATTCCCTGCCTTTTAGCTATATATCTGGCTCGTTGTTACCAAAGGGCAACTTTGCCTATTGCATCACCGAGGTCAAGTGTAGCGGTAGTCACTCCGAGAGCCTGAAAAACACGGCTCATAGTTGGAATGCTGATGCTATAACCTTTCTCCAATCGAGAGATTTGTGCTCTTTGCACACCTATCCGCTGGCCCAGCTGTTCCTGTGTGAGGTTCTGCTGCAGACGTGCTTTCTTGATAGCCTCTCCTAACTCATAGGCATGTACCGATTCGGCAACGCTCCTTTCAAATTCATCACGGCGTGGTGTGCCAACTTTGCCGAAATGCTTGTCAAGCACTTCTTCCGAGCTGTACAACTTGAATTTTCCTACCTGTTCCATACCTCTTATTTTTTAGCTTTAAAATATTCTTGTCTTATTCTCTCTGCCTTGGAAATTTCTTTCTTCGGCGTTTTCTGAGTCTTCTTAATAATACCATGCGTGGCAATAACTATTGTATCGGTCTGCGTGTCCCAGAATGCAAACAATCTGTACTTGACTTTATTGTAGAGCGTTCTGAACTCCCAGATTTCTGTACCCTCTAACTTAGAGAAGATAACTGGATTCCTTTCGCCACACTCCACACGGTGTACTATTTCCAGCAGTTTGTCACCTGCGGACTTTGGTATGCTCTCTATAAACGAAAGAGCTTCCTCCAGATATGCGACTTTCGGGTTGTTTCTTGCCATCATATTGTCTTTTGTGGGTGCAAAGTTAATAATTTGTTTCGAGATTACGAAACATTTCTTAATCTTTTTTGCTATTTTCCCCATAGAAATGATTTCCAACAGTTATTTTGACCTCAAAAAACTGCAATTTCCGAGAGCTGCACCTGCTTTCGCGATGTTGTAAAGATTGTACGCAACACTGATAGGTAGGGCTATGATGCCGATGGCCATAGAGACAGCCAGCTTGATGACCATGAAGATAAGCATAGTCAGGCAACCACCGATGCAGATCATGTTGTTCATGAAGCCGGACAGCACGGACATACCACAGAAGAGCGCAGCCATAGCATAGCCGTCAAAGATACGTCCGTCTGGCACGTTGTCGAATACCAGATTGAGTTTGTAGCCGATGATGAAGAGTATAGCGTAAATCACCAGACGCATGAAGGAAGAACGGAAAGCCCTTGACTCGTTATAATCGCTGAATATCAGAGAAAGCATGTTCCCCATTCTCTTGAATACTGTCGTGTTTGTTGTCATCATAGTCGTAAATCTTTAAATGATAATTGATAAACCTTAACTGAGCCATATCCCTTTTGTGGAGTTTCTATCTCCATCAGGGTGCAGGCTGTGACACATTAGCGTGCCTCACATGGACTGGGCATGTAATGTGTCTGCCTACATCCGATGGAAGGAAGAACATATCAAAGAATACCGCCCTTGTTTTTCTGCATGAGTTGGATATTCTCCTTGTTGCGCTCGATAAACGTCCTGCATACCGCATTGAGGATATTGCCGAAGTTGAACTGTCGGCAGTTGATGCGGATGATGTCGAGAGCCCGCTTTATATCAGGGTTCAGTACAACGGTAATCCTGTTCTCGTCGGGATTGTCGTTGTAGAACTCAGCATATCTGAGCATGGTGTCCCACTCACCAGAGCCAGCCTCGATAACTGGCTGCACATTCGTCTGCTTTCCTCGACGTGTTCTGGCTACTTTCGGCCTTTGTGGTGTCGTATCTACCTGCGCAACCTCAGAACTTTTGTTCTGAACTTCTGCATCAGAAACTGTGTCCTCTATTGTCGTAACCTCCTTATCTTCTTCTGAAGGAATCGGATCATTCTGCGCATCCATGAAAGCACCCAGAGAATCCAGGTTAAGGATGTCGGGCTGTTGTATCAACTTGTTTGCTGCCATATTATTCCAGTTTTAGAAGTTCGTTATAAATCATGTCGAAGGCCGGAGCTACACACTCTGTCTGAATCTTCGTGTTCCCGAAGGTGTTGTAACGGGCAATGTCTGCACGGTCTGACACCATCGGAGTGACGATGCCACCAGCCTGTGCCAGTGCCTCGTCCGTCTTCTTCCATGTCTGAAGCTCTGCTGCAGTGCCACGTGTACGGATGACCAGGTTCGGTACGAATATCAGCTTCGGCTTCTGGCGCCCTTTCAGATAGGTTATCCAGATGCGTCCCACCAGATTCAGAAACTTTTGGGTGGCAATGAGACAATTGAACTCGTACTGATACGGGCAGATGATAACATCACTGAAGCCCAACAGAGGCACCATGCCCTCCAGATAGATGTTGCCAGGAGAGTCAAAGAGATAGATGCCGTTGGTGGACTTCACCGACTTTAAGAGCTGTGCAGACTGCTGCAGATGGTCAATCTCAATCTGCCTAACCTCGTATGGCACCTTATCCGTTTGCAGACTCTGGCTGTCGTACTTGCGCTTGTCAACGATGGAGTGCTGACGGTCGCAGTCCAGCACGCAGACCTCACCTTGATGTTTCTCTGACAGATAGTTTGCGAAGAGTGTGCAGAGGGTCGTCTTACCTACGCCACCTTTCTCGTTCGCCCATGTGATTGTAATGTTCTTCCTCATTGTTCTACTATTTTTAAAAGTTACTATTCTAATAATTGTTCTCAGTTATGACCTACGGATCATAGCACGTTCATCATCCACCTCACCGTAGCTGTTGCGGTTGGCATCGGGATTGTAGTTGATGCGGTCGCTGCTGCCAATCTCATTTGATATAGGACGTGTCTTGCCCTGGGACACATTATGACGATGCTCCGAAGTCTCGATGTCAGCAGAGTTAGCACTTCTGAACTTACGCATGTCAATGCCGTTTGCCTCCAAGTCAACTACCTCACGTTTCGATGGATTCACACAGAAGAACTTGTCCTTGAAGCGGTACGTCCAGATACCCTCGTCGTTCAGACGGTCAAAGATACTCTCATGGCTACTACTATCCTTACCCAAATCCAACTGTTCGTTAATGGTGTTGATAGTGGACTGGATATTGTTGCCGTTCTCTTCTACATGCAGATGCTCAGCCGAGACATTGAACATCTTTGAGAGCAAACGAACCTGTTGGCCATTGACAGGTGAAAAGCCCTGTACCCATGCCACTTTATCATTATACTTGATCTTATCGACGAGATAGCTGGCCAGTTCCTCTTTGTCCTTTCCCATGATGATGCTGCCGTGCTTGATGTAGCAGCCATAGAAACGGTGCAGGTCACGGTTAAGGTCGAAGGTCGTTGCAAGAGGATTCTCCCGTAGCTTGTCCTCGATGAAGAAATCTACCTTCTGAAGTTTCTCTTTACGACTCTGGAACTGGAGCAGATCCTTTACGCTGAGGATGTCGCTGCCTTTGAATACGGACTTGTTAGCATTATCGACCACCATATAGCCGTAAGGTGTAAACTCCTTGCCGAGGAACTTTAAACTGATGCCGAACTTCTTCTTTAGCATAACCTCCAACTCCTCACGGCTACTACTCTGGTCATGGTACTTCTTGAGGATAGCACGAAGCTGACGGATGCGCTTTTTTTCCTCTTCACCATTCTTACGGCATAACTTCTCTACATCCTTTACTGCGATGCTGTCCTGTACCTGCCCACCTCTTTTTATATATATGTCCTTGTCCTGTATGTAAGCCTCGTAGCCCGAAGTCTCGAAGACCGCCATGAACTGTGATACACTCTCGAAGTGATACGACTTCGCCAGCTTCATCATTTCGGAGTTCTGGTGCTTCTGGTCAATGCTCATGATGGATTCGATGGCCTTCAGCGAACGGATATTCTCCATAGAGTCAGCAATCTTCTTTCCGTCTGGACTGATACGGCTTGTCACGATATGCAGATGGTTGTTACCCGTATCATGGTGAAAGTACATCAGCACAGGCTGGCTATCGTTATTGTAACCCATCTTATCAAGATACTTCCAAGCAATACCTATCAGCTCTTCTTTGGAATATTCGTCACCCTTGCAGGAGATAGCTGCATGAAACTGCGTCATCCGAGTGCGGTCATTCCTGGCAGAGTAGTCCATCAGATAGTTCCGAAGCGAGGTGATGCCCCGCATTTCAGGCGCATCCTGCAGATACCCGAAGTTACGGATGGCTACCAGTTCAGCCACACCATGCTCCACCTTCCGCTCGTTGTAGCGGACGGCAGAGAAGGTCGAACTGGACTTTAGGATGGTTGCTATCATACTGGTTTCTCGCTGAAAATTCGTGTAAAAATCTTATGTTCCGTGGCTGCAATGTCGCTGTTCAAAGACAGAAGCTGATGCAGTACCGGCTCAATCGCAGTGGTTATATACCGCATTTCATATTCGCCATTTTCCGCAAGCACATTGCAGTAATGCGCCACCTGATTGAGGTTGTTGCCGATACGATTCAAGTCTGCTTCGTGCTTCGATATGAGCGGATAAAGCAGGTTCATCGACTCGATACGACGCTTCATAAGCGTGTCATCATAGTGGGCTACCGCATCGCGGATCATGGCACTGATGCCACCATAGTTAGCCGCCTTTGCCTCGAACATATCCCTTTCCGCACCGCTTACCCGGAGTCTTACGATACGGTCTTTGTTTCCGGAATCTTTCATGGTCTCTGTAATAGTCTGTGAGTTGCGAACAGACTTTCCTCCCCAGCCGAAGG
>ONKL01000046.1 GCA_900318395.1 uncultured Prevotella sp.
GTTAGCACCTACGGTACCATCAGCACCCAGACCATAGAACTTAGCCTGGAACATGCCAGCGCCACCGAGAGCAATCTCCTCAACCTCAGGCAGAGAGGTAAAGGTAACGTCGTCTACGATACCGATGGTGAAGTGGTTCTTGGGCTCGGGCATAGCGAGGTTGTTGAACACGCTGATGATCTGAGCTGGTGTGGTGTCGTGAGAACCAAGACCGTAGCGGCCACCAACGA
Organism: uncultured Prevotella sp.; assembly: GCA_900318395.1. Classification (GTDB taxonomy): domain Bacteria; phylum Bacteroidota; class Bacteroidia; order Bacteroidales; family Bacteroidaceae; genus Prevotella. Next base: position 231 of record ONKL01000046.1, read on the forward strand.
TGACAGGACGATCCTCTACATCGTAGAAGGCATCCTTCACGTCGAGGTACAGAGGCTCGCCGTTGGCACCGGGCTCCTTGGTACGGTCGAGAACGGCAATCTTCTTCACGCTCTTGGGAACGCTAGCAAGCAGGTGCTTGATAGAGAACGGACGATAGAGGTGAACAGAGATCATACCAACCTTCTGACCCTGGCCATTCAGGTAATCGATAGCCTCGCGGGCAGCGTCGGTAGCAGATCCCATCAGGATGATCATGCGGTCAGCATCCTCAGCTCCATAATAAGAGAAGAGGTGATACTCACGGCCAGTGATCTTTGAGAGCTCGCCCAGATACTTCTCAACAACCTCGGGCACTGCATCGTAGTAAGGATTGCAAGCCTCACGGTGTGTGAAGAAGGTGTCGGGGTTCTCTGCGGTACCACGAGTGATAGGACGCTCAGGGCTCATAGCACGATCGCGGAAACGCTTGATGTACTCTTCCTTAACGAGCGGACGAACATCCTCCTGATCAAGCAGTTCGATCTTGTGATACTCGTGAGAGGTGCGGAAACCGTCGAAGAAGTTAACGAACGGAACGCAGGTCTCGAGAGAAGCCAGGTGAGCAGCGGCTGTCATATCCATCACCTCCTGTACAGAACCCTCGCAGAGCATGGCGAAACCAGTCTGGCGGCAAGCCATTACGTCCTGATGGTCACCGAAGATACAGAGTGAGTGAGAAGCCAGCGTACGGGCAGAAACGTCGAATACGCAAGGGATCAGCTCACCGGCAATCTTGTACATGTTAGGGATCATCAACAGAAGACCCTGAGAAGCGGTAAATGTAGTAGTGAGCGCACCAGCCTGCAGTGAACCGTGAACGGCACCAGCAGCACCAGCCTCTGACTGCATTTCCTGAACTGAGACGTTCTGGCCCCAGAGGTTCTTACGACCACGGGCAGCCCACTCGTCGACATGCTCCGCCATTGGTGATGACGGGGTGATGGGGTAGATAGCAGCTACCTCAGAGAACATGTAGCTCACGTGAGCTGCAGCCTCGTTACCATCACAGGTGATAAATTTCTTTTCTTTAGCCATTTTTTTGATATTTGTAAAATGAAAAACTAATTGTATTTGTTTATTTAATAGACCTAATATTTCTTATTTAATAAAGGAACCCTAATAGCCAGAGTGGTATCTGGTTGCCCTTGCCGACCTCGGTGTTATAACGGGCGTAGATGATATCGGGCGAGATGCGCATCTTGGTAGGTGCCTTCGCGTCGACAATGCGGAACTTCTGCTTACCGTCGACTATGAAGTTGCAGTCGCGGCTGCCAGAGTTCACTTTGTGGTCTTTCCACATCGAATTGACAAAGAAGGTCTCCATCGCCTCCTGTTTATCTACCTTGATGGGGTAGATGGCATAGAGAAGGTTGGTGTTGTGGAGCAGAATCATTGCGGGTTTCTTGGGGAATTCTTGTCCGATGGGATAAATGAGATTGAGCAGGCGCGCATCGGTGAGATACTTGATGTAGTTCATCACGGTGGCACGACTGGTTTCGATATCTTGTGCCAATTTGCTGACATTTGGAGCCTTGCCAGGTCCCTCTTCTGCAATCTGATAAAAGAGTTTCTTGATCTTCGTGAGATACTTCAACTCAATCTGCTTGATGAGCAGGATGTCGACCTCTGTCATCATATTCATGGTCTTCAGCAGGTTCTCGCTGTAATTGCGATGCTCCTGGAAGAAGGGGTAGAAACCATGATGGATGTAATCCTGGAAATAGCGGTTGGGCGACACCTTGGGCAGTATCTGCTTGATGATGCGCTCATGGTCGCTGAGAATCTCATCGAGGGTATAAGGGCGGAAAGTGTTGCCTGTGAGCAGATTGATAAACTCGCGGAAGGAGAATCCACGCAGATTATAGGACTTCACGATGCCATTTAGCTCGGGGTTCTCGTCCTTCAGTCGCATCACGCTCGATCCAGTAAACACAATCTTCAGGGTGGGGTAGAGGTCGTAGCACTTACGGAGCTCACTGCTCCAATTAGGTTGCTTAAACACCTGGTCGATGAGCAGCACACGCCCACCATGACGGTAGAAATTGCCAGCGAAATCGGCAATACCCTCACCCTGAAAATAGAAGTTGTTCATGTTGATATACAGGCACTGCTTGTCGAGTATATCGAAGTGCTCTTTGGCATATTGCAAGAGGAAAGTGGTCTTTCCGACACCGCGCGTACCTTTGATACCGATCATACGGTCGTTCCAATCAATCTCATCCATCAGAATGCGACGAACTGGTGCGTTCGTATGCTCGACAAGGTATCTATGTGTCCTGAAAAAAGCTTCCATTCTTGCTTGATTTGTTTCCGTTTACTTTATAAAGTGGTGCAAAGGTACACAATTTCCTGCAAATTGCAAAGTCTAAATAGCAAAATCTTCGTAAAAAGTGTTATTTTTCTGATTTCTAAATAACAAAAGGCTGTTTTCTTCAGAATTTCAAGCTTACATCGAAGTTAAACCAGCGCCCTTTTTGGGGGATAATGCCTGTACCCATGCCACTGCGGGTATAGCTGATATTAAACAGATTGTGCACATCAAAGCTGAAAGTAATCTTGCCCAAAGTGTAATGAGCTCCGCAGTTGAAGAGCAGGAGAGGCTTATGGCTCTCGATATCAATCTGAGGTTGTGAATCCAAGGAATTAAGCAAAACTGTCAGAGCCTTGACCGTTTCTGTTTCACCTTTTGCAAATGCTTCTTTGATCTGATCCTTGATCAGTGCTTTGAATGCTTCGCCAAAGGTGTTGATCTCGTATGAAGTCTTGGCACCCTCGAAACTGATGTGACTATGGAGAAGGAGATGCTTGTTGACCTTCCATCCCATTACCAGATTGGTAGAGATATTAGGGATATTGAAGGCATGATCTGGCGAGTATCCGAAAATTTCGGCCTTACGGATGTCCTGCCAGCAAGCTGAAAGATTGGCGGAGAATTTTGGGGATTCATAGCTGCCCTGGAACTCCACGCCATACGTGTCGATGTTACCTGTATTCATGTGCTCAATGATGCTCTGATAGATCAGGTCGTAAGCACGATTGTAGAATGCGTTGATTTCGAAGTTGAGACCTTTTATCCATTGCATGCCAGCAAACGAGAGCTGGTAAGAATGCATGGTCTCCTTGGTAAGTTCGATAGGGACAGAGCTCTTGAGTTGGGCGATATGTGTATTTGACTTACGGTAGAGGTAAGGAGCATCAATGAACGACTTGGAGTAACTAAGCCTCAGGTTCCACTTGGGTTTCGACAAGATGAGAGCCAATCGAGGAGAGAATTCCTTGATATCGCTGTCGTCATAGTCGCGCTTATAGTCATAACGCACGCCTGCATTAAGGATAAACGAGCGCCAGTGGTGCTTGTGCTGGATGAAGGCATTGAAGCTGTTTTCCTGGCCTTTACCGAATTTGCTGATCTGGCTTGCTTCGATCTCTTTGTTGAAATTGTAGCCCAGCACATAGCGTGTATCTTCCAGACGGAAGTGGATATACTCTGCACCAAAGGTGAATGTACCCTGATGGTTGGCGTTGTTGACATAGTTAAAGTCGGCTTGCAGCTGTCCTTGCAAGGTCTGCTCCTGTCCGTTAATATAACGGGAGAGTCCTGGTACGGAGTCGAGAAACGCGAGGGCAGGACTCTTTAATCCGATCAGATAAGTAAAGGATTTCAGTATAGAGTCGGAGATGACCTGATAATGCGTGAGGTCGCCATTGTCGTATCTGAATGCTCCAGAGAGGTTCAGCTTGCCGAACTTGTGCTGATAGCCGATGTCGGCATGATGAGACTGGGTGGCAAAGCTTGGACGCATGCCGTTGTAGGTGTTATAGGCATCGATGTTGTAAGGTAAGTTGACGTAACCCAACGTAAAGGGTGATACGACCTGTGAAAAATGGGTGTTGTACATAAAGCGTATATCGCCCCATTTGAGTTGGAGTCCCAGATCGTATGACGGGTTGTCGCCCACACATCCGATGGGGACGTCGCCTTCATATTCGCCTTGGAAGTATTTCTGGCCTTTGATGTGTTGCATCTGGCCCCTTGCCTTGTAAAGACTTCCCCACACCATGATATCGACGTTGTAATAACGCTTTCCAAATAGGAAGTTCCCACGTAACACACCATAGTTGCCAATACCAACAGATGCTTCGAACCCATCAATATCTGCCCCCTGCTTAGTAATGAGGTTGACAACCGCCGTCAGTGCCACACCGCCATAAAGTGATGATGCCGGACCTCGCAGCACTTCGATTTGCTTAATCTTCTCGAGATCCATACTGAAGTCGGGTGCTGCGATATTGGTACAATAACTGTTCATGCGGTGGCCGTTGAGCATAATCAGGATTTTCTCTTGTCCATTACTATAGATCCCTCGCATGGCGATATTGATATCATCGTTGCAGTCGACGATGGTCATGCCTGGTACAAATGCAGCAAGCACCTCCTGCAGATTCCGTGCTCCTGAGTTGCGGATCATCTCAGCGGTAATCAGCGTGACAGGTACAGGAACCTCGTTGAGGTTTTCCTCCTGACTTGAAGCAGTGGTAATGGTGGTGCTAAGGCCGGACTTCAGTGTAGCCACCATGTCGGAGAAACGCTGGGGATCCTGCATGGAAGTGGTGTAGTAGGGGTCTTCCTGCAGCAGGAGGTTGGCGTAGCGCTCTGCTTCCTCGTAATTGTCAAGACCTAGATTACAGAGTGAGAGCAGGCGGTAGACACTCACTTTGAGGTTGCCCGAAAACGACCCTATATGATCCTGTAGCAAGTCCATAGCCTGTTCTATACGGCCAATCTGGTAGTCGTTTTCTGCCTGGTCGTATATCTGTCTGATGCCACTCTCTTGTGCATGGGCTGGGAGTAGCATGGCCATTGCCAATAATAATATAAGGTATAGTCGTCGCCTCATCGTTATATCTTGATACCTACACTAAACATGAACCATCGGCCTCGCTGCGGTACAAGTCCTGTGCCCTGGCCACTTTGGTGGTATTTCTTGTTAAACAGATTATACATATTGAGCCTAAACTGTAAATTCCATATGGTATATTCTGCGCCCACATCGCAAAGGAATCGAGGTGAAACATCTATATACCTGATGTCATTTTGCGCGATTTCAATAATTAATTCTGCCAATCGTCTGCGCTCCTCCTCTGTTTCGGCATCTTCATATTGATCTAAGGCCATTTCTTCAAGAACAATGTTTTCCATGTCAGCGATATAGGCTGTCTGTTTGGAATAGAACGACAGGTGGGTGTAGAGTCTCAGGTTCTTAGTAGCATTCCAAGCCAGCACAGCATTAGCCATGAAATCGGGGATATTTGGAATACGGGAGAGTTCCTTTTCATAATCGAAGATTCTCACAAACGTGGCTGTCTGCCATGTGAAATTAAGATTGGAGTAGAAACGCTTCTGACGATAGCTTCCTGAAAACTCCACTCCCCATGACTTGTACTCGCCAAGATTATCATAGTCGATGGTCTTCACGTAAATCAGATCTTTGGCATGATTGTAGAAGGCATTAAGCTCAAGGTTAAGTCCTCTAACCCATTCTGTGCCTCCCAGTGTGAACTGCATAGAGTGAAGGTATTCGGGGGTCATTTTGTCATCAGATACTTCTGTGGAATATCGTAGCTGAGATAGTGCATCATTCATTTTCCGATACAGATAGGGGGCGTCGATAAACGATTTGGAGTAGCTGATCTTAGCATTCCATTGGGGTCTTAGATAAATCAGCGACAATCGGGGCGAGTACTCGTGGATTCTGCTATTGTCGTAGCGATCCTTATAGTCGTAGCGAAGACCTGCGTTTAAGATCAGTGATTTCCACTGGTGTTTCAGCTGAACGAAGCTGCTGAAACTGTTCTCGTTACCTTTTACAATATTCTTGGGGAGGCGAAGAGTATCGCTTTGAGTGTAGTTATAGCCTATGGTATAGCGCATGTCGTCGAACTTGAATCGGGTGTACTCAGCTCCGAAGGCAACAGAACCTTTATGGACTCCGTTATTGATGTATTTCACATCGCCTTTCAGTTGGAAACCAAGAGTCTTCTCCTGTCCATTCAGGTATCTGAAAACGCCAGGATAGGAGCCCATCAGTTCTCCCAGATTAGACTCATACGGGACATGATGTCCTTCTCCGAAGGCTATTGGCTCCTCTGAGAATACTTGATATCTAGTCAAGTCATTATTATCATAGGTGACAGCTCCTCGCAGAAAGAGATATTCAGAATTGAAAAGATAGCTGATTTCTATATGATGGGTCTGGCTTGTCGTACTGGGACGGATGCCTTTGAACGTCTGATATTTATCGATGTTATAGGGGTGGAAAGTATAGCTGGCTGTAAAGGGACTAATAGCCTCTGTGAATCGTGACGAATACATCATCTGGAGATCGTTCCACTTCAGAGTTGTACCAAAGTCATATGATGGCTTGTTGCCAAACGCCCCAACATAGACGTCGCCGCCATTCGTCTCCAATGGGAAGCCAGTGTCCTCTTTGTCCACATATATTTTTTGACCGTTGGCTTTATATAGACTTCCCCATATTGCAAAGTCAAGGTCAAAAAAACGTTTGCCACCATTAACGTCAGCCTGTATCTGTCCATAATTGCCAATGCCTACGCGTGCTTTGATACCGTCGATATCAATACCCTGCTTAGTGATAAGGTTGACAACCGCAGTCAGTGCTACACCTCCGTAGATGGATGATGCAGGGCCTCGCAGGACTTCTATCTGCTTGAGTTTCTCGAGACTCATGCTGAAGTCAGGGGCTGCAATATTGGTGGAGTAGCTGTTGATGCGATGGCCGTTAATCATGATGAGGATCTTCTCCTGATTGTAACTGTAGATACCTCGCATGGCGATATTGGCACCTTCATTACTATCGATGATGCTTATACCTGGAACATAACATGCCAGCACTTCCTGCAGATTACGGGCCCCACAGTCGCGAATCATCTCTTCGGTAATCAGCGTAGTAGGCACAGGTACCTCTCTCAAATCCTCAGATTGTGCTGAAGCAGTGGTGATGGTAGCCGTGAGTCCGACTTTGATATTGGACACTAGCTCGGAGAAGCGAAGAGGATCCTGCAAAGAGGAATTGTAGTAGGGGTCTTCACGAAGCATGAGGGTGGCATACTGTTCGGCCTCCATCTCTTTGTCTAAGGCGAGGTTACAAAGTGAGAGCAGTCGGTATACACTGACCTTGAGATTTGCGGGAAAAGACTTGATATTATCCTCGAGCAGTTCGACGGCCTGTTCAATACGACCATCCTGATAATCGCTTTCAGCTTGGTCGTAGATTTGGCGCATACTGCTGTTCTGTGCATAAGCAGAAAGCAGAAAGGCTGTGAAAAGGAGGATAATAGAAAGTCGCCTGCTCATTTTTTGATAGGGATGGTAAAGGTAAAGGTTGTTCCTTCGCCCAAAGTAGAGTCGAATGAAACCTTACCACCATGTTTGTTCTCAATAATATCCCGAACAATAGACATGCCCAGTCCTGTGCCTTGGCCAATGGGCTTTGTCGTGAAGAAATTCTCGTAGAGACGTTGTTTCACCTCATCGTTCATACCCTCGCCGTTATCAGAAATGCTGATGATGATCTGTGAATCCTTGACTGACACGCTGACAGATACCTCAGGAGTATATGCAGATGCAGTCTCCTGTGATTTCTTGCGCACTGCATAGCAGGCATTATTCATCACATTGAGGACGGCACGGCTCAAGTCCTGGGGAATAACCATCAGCAAAGGAAGGTTGTCCTCGTAATTTTCGTGGATGCTAATGTTGAAGCTCTTGTCGTTGGCACGCATGGCATGATAGGAAAGCCATACATACTCCTTTACAAGTTTACAGATATCCGTGGGGCGGAACTCATTTTCCTTGCCTCGTGATACGAGCAGGATGCCTTGGATGATACTGATGGCACGCTCTCCGTGTTCAGCAATCTTCTTGAGGTTCTCCTGAAGATCGGTCACGATGTCGTCAATTTCTTCGCGGTCATCAGTAGAGAACTTGTCTTCATTGTCCTCCACAATCTCAGTGAGATCCTGAAGCAACTTGTCAGACATCTTGCTGAAGTTGATGACGAAGTTCAGAGGATTCTGAATCTCGTGAGCTATACCCGCACTAAGTAGTCCTAGTGAAGCCAATTTCTCTTGTTTCTTCAGTTGTTCTTTGAGCTGTTCGATTTGATTATCCATAAGCCTTAATGATTTAATACGGGGAGCGTGATGATGAACTCGCTATATTCGTCTTTTACTGTTTTTACATTGATATCGCCACCGTGATTCTGGATGATTTCACGGCTAAGATAGAGACCTACACCAGAGGCTTCGCCTGTGGTCTTGGTAGTGAAGAATGGGTCGAAAATCTTTGGTAATATTTTGTTTTCTATACCAATGCCATTATCTCGAATCGTGATTTCAAACAATTTCTCCTTGGGGATGAGTGTGAGCGATACTTCAGGTGTGTACACCACGTTCTGGTCTTTTTCCTCTTGTATCTTTGCTACTTTCTTGATTACGGCATAGATAGCGTTAGCCAGCAGACTCATCAAAGTCTTGCTCAGTTGCTCGGCATTGCCCTTGATGGGCAGTTCTTGTTGAGGATAGTTGAAGGTGACCTTGATATGATAGTCTGTAATTTCTTTAGCATAGTATTTGTCAACCATCTTCTCGTCAAGTTGGAGCACTTGCAAGAGGTTCATGTCAACAATACCTCCACTGCGATCCTTGAGCATCTCTTCCATCGCCTTGAGTGTGCGACTGGTATTCTGCCCATGTTCACCCACTTTCTGTAAGTTGCTGCGCAGCATGCTAAGTACATCCTTTGTATCTTCAAAGTTATCGGTATCCATGTGCTCTTTCTCATCATCAATATTGGCTTCAAGGTCTTTGACTAGTCCTTCTGAGAGTTTTGAGAAGTTATTGATATAGTTGAGAGGATTGAGGATGCGGTCGATGAGGCCTTGTGTCAGTTTACCGACAGTGGCCATTTTCTCTTGACGGATCAATTCATTTTGGGCTTTGTTCAAATCATTAAGGGCAGTCTCAAGGCTCTTTGATTTTTCTTCAATTTCGTCTTTCTGCTTCACGACTTCTGCGGTACGGTCTTGAACAACTTTCTCCAAGCGCAACTTATCTCTCTCGAGCTTCTGCAAACGCAGTTGGATGAGTGCATAGACAATCAGAATTGTGAGGAGGAAATAGAGTACCATCATGTACCATCGCATGTAGAAGGGATAGCTGATGGTGAAACTCACAAATGCAATATCGGTAGTACGTCCAAAAGGATCGCGCGCCTGTACCTTAAATTTATAGGAACCAGGAGAAAGATTCAGGAATTCCGCATCATGATCATCGCTCCACGGACTCCATGCGCCGTCATTGAGTTGATAGCGGTAGAGTGTTGCACCTACCAATGGGACATATTCAAGAGAATAATAGAATCGTAGGTTTCGGTCTTTATTCCCGAAGTTGAATTGGTTATGATTCTCGTCAATACCTCTCCAAACGAGACTGTCGCCATCGAGGATAATGCTGCGTATAAGCAGACGCGGAGGTGTCTGGAGGGCAGGATCCTCTGCACTGGTGTCGATGACTGTCAAGTCGCTGTTTCCTCCTATCCAGATTTCGTTGTCCTGACAGTATAGGGCGCGGACTGTCGTGTTGTCGAATGGATGGAGTAACATGTCCAGATCATCCAACCTTTGATTGTTTTTCCATCTATAGAGTTCTTTTCCCTCATTGTTTGTGAGCCAGGTGACACCTGTGTCGTCGGTAAATGAGAATTGAGGGTAGGGGAAAGGGGTTGTTGACTCAGCATTGATAATCTTGACCTCATTGCCCACTCTTACCAGCGTCGCTTCGATATCGTCCTTGCCATTGCCAATCTTATAGTCCTCGAATTTCTCGTGACCTACTTTCTTGCATCCAATCGCTCCATAGATATTTTCCATCCAGATGTTTCCCTGTTCATCTTTCATGATCTTATTGACATTCTCAGAACCATAGACTTTCTGGCGGTAATTTCTGGAAAAACTATTGATGTAGACACCATCGAGCTCGCCAGTGTAGTATAAATCGCCGTCTTCCATAATACAAGTAGCATTGGTTGACGTCAATTGGGTGATCGCTCCATTTGAACTAATGAGATAGACACCATTGGCTGTGGCTACCATTAATCCTTGTTTGGTGATGATCATATCCCAGCAAGCATGTTGAATGGTTGGTATTTTGATGAGAAAATCATTCTCCAATCTGAAAAGGCCGTTGATAGTGCCGATATATTTCTTGTCTTCATAGGAGATGATAGACAACACTTCATCGGAAAGACCTTCACTTGCTGTAAAACGTTTGAAAGCTGAAGGATAGGCAATGGCGAAAATGCCATTGTCTGTAGCTCCCCAGATCTGTCCGTGCTGGTCGTAATCAATCCATACAATGCTGTTTGTGCAAAGACCGTTAGCCTCAGAGATAGTCTGGATAATCTTGCCTGATTCATCCTTGATTATGATGCCATGACCTTTTTTGATGGCAGCTGTCAGACCATTGCCAATAGCTACCTCACGCGTGATATCAGAGAGTACGACAGCCTCGTTATGATTTAACTTGTTGATGTCAACAACGTCGGATAGGCCTATTTGAAGGTGTTCTGTGCTGATTTGCTTTCTCACTGATATTTTATCATGATCATCTACTTGGTATATATAGCCGTTATCCACCAAGAAGATAATCTTTCCTTCAGTCTCAGAGATCTCAATGACTTCGCCTTTGAATATATTCGAATCATCTACTCTTTGTAGATAAATTTCACCATTAGGCTTCTGCTGGATTTTTCCGAAATAGTTATATCCACCACACCATATATTACTTTTGCTATCACGGAAAAGGACCGTTACTCGGGTAATGCCTGGGGTGTGGATGATATCCCATTTCGCTTTGTCGTAATAAAGGACACCTTCAAAGTTTGCAATAAAGACGACACCATCATTGCCGATTGCTATGTCAAAATTGCGGTTGTGGGCATGATAATCATCGGGTGTGAAATTCCTGATGAAAGGGAAACCTTGTGCATAGGCTACGCAAGCAGAAAGGAGCATCAGCATGTAAAGAAGTAGTCTTTTCATCGATTACCCTCCTTTCCTTTATGAATAAATTGCTCGTATGGCACATTCTGCCCTATATAATAGTTCCATTCGTCGGATGTGAAGTTGCGCTTGATCTTCTTTTGCAGTCTCTCCTTCATCAGGGGAACGGAAATGGTTGCCTCTGTGATATTCCCTCTTTGGTCACCCGTCCATACGGAGTTCTTGGAATTATCGAAGGTGAAGGTATAAATCCAGCTGCCTGTTGAGAAAAGCGTCATCGGCTCAATCTTCTCGTTGGTTGTAACCCAAAGATTCAATAGTCCATCATAACTACTGGAATAGAGGTCTGTAATATTGATCTTCATCTTGGAGATGCGTGAACGATGACCTTGCAGTCTGGTAATCTTCCCATGCTTATCAATCAGATAGATTGTTCCGTCGTTCATGCCGTATGCCTGCAACTTACTTGTTTTTGAACTGGCATAGGATGTTACCTTTCCTGGGACGGGTATCTTCTTGCTGTTGAACTTGTCAATAGACTCTACGATGTGCATTCTGCCTTTATCGTCGAAAAGCAAGGGCTTATAGTCGACCCTGCTTGCAGAGATAATCTTGAAATCGAGTTCTCTGAAAGAGATAAGCTTGTAAGTCTTACCATCCAACAAAGCCAAAGAGTTCTCTCCGGAAATCAGGTAATATTCGCCATTGTTCATCATGTCTATACGATTCGGATGATTCACCATCTCTAAAGGCACAATGGTCTTAGCCTTAAGATTCTTGATGATTACCAGATGACCAGTACGGCTGACAGCCAGAATGTCGCCCAGTTGTGATACTGTCAGAAAACGGAAGTCATATTGCTTGTCATAAAAAATAAGACTTGACCTCAGCTTGTCGCCATTTTTCTGGTGTATCATGATTTCGCCATAGTCACTGGCTGTAACCATCATATTCTCGTTTCCTTGAATAAAATCCAGACATGTAACAGCACCATGATGCTCAGACCATACGTTCTTGCTCTGACTGGTTAACATCAGAGATGAGAAAACAGCTGGATAGTGTAAATCACCTTGATATCTTTCCGTATACAGACAAGCCGCATAGCTGAGCATGTTGGCTAAGTCATAGTTCCCAGTCTGATATTGAGTCATGGAAAGGGAACCTAGAGAGCGACCCAAAGCAATGTAACTGAGTGTATCAGCGATGCGTTTGGAGAACTCTGCCTGTATACGTTGATGCTCTGCCATCTGGCGCTGACTTTCTGCCAGGTCAAATGCTTCGATGGCTTTGCGCTCAGAAGCAAGGGCATTGTTCTGGGCGATGATAGCGTTCTGACGCTCTACCTCAGAGCGCTCACGCATCTGATTGGCATATTCTGTCTGTTCAATTGCTTCTAGTCGCTGTTCGTCGGAGATCATCTTCTGCTGATATGCAATCTGCTCCATCTGCGAACTGACGCTTCGCAGAACAGCTGAGCGTTTCTCCTGGCGCTGGAGGGTATCAAGACGGGCCTGCAATTCTTCTATGCGTCTGGAATCTGATTTCCATCCTGTCCATGCACATACTGATAAAATAATCAGTAGCACGCTGAGAATGCTTATGATGACGTCTTTCCTATCCACAATTGAATGCCAATATGCTTGTGATTATTTAGTCGAGTCTTCTTAATGCCAGCATAGTGATATCGTCACTCTGCTCGGCATCACCGACGAATGCTGCCAGATCTGTCTTAGTGGCATCAATGATGGCCTGACAGTCGAGAGAGGCTGCTTTTCGGAGCGTTTCCTCAAAACGTGGCTCGCCAAATTCCTCGAAAGTTGGGTTCATGGCCTCTGTGACACCATCGGTGAAGAGGAAGAGGGCATCACCTTTCTCCAATTTCATCTTTTCCTCTTCGAAATCATATTCGCTGAGAATACCTACGATAGGTTGTGAAGGCATGGGGAATGCTTTGACCTCACCATTGTTCTTGATGATATATGGCGGGTTGTGACCAGCGTTACAGTAATTAACCTCTCCTGTGGTAGTATTATAAATGCCATAGAAGACTGTGACAAACATACAGTTTACAGATTCTTTAGCCAACAGCTTATTGGAATATGTCATACATTCTGCTGGACTAACGCCATGGAGGGCTGTTGCACGGATCAGGGTACGGCTGACAGCCATAAAGATAGCTGCAGGAATGCCTTTGCCACTGACATCGGCAATAGTGAAACCGATGTGCTCGTCATCGATTTTGAAGAAATCATAGAAATCACCGCCTACATCCTTGGCTGCGGTCATGGAGGCAGCAATCTCCACCTTATCGGCCAATTCAGGGAAAGGAGGGAAGATACGAGGCAGAATAGCTTGCTGAATCTCATGGGCTACAGCCAGGTCGCCTTTGAGTGACTCTAACTGTATATGCTCCTTTTCCATCGCACGGATATACTTGATTTGTTCGATGGCCTTTTCAATTGTTACACTCAAGTCATCAAGGTCTATAGGCTTTGTGGCAAAGTCGAAGGCACCATTGTTCATGGCCTGTCGGATATTGCCCATATCACCATAAGCCGATACCATGATGCACTTCAGGGCTGGGTTCTGCATCTCATTGATTTTTGTGAGCAATGTCAGACCGTCCATCTCTGGCATATTGATATCTGAGAGTATGATATCGTAGTCTTTGTTTTTGAGAAGCATGGTCAACGCTTCCAAACCATTATGAGCGAAAGAGAACTCATATTCTCCCTTACGGATCTTTCTTCTGAAGTATTGCGTCAACAACAATTCGAGATCCATTTCATCGTCAACGCTAAGAATTTTGATTGGCATAATCGAGTCTGTATAAAGTTATTTTCTGCAAAAGTATAGGAAAAATTTCATATTGCCAAATGAAAATGGCAAAAATTGTCTTTTTTTTCTTACCTTTGCGCACAAAAAGTATGAAATTGCATATATTTAACCCCGAACATGACCTTGCTTTGGCTTCTAACCTGAGCAATTTTACTGCGCCTCACGCAGGGCGCCAGCTGCGGGCGGACCTCGGTTATATACCTGCCCTTTGGGCAAAAGATGATGACTATGTGCTTGTAGAAAACGTTGAGCAGGCAAATAAGGCGTATGGTCGACTCAGGGCAAGAATTGGAAGTGGAAAGCGACAGTTTGTTGATAAGAACCAGTTGGCACATTTACCTATTGATGCAGTGGAACCTTGGGGGTGGGATTTGGCACTTCGTGCTTTCTTGTTGCGATATGGTGTTACATGTGTACCATCAGAAGATGAAATTAGTGAGGTTCGGGAATACTCACATCGCAAGTATGCTGTACAGTTGCTTGCTGAATTGAAATCATCGATGTCAGATGTCATCCAAGTACCTGCTATTTGTATGAAACAGGATGAGGTCTGCCAGATGCTTCAGAAACACCATCAAATTGTGGTAAAAGCTCCATGGAGCAGCAGTGGAAGAGGTGTCAGGTTCATTGATGGCGAAATCAGTAGTTATCATGAAGGTTGGATACGCAACGTGATTCTGCATCAGGGGAGTGTCGTTGTTGAGCCTTACTATCATAAGGTAAAAGACTTCGGTATGGAATTTTATAGTGACGGGAAAGGGAATGTTACTTATCTTGGCCTCTCGCTTTTTCAAACCAAGAATGGTGCTTATACAGGAAATATCATTGCGCCTGAGGAAGAAAAGCAGGGAATGATAAACCGCTATATTTCAGCTGATTTACTTTTGGATATTAGAGATAAAGTTAAGGATGGCTTCGGCAGACTTTGTGGCAACAGGTATCGAGGCTCGTTTGGTGTGGATATGATGATTATTTCAACGGAGAATAAGAATGGATTCCTGCTACATCCATGTGTGGAAATTAATCTGCGACGGACGATGGGGCATGTTGCTCTTTCAATACCTCCCTTTGCTGATGGATTTCCAAGAGTCATGCAGGTCACATTAACTGATAAGTACAGATTGAGGATTCACAAGTAGCAGAAGCAATAAGCCCGCCACCATGCTGGTAGACGGGCTTTTCTTTTACTACTTTGCAATGAGTCGTACTTGAGAGTTGAGACCACTGGGAACAAGTTCCCATTGATCGTAAGTGCTACGTTTATAATTGATATCAACCACGTTGATTTCTTCCATCTTCCTCCATTTGATGCCTCTGCGATCATAATCAGCTATGCGGTTAGCTGGAAGGTTTGTAACCTCGATACGGATTTCATTCTGACCAGCTTTTAGCGTATTCTTGCAGTCGAGAATGAACGGTACGGACCAGGCACATCCGATCATTTGTCCGTTGATATAGACACGCGCAGATTCGCGTACGTCACCAAGGTCTATCATCCATGGGGTTCTGATGTCTGCTTTTGAGAGTTTGACTTGTGTCGTGTATATACCAGTTCCCATAGTCACTTTTGCGCTGTCATCATCAAGCGATTCCCACGTCTGTAATTTGTCGAGAGTAAAGGTCTTGGTAACTTTAGGTGCCTCTTCTGTGAAGGAAAGCTGCCAGGGACCTGCTAACTCGATAACTCTCTGATTGTTCTGTTTTGAAAAGCTCGCTTTGCTGATTTCCTTGGGTTTGCTAATTGTAGACGAATCATAGGTCTGCAGTATCATGGACTCTCCACTACGCAGACAGATGTCGATACCCTCATTGTCAAAATCTGCAGGAAGAATATCTTCATTCAATGGATTGAACCATGCTGCATCCTTGTAGTCAACAGCCAATGGCAGATGGTCATGGATATCCTCGGGCGAGAGGTTGACGATGAAATAGTGATAGCCTGTTGCGTTACTGCGGCGGATGGCTTTTAAGCCGCATTCTGTTTTCATGGCCTCTGGTTTGGCGGCTGCCTGAAGATCAGAGGCTTTTGTGCCATAAATGATATGGGCGCCTTGAGCTTTCAGTTCGTCTATGTGGGCTTTCACATGCTGAGGCATCTCACCGCTTCCTGGGATCACCAGACCTTTATAGCGGGTACCAGCAGCGGTCTCGAGCATTCCGTCTTTATACGATGTGGTCAGGATGTATTTTTCTGAGATGTAGTCGCAGTCAAATCCTGCATGCTCGATGTCAAGGATGCTTTGGATGAACTCTGGTGCCAATTTCCCCATCGCGTGGATGGAGAATTGCATGAGCAATTTCTCTGGCTGTTTCTTCCACATATCCCTTACGGGCAGATATACAAGGAAATCATTATCTGGTTGTCCCCATTGCAGGAAACTCTGGCAGCGCTCCACATACTGCATAAAAAAAGGAGCGTCGCGCCATATGCTGTTTGTCGGGCTCATGTCGATAGAGGCATAGAACTTCCAACCTGGCCAGGGGGCGTTTTTGGGAGAATAGCAGGTGCCATGAAAGAACATGTGGTTCACGCCTGCACAGAACATCAAATCGATATCAGGTTTCAGCTGGGAGAGCGAGGTGCGGAAATGTTCTGTAAGCCACGTGAAGGTTTCACTCGATGTGAAAGGTTTGCCGCAGATGTGAGCTGCAGAAGGGGCATATTTTAACATCGAGAAATCAGAATCGTTCTTACGCGTCTTACCAGAATCCTTGCGTAGTCCTTTTATTCCGAATTCTGAGAGTCCAAAACCTTCAATCTCAGGGATGTCTACTGCAGCATAACAGTCTATAAGGTTGGCAGGAGACCCGTGAGCCTGATTTCGTGTAATGGATCCGTGTGAGTGTGCCCAGTCTGTCCATTGCTGGGTGAAATTCTCTAATATAAGATCGCCGAGCGTCTCACGATAGTCTGAGAGGATCTCGGGTTCGCCTCTTAATAGTTGTGGCAGTTGCTCTTCCAATTTGTAACCTCTTCGCTTCTCGAATTCTTCTAAAAGTGTAGGTGTCCATGTGGCAGCTTCAACTTCGTATGAGTCGTTGAAGAACGTATGCGGATAGGGTGTTCTCGTTCTTTCGAAAGCATCCTCGATATGTTTGAGATAATGGGCAACGGCTTGTTTGTCGAAATGATCTACTACCAGCCCTTCACCTCCAGGGGCAGCACGCTTCACTTTCATAACGCCATAGCGCACGTAGATGGCGATAACTTGCCATTGGGCGGTCTCCATTTCCTTTAGTCTGAGCTTCAATGCCTTTTTTAAGGTCTTATTGGTAGCGGTTTTAATTCGCTCTTGCAGCTGTTCTGCTGGCGACCAAGTCAATAGTCCATCTTTCACAAAAGCTGTCACGTCATAGGGATCTCCCTGCCAGAAAGCCATCACCTTCTGAAGTTTGCAGTAAGGAGCATCTTTTTCTGGTGCTTTCAGGCCAAGGGCTTCTACATGAAGGCCTGTGAACATGGTGTCTACAAATACAGCTTTGCAAGCAGATTCCTCAAGTGGTACCCAAGGTCCTCCAAAAGGCCATCCTGTGCCTGTAGCCATATCTGTCTCGATACCCAATTGGTTTCCGTTCTTCTGTACCTCGCGCAGCATTTCCATCCATTGGTCTGAGAGATAAGGGATATTGTTAGCCTGATTCCCTTGTACACCGTAGATGGGGGTGATTTCTACTGCACCGATGCCATGATTGGCATATTCTTGCATGCTCCACTGCAGGTTCTCTTTATCTACCGCTGATCCTAGCCACCACCAACGGGCTCCTGCCTTGGCTTCAGGTTTCACCTCGGGCCATTGCTGGGCAGCCATCGGGAGTGTTGCGCATAATAGTAGAAGTGTTGAAATTAGTTTTTTGTTCATCTGATTAGTAATTTGTAGTTTTGAAAAAGAGAGAGAATGATACGGTGCCATTCTCTCTCTTATAATATTAATAAGGTGGATTACTCGATGACAACAAGTGCATCATCTTCCATCACACTCTCACCGATCTTCACGCAGATGGCTGTCACCTTTCCGTCCTTCTCGGCTGTGAGGGCGTTAGCCATCTTCATAGCCTCGAGCACAACAACAGTGTCGCCAGCCTTTACCTCGTCACCTTCAGCTACGCAGATGTCGGTAATAACACCAGGCAGAGGAGCTTTGATGGCATTAGCCTTATTGACACTTGACTTGTTGGCTGAACTCGAATCGCTTGCATCACTCGAACTGGCAGCAGCTTTAACTACGGGCTTTTTCTTCTCGGGCTCAGGCTGCTTTTCCATTTCTACTGTGTACTCTTCACCGTTGACAGTCAATGTGGCGATGTTATCTGTGATATCGCAAACAACTACTTCGTATTTATTACCGTTGATGGTATATTTATATTCCTTCATAACCAATAGTCTTTAAGGATGTTGTGTGAATGTTTGTGCATAGCCGTTCCACTGAGTGGGGTGAGCATTAATGGTAATGATGCCCGGCTCTGCGTCGTGAACGTTATTGCCTAAGTGCTCATGGAGCGCCATAGCAATGGCTGCATATACTTCATTATTCATATTAAAAACTGCAGTTTTGTTGTTACATAGGAATATTACCATGCTTCTTGGCTGGCAGGGCGTCGCGCTTAGTAGCAAGCTGAGCCAGACCACGACAGATGCGGAAACGAGTATTGCGCGGTTCGATCACATCGTCGATGTAGCCATACTTGGCTGCCTGATATGGGTTGGCGAAGAGCTCGTTGTACTCGTCCTCCTTCTCTGCGATGAAGGCCTTTACATCCTCACCAGCTTCCTTCTTAGCCTTGGCCTCTTTAGCATAAAGCACAGCAGCAGCACCTGATGCACCCATAACAGCAATCTCTGCTGAAGGCCATGCGTAGTTCAGGTCAGTATGAAGCTGCTTAGAACCCATTACGATGTGTGAACCACCATACGACTTACGCAGGGTAACGGTAATCTTGGGCACTGTAGCCTCTCCGTAAGCATAGAGCAACTGAGCTCCATGCAGGATGACGGCATTGTACTCCTGACCAGTACCTGGCAGGAATCCAGGAACGTCAACCAGCGATACGATAGGAATATTGAATGCATCGCAGAAACGAACGAAGCGAGCACCCTTACGAGATGCATTTACGTCGAGCACACCTGCATAGCATGAAGGCTGATTAGCCACGATACCAACACTCTGACCGTTGAAACGGGCGAAACCTACGATGATGTTCTTGGCAAACTTAGGCTGTACCTCGAAGAACTCGCCATTGTCGGTAATACCGGCAATCACCTTGTACATATCGTATGCCTCGTTGGGGTTCTCTGGGATAATCTCGTTCAGAGAGTCCTCCATACGGTTGATGGGGTCATCGCATGGCTTATAGGGAGCTGTCTCCATGTTGTTAGAGGGGATGTAGCTCAAGAGTGTCTTGATCATCTGCAGACCTTCCTCCTCAGTTGAAGCGGTGAAGTGGGTAACACCCGACTTCGTGGCATGTACAGATGCACCTCCCAGATGCTCCTGGTCGATGTCCTCGCCAGTAACAGTCTTTACCACCTTCGGACCTGTGAGGAACATATATGATGTATTCTCCATCATCAGCGTGAAGTCGGTGAGGGCAGGAGAGTATACGGCACCACCAGCACAGGGACCGAAGATACCTGAAATCTGTGGAATCACACCTGAAGCGAGGATGTTACGCTCGAAAATCTCTGCATAACCAGCCAGTGCGTTGATACCTTCCTGAATACGTGCACCACCTGAGTCATTGATACCGATAACAGGTGCACCCATCTTCATGGCCATATCCATCACCTTGCAGATCTTCTGGCTCATGGTCTCAGAGAGAGAACCAGCGTGAACGGTAAAGTCCTGAGCGAAGACGAACACCAGACGTCCGTCAATCGTACCGCTTCCAGCTACGACACCGTCACCAAGGAACTGCTTCTTCTCCATACCGAAGTTATGGCAACGATGCTCCTTGAACATGTCGTACTCCTCGAACGAACCTTCGTCGAGTAGCATCTCAATACGCTCACGTGCTGTATACTTGCCACGCTCGTGCTGCTTCTGAATGGCTTTCTCACCACCACCGAGACGAGCCTGTTCGCGCTTCTCGATGAGTTGCTTGATTTTTTCTAATTGCTTGCTCATTTTTATATTGTTTATTTTTGCAACGGACTAGTCCTGTTGTCCGTTGCTATTAAATATTTAATGTTCGCAAAGTTCAGTTAATACACCTGCTGTTGACTTAGGATGCAGGAAGGCGATGTTCAGGTTCTCAGCACCCTTACGTGGAGCCTGGTCAATCAGGCGTACCCCCTTCTCGCTAACCTCTGCGAGTGCATTTGCCACGCCATCCTCGATGCAGAAAGCTACGTGATGTACACCCTTGTTGCCCTTGTCGAGCCACTTCTGAATGGTGCTCTCGGGTGATGTGGGCTCCAGAAGCTCCAGCTTTACCTCACCGCACTTCAGGAAGGCGGTCTTTACTTTCTGGTCCTCTACAACTTCTGTTGCATAACACTCTAAACCCAGCACGTCTGTGAAGAACGGCAGGCTTTCCTCAATGCTCTGGACTGCAATGCCCAGATGCTCAATATGCGAAATCTTCATATCTGTATAATTTAAGAATTGTTATAAATGATGTGCAAAGGTATAGATTATTTCTTAGAAATAGGAACTTTAGCGTTAATAATTAATGATTATTAAAACTCTATTGTCAATTTTCCATTGATTTGTCGGCCTGTGAGGTAGTTGGGAACAGCCCATTGACGGTTGTTGACATCTGAAACCCAGTAGTAGCTGTTCACGTTAGAGATACCGAAGAGATTCAGACAGTCGATACCCAGCCAAAGGTTCTTGATGCCGCGCCCCTCCTTGATGGCTCGGAAACTCATACCGATATCAGCACGCTTATATGCAGGGGCTCGGAATTGCTGGACTTCCAGTCCTCGGTGGGGGGCTCCGAAAGGCAGTCCGTCAGCAAAGGCGAGACGTAGTGTCATCCGCCAACGGTCTGTTCCAGGGAAGTAGTCTGTGAAATGCAGATTTACAGCCCAGCGCTGGTCTGTAGGCATAGGTATCCATTGGTCGCCCAGCTTCTGGCGGGCACTCATCAGCGAGAGGGTCAGCCATGAATCGGTACCAGGTACAAACTCGCCATAAAGTTTCAGGTCAATACCTGTGGCATAGCCCGAGCCGACATTCTCGCCGTAATAGGTGATCTTCAGATTCTGAACATTGTAAGGAATCAGGTTCGACAACGCTTTGTAATAGGCTTCTGCCGAGAACTTGAATGGACGGTTGAGCATTCGGAACCGATAGTCCATTGCTGCCAGAAATTGTATGGAGCGCTGACTCTTGATGTTCTCATTGAGCACTGCAGTCGTCATGCCGTTCTGTGTCAGCGTGTCGCGCATCTCTTTATAGAATGGTGCCTGATAATAGAGACCTGTGGCGAAACGGAATGTCAGACTATTGTTGAAGGCAGGCACGATGGCCAATGAGGCTCTGGGCGATACGATGGTTTCCTTCGTGAACGACCAGTTGGCCAGTCTGACACCATAGTTCAGTGTGTAGTAAGTCTCACCTTTCGCGAATCGATAGGTGTCTTGTATGTAAGCCTCAATACGGTGACTTTTCACGTCGTTCTTTGCATCCAGTGTGTAAATCAAGTCGAGCCTGTCGGCAGAGTGGGGGATGGAATAGCCGCTGGAGTCCCTCATCTCGTATTCCCTCGATTGCTCCTTGATGTGCTCAGTCTTGTAGGTTATCCCCGCCTCGATGTCGTGATGCTGCATACGGTGCGTACCCACAAGTTTGAAGCTGACTACATCTGCCGTCAGGTAGTTGCGAGCATGTTCCATATAGGTACCCACACCGAGATTCTCCTGCGTCTGGGTGTCGTCGAGCCAGTATTGGCCCATGATGTCATACCGTTCACTTTCTTTAGTATGGAAGGCTGATGTCAGGAATTTTAAAGTAGTCTTCTCGTTGAAATGACGAGAGATACTTGCTGTACCGAAAAAGGTGCGGAAGACATCCTTCTCCTGACCATCAAAATACACCTTGAATGACTTTACATCAGCTAAAGTGCCGAATTTCGTCTCACGGTCTTCCGGCTCGAAATCATAGTGGTTCTCTGAGATGTTGCCGATGAAATCTATCGTCCACCTCTTGTTGGGTTTGTAACTGATATAAGTCTGATAATCAATAAAGTTAGGCTTATATTCTCCAGTTGTTTCTAACGAACCTAATAGGTAACGGGTGGTCTTATATCTGATACCATGACTCATCGAGAAACGGCTGTTGCCAAAGCCCACGAATCCGCTGGCACCCAATAGTGATCCTGTGACAGAGGCCTCGAAGCCCTTGATGCGGCGATAGGTGATGTCGAGTGCTGATGACATCTTGTCGCCATATTTCGCTTCGAATCCGCCTGTCGAGAAACCGATTTTCTCTACCATGTCCGGATTGATGATCGAGAGTCCTTCCTGCTGTCCGCTGCTGATTAGCAGAGGGCGATAGATTTCTACCTGATTGATATATACCGAATTCTCGTCGAACGATCCTCCACGCACATTATATTGTGAAGACAGCTCATTATGTGTTGAGACACCAGCCTGCTGCTGAATCAGTTCTTCCACAGCGTTGCCTGTTGTCGAGGGCGTCAGACGGATATTATCTACCTTTAGTTGTTCTGTCTGCGAAGTCTGTCTGCGCTGTTCTGTCACCACGATTTCATCGACATTGGCAGATTGCCGCATCACGATTGTCACCGTCATCTTACCCTTTGGATTCCTGAATACACGCTTCCTTGGCGCATAGCCTATCATCGAGAATCTGATTTCCACGGAGTCGGCGGAATGCATGTCGAGATTGAATTCTCCTTTCAGATTAGTCATGGTGACCTTTCCTTGTGATGGACACATGACGGTGACAAACTCCAGGGCATGCTCTTCCTCGTCGACCACTTTGCCCTTCAGGGTAAAGTCGTCGGCAATGGCTGCAAGGCTCATTGTGCAAGCGATGAGAAGCAGCATCAGACGGTGCAAATAAATCTTCATGTTGTACAAATAACGTGAAAAAAGCCGATTTATTTGCTAAACTTGCAAATTTTCTTGGTGGATTCAGGAAATATGTTTATTTTTGCGCTATGAAATCTTAAACCAATAGCATCATGATCGAATACATTTCACAACATGTTTGGCAGCTTTGGGCGGTAATAGCCGTTGTCTGCCTTATTCTCGAACTGATGGCAGGCGACTTTTTCATTATCTGCTTCTCCATCGGTGCCGTTTTCGCTGCCATTGCTGCAGCCCTGGGCTTTGGCACATGGATCCAGTTGACAGCATTCGCCCTGTTTACACTCATCTGCCTTTTCTGGCTGCGCCCCTTTGCCAAACGCTATCTGCGTAAGGGCGAAGACCAGCGTGTGAGCAATGCTGATGCCCTGATGGGGCGTCAGGGCAGGGTAGTGGAGACTGTCAAGGCAGGCGGCTATGGTCGCGTACAGATCGATGGCGACATCTGGAAGGCTGTCACCCTCGGCGAGCAGGACATCCCAGAAGGTAAGAATGTTATCGTCGTCGACCGTGCCTCGACGATTATCACGGTAGAATTACAGAAATAGGAACTTAAACATTAACAAATATGGACATAATGACTTACATCCTGATAGCCATCGTCGTACTCGTGGTTATCTTTGCCAAAATGGCACTCGTGATTATCCCTCAGTCGGAAACAAAGATTGTAGAGCGGCTTGGACGTTATTACGCTACGCTTCAGCCTGGTATTAACATCATCATCCCCTTCATCGATCGCGCCAAGTCGATTGTCGTGCTCAATCATGGGCGCTACATGTACTCCACCACTATCGATCTGCGCGAACAGGTCTACGACTTCCCTAAGCAGAATGTGATTACGAAGGATAACGTGCAGACGGAGATCAATGCGCTGCTCTACTTCCAGATTGTCGACCCCTTCAAGGCCACCTATGAGATCAACAATCTGCCCAACGCCATCGAGAAACTCACACAGACTACGCTGCGTAACATCATCGGTGAACTGGAACTCGACGAGACACTGACCTCACGCGATACCATCAACAAGAAACTCTCGGCAGTGCTCGACGATGCCACAGATAAGTGGGGCGTTAAGGTCAACCGCGTGGAGCTGCAGGATATCACGCCTCCCGACAGCGTGCTCAACGCGATGGAGAAGCAGATGCAGGCTGAGCGTAACAAGCGTGCACAGATCCTGACGTCAGAGGGACAGAAGGCTGCTGAGATTCTCGCCTCTGAGGGTGAGAAGACCGCTATCGTCAATAAGGCTGAGGCCGCCAAGCAGCAGGCCATCCTCGAGGCCGAGGGTGAGGCTCAGGCACGTATCCGTAAGGCTGAGGCTGAGGCAAAGGCTATCGAACTGATCAGCGAGGCTGTGGGCAAGTCGACGAATCCCGCTAACTACCTGCTTGCCCAGAAATATATCCAGATGATGCAGGAGCTCGCAGAGGGTGATAAGACCAAGACCGTCTATCTGCCTTACGAGGCCACTAATCTCCTTGGCTCTATCGGAGGCATCAAGGATCTCTTCAAGGCTGAATAAAATCTGCATAAAAGCCGCAGATTTCGCACACTTGCGCAGAAAAATGAAAAAATATTCTGCTGATTATGCGGAATCTGCGGTTATTTTTGTAATTTTGCAGCCGATTAAGATCAGACTATATGGTACATAATATTTTTAAGGGGTTGGGTATCGCGCTCATCACCCCGTTTCTGGAAGACGGCTCTGTGGATTACGATGCGCTGATCCGACTGGTGGATTGGCAGCTTAAGAATGGTGCCGACTTCTTCTGCATTCTTGCCACAACAGGCGAAACCCCCACACTTACTCGCGAAGAACGACAGAAAATCAAGGATATGGTGGTCGACTATGTCCAGGGTCGTGTCCCTATTCTCATGGGATGCGGAGGCTATAACACCGCTGCTGTTGTCGAAGAGCTCAAGACTGGCGATTTCCGAGGTGTCGACGGCATCCTCAGCATCTGTCCCTATTACAACAAGCCCTCGCAGGAAGGACTCTATCAGCACTTCAAGGCCATCTCGGCAGCCACCTCGCTGCCCATCGTGCTCTATAATGTGCCAGGCCGTACAGGTGTGAATATGCAGGCTGCCACTACCGTGCGTCTGGCTCGCGACTGCCAGAACATCGTGGCTATCAAGGAGGCAAGCGGCAATCTCGAGCAGGTCGATGAGATTATCAAGAATAAGCCCCACGACTTCGACGTTATCTCTGGCGACGATGCCCTGACGTTCCCGATGGTCAGCTGCGGCGCCGTAGGTGCCATCTCCGTCATAGGCAACGCCCTGCCCAAGGAGTTCTCACGTATGATCCGTCTGCAGATGCGTGGCGAGTACGATCCTGCCCGCGTCATCCATCATCGCTTTACCGACCTCTTCTCGCTGCTCTTCGTCGACGGCAATCCTGCTGGTGTCAAGGCGATGCTCTCCGAGATGGGCTTTATCCAGAACATCTTGCGCCTGCCGCTGGTTCCCATGCAGATCAAGAACCGCCAGCGCATGAGTGATATCCTCAAGGAACTGAAGATTTAGTTAAGAGTTAAGAATTAAGAGTTAAGAATTGAGACTTATGGAAAGTAAGGTCATTCACGAAATCACGCCGCTGATGGGCAAGGATGTGCTCTATATTGCGGATCGGCGCAAGAAGGAGTTTACCTATCCTATCCATAACCATGAAGTCTACGAACTTAATTTCGTCGAGCATGCCAAGGGTGTGCGCCGCATCGTGGGCGACTCTAACGAGGTGATTGGCGAATACGACTTGGTGCTGATTACCAGTCCTGATCTCGAGCATGTCTGGGAGCAGAACGAATGCACCAGCGATGATATCCGCGAGATTACCATCCAGTTCGACATCGATATTTCCGATAGTGGCATCTTCGCTCGTAACCCCTTCAACTCGATGAAGCAGATGATGCACGAGGCGCGCAAGGGACTTTGCTTCCCGATGGATGCCATCATGCACGTCTATCAGCAGCTCGACACCCTCAGTTCCGTGAAGGATGGCTTCTACGCCTTCATGCAGTTCCTGACGATTCTCTACGAACTCTCCCGTTGCGACGGGGCTCGCACGCTTGCCTCCAGCAGCTATGCCAAGGTCGAGGTATCAAGCGACAGCCGCCGTATCCAGAAGGTGAAGAGTTTTATCAGCGACCATTATAAAGACGAGATCCGCCTGCCTCAGTTGGCAGATATCGCAGGCATGAGCCCCTCGTCGTTCAGCCGCTTCTTCAAGCTCCATACTGGTCGCAACCTCAGCGATTACATTATTGATCTGCGACTGGGCTATGCCAGCCGTCAGCTTGTCGACAGCACAGATTCTATTGCCGAGATAGGTTATGGTTGCGGTTTCAACAACCTGAGCAACTTCAACCGCATCTTCCGCAAGCGTAAGGGCTGCAGCCCCTCCGAGTTCCGTGAGAATTATCACAAGACGCGTATTATCGTCTGACTTCCTCGCGCGTACAATATTTATATATGGGGTGCCATCTTAATTTTTTTCGAAAAAAGTTTGGAAATAATTTGGTCAATTCAAAAAAAGGTCGTACCTTTGCACCCGCAAAACGGAAATGGTTCCGTAGCTCAACTGAATAGAGCATCTGACTACGGATCAGAAGGTTGTGGGTTTGAATCCCGCCGGAATTCTGTGTGAAAGCTTGCTTTCAAAACAGATTCTCTTTTGCTTTGTGGCTTGGCCCGTGGCAGGGCCAAGGATCGACGAAGTCAATCCGCCGGAATCACAAAGAGAGAGAAAATCAAAAGATTTTCTCTCTTTTTTTGTGATTACAGAAATATTTTTGTATCTTTGCCAAAAATAATCGACGATATGGAAGATTCAGCATTAAACAAATACCTCGATGAGATTGGGCGCGAGGCGCTGCTCACCGATGCCCAGGAGCGCGAGCTCTCGGCAAAGATCCTCAGTGGCGATCAGAAGGCACTCTCCAAGTTGATAGAGGCCAACCTCCGTTTTGTAGTCTCAGTGGCCCGCCAGTATAAGGGCAAGGGCGTGGCTATGGAGGATCTCGTCAGCGAGGGAAACTTGGGACTGATGAAGGCTGCTTCGAAGTATGATGCCACGAAGGGTGTGCGGTTTGTGAATTTTGCAGTGGTCTACGTGCGCCAGGCCATCGAGAAGGCCATCGACCAGCAGGGAGGGCTCTATCAGCTTCCCAAGGATCAGAAGCATGAGGCAGCAGCCCTTCAGCAGAGCCATCCACTCTCCGTCGATGCTCCCTTAGGCCACCGCACGAGTATGAGTCTTCTCTCCGTGCTGATTAATCAGGATGCCCCGCAGGCTGATGAGCGCGTCCACTCCGAAGCCATCGAAGACGCTGTAGAGTTTGCGCTGGGTTCTCTCGACGGGCGCGAGACGAAGGTCATCAACGCCTTCTTCGGTATCGGGCAGGAGCACGAGACGATGGCAGAAATTGCCGAGGATCTCGACATCAAGCGCGAGCGCGTGCGCCAGATACGCGACAAGGCTGTGCGCAAACTCCGTAAGGCCTACAAAGCCCGCCTTCGCGAGCTCCGTAGGGCTTAGGCTGTCCCTTCACAAAGAAATCAGATATCCATCCCCGAGTCATAGCCCACTTCGACGTCGAAGTGGCCTGATGTGCTGAAGTCGAAGATGTAGTAGGTTGCATACTCCGACGAGCCATTTACTTTCTTGCCGTTCTTCTGGAAGAGTTTACCCTTCTTTCCATAGACGTTAGGGTCTACGTCCTCCTTGTACTTCAGTCCTGCTGCAGCGGCATCATCCATCAGCTGTGCATGCCAGAGCGAGTCAGAGGTGATGATGGCAAAGCGGTTCACCGTCCCCGTCTTTCGCGTGTCGTCGAAGAAGAAGTTGGTGTGAACGCCGTAGTATCGCTCACTCGTTGGACTGAACTTATAGTCCTCATACTTCACGTTGTTGCCGAAGCAGTAGCTGATAGCAGGGCTGTCGCCACCATAGTCGGCATCCGAGATGTAGTGGTCTGCCAGCACCATAGGCAGCTGCATCGAGGCGAAGAGCTGCTCGATGACCGTTGGCTCTATGCTCATTCCAGGCTCTACGAGCTCCATCGCCTTCGCAAACGTCAGGGTGCCCATCTCTGCTGTGGCGGCAGAATCCTCAGCCTCCGTTCTGGTTGTTGTCTCAGTAGTTTCCCACTGTGGTGGTTGCTTGACCGAAGGCTTGCAGCCCGTCAGCACCAGACAGCCTGCGATGGCTGCCGAAAGGGTGATAGTCAGGTGTTTCATATTTCTTGGAGTTTACTTATTCGCTGCAAATATATTCATTTTCCCCGAAATAGGCAAGCTTTTATGCAAATATCTCCATTTTTATTTTGTTTCTTTCGTTTCTTTTATTATCTTTGCAAACAAATAACGAAACCAATTTAAATTAGATTTATGAATAAGACTCTACTATCCTTAGCAATCTCTCTGTTTGTGTCAGTCACTATCCACGCTACAAACATCGATCGCCAGCAGGCCTCACAGTTGGCCCGCGATTTCATGTCGAAGAACTTCCGTATGTCACGCACCCGCCAGGCACAGACAGTCCCGCTTGATACTGTCGAGACGGGTCAGTCGCTGGTCTATGCCTTCAACGTAGAGGGCGGTGGTTTCGTCGTTGTCGCAGGCGACGACTGTGCGCCAGCCATCCTCGGCTATAGCGAGAGCTCGGAGATTGATCCCTCCGACATGCCCGAAGCAATGAAAGAACTCTTCGCCCAGTATCAGGCAGAGATGCAGATGATGATCAAAGGCGGTATGCGAGCTGCCTCTATCCCCAATCTCGGCTCAAAGATCTCTCCCTTGATGGAATGCAAGTGGGGACAGGGCGCACCTTATAATTATATGTGTCCGAAGTATTACAAGATCGATAGGGAAAAAAGGGTGAAGAGGATGACAAATTCTCTGACGGGCTGCTACGCTACGGCGATGGCACAGATCATGTACTACCACAAGCATCCGGCAGAGATAACCGAATTGCCTGGCAAGTATTATAATCTTAAGAAGAAAGCCGAAGTCGACGGCATTAACGTCAGCAAGACGCTGGAGTGGGACAAGATGCTCCCCACCTATGGCAAGCGCAATGACCCTCAGGGCACGCAGGAACAGCAGAACGCCGTCGCAAAGTTGATGCGACTAGTAGGCCAGGCTATCTGTATGGCTTATACGCCAACAGCTTCAGGAGCTTACGATGCAAGCGTTTTCACAGGCTTCGTCAAATACTTCAACTATGATGCCTCTACCGTCAAACACATCCAGCGTGATAGATATTCCTATAGTGAATGGATCAAGACCATTTATGAAGAGTTGGCCAACAAGCGCCCCGTCTTTTATATGGGAGGCTCCAATACCAGTGGACATGGCTATGTTGTCGACGGCTACTCCCACGAGGATTTCTTCTATATCAACTGGGGATGGAACGGCAATTCCGACGATGCTTTCCGCCTGGCACTATGTAACCCCAGCAAGAAATACGAGGGCGGCGGCACAGGCGATGCAGGCTATTCGGCTCGTCAGGCTGCTATCATAGGCATCCAGCCCGCCACGTCGCCACAGAAAAAGGATGATGCGTTGATGGGATATAACAAGCTGTATGGGAAAATCAGCTGCCAGCGTGAATCCGCCGATCAGGATTTCAACATCAGGGGCTGCCTCTCACAGTATGTCGGAAACTATTCGCACTTTGATAAATCATTCGACTACGGTGCTGTGGTGTTGGATGCCGAAGGAAAGGAAGTTCAGAAACTGTTGCCCTTGGGCAGTAAATACAAGAACCTGAAACTCGATGCCGGCCGTAGCGTCAATTTCTCAAGAGCACCGCTGAAGATTGGTGCTTCGCTCGGCGATGGCAGCTATAGCCTGCGGTTCCTCTATCGTATTGGCGAAGGGGGAGAATGGGTGCGCTGTGTACCTTCGCATGACGTCAAGTTCAAAATCAAGGGAAACACGCTGTACTTCGACGCCAAGCCCGACTGGCTGACGGTGAATATGGATATCAAGAAGGGTGAGAACAGCGACGACGGACAGGTTTATGATGTCAAGGTGACGCTGAAGAATGAGAGTTCCGACAAGACCTTCGATCGCAGCATCAGGTTAGGGCGCGACGACAAGTTCAAGACTTACGATAACTACGGCTTCGCCACTATCGTGGAGCCAGGCGAGACCAAGACCTACAATCTGAAATATGTCCCCAATGACTATATGCCATCCAAGCTGTATCTCTTTTCTTATGAAGACTGTGTGCCCCTGGGCGAAGGCTTCGCTACAGGCGCCGGATACAAGTCGAATGGCGCAGCCTTCAAGGGCTCGTGCAATCTCGACAAGGATCTGAAGCAGAAGGCCGACCAGTATTATGAGCTGAAGGCCGACAACAGCTATGAGGTCATCTATACAATTGAGAACACAGGCACGGACGACTTCTATGGCTATGTCGAACTGAACGACTCTGTCGGCACCATGTTCACTATGGATGATTTTGAAGAGGAAAATGCCAATGGTGAAGTCATCAGTCTCAAGCCCGGAGAGAGCAAGGATCTGAAACTCACCATCTATGACGAAGGCGACGAAACCACGATGCATGAGGTCAGCCTCAACTTCTATGATGACAATGATCAGCCCGTTGCCATTTATGAAACAAAGCCCTTCTACTTCAAGCCCCTCTTCGAGCTGACGTTCACCAACCCCAGCATTACTCCCACAGAGGCTGTCGACAACGATCTTGCCGACTATATCGTGAAGGGCGACCAGATGACCATCAGCGGCAAAATCAATAATCCCGAGGATACCGACTTCACTGGCACCATCCTCGTACAACGATATGTCACCGACTTCAGCAAGGATCCAGAGTTAGACGATGAGGATCTCGTCGTTGCCACTCCTGACCAGGTCTACACCCAGGAGGTCATAATACCTGCCAAGGGCAGCATTGACTTCACCGAGCTGTTCGACCTGAAGAATCTGGTCACGGACAAGAACTACAGCGTAGTGGTAGATTTTGACATCAGCTACACGAGCAAGACGGCTATCATAGACTTACCGCTATTCATTTCCGATTTCTATCTGCTCAATGACGGTACGTCGACATCCATTTCAGGCATATCGATGCCACGACGCCAGTCTGAGGCCATCTACGACCTGCAAGGCCGTCGTATCAACGGCAAGCCCACTCGCGGCATCTACATCAAGGACCGTCGCAAGGTTGTAGTCAGACCGTAGCCCTTTTTTTCACTCTGGGGCCAGGCCCCAAGTTGCAAAATAGTAGCGGGACTCACCAATCAAGATGATGGGAGTCCCTCTATTTTTGCACGGATTACACGGATTTTCACTGCTTTTTATTCAGCTGAGTGGAGCCCGCAGGCCTCGGGTCTGGCGCAGCCCCCGGGTCTGGCTCCCAAAGTACAGTCGCGAGCGACTTTACTTTGGGGCCTGACCCCAGCGCCCCCCAGCGCCCCCCAGCGTGCCTTCGATTAAGGATTGACAGGTCCGTCGCCGTTGTCGTTGGTAGGCCCGTCGCCCGAGTCGTTACCACCCTGAGAATTACCACCTGAGTTAGAACCACCGCCGATGGCCTCGGCCTTTGCAGCTGCGATCTCAGCAGCAGCCTTGTCAGTCCAGCCCAGCTTGGCCACCTTGTTCAGCTCCTCACGAGTGTACTCACCAGTAGCCTGTGCCAGGAGCTTCAGGCTC
>ONKL01000032.1 GCA_900318395.1 uncultured Prevotella sp.
CCGCTACGTGAACTCCAATGACATCCAACTCTACGAACCCATGACGGATTTCCTGGACCATCTGCCCAAGTGGGACGGTAAGGATCGCGTGGAGCCATTGGCCCGTCGCATCAAGACCGATTACAAGGAGTGGCCTTACCTCTTCCATATCTGGATGCGCTCGATGGTGGCGATGTGGCGAGGTAAGGGACAACTGACTGGCAACGCGCTCGTACCTATTCTTATAGGTCGTCAGGGCTGTGGCAAGACCTCGTTCTGTCGCATCCTGCTGCCCAGGGATCAGCGTGAGTATTACAACGACCGCATCAACTTCAAGAACGAGCACGACCTGAATCTGGGACTGACATCCTTCGCGCTGATCAATCTCGACGAGTTCGACAAGATCACCCAGCGGCAGCAGATTGTGCTGAAGTATCTCGTATCGACCTCCGATCTGAAGTATCGCCCACCCTACGGCAAGGCCTATTCGAGTCATCGCCGCTATGCCTCGTTCATCGGCACCACCAATGAGAGCACACCACTGACGGACCCCAGCGGCAGCCGACGATTCATCTGCGTAAACGTGGAGGGCGACATCGACTTCGAGACACCTATCGACTATCCTCAGCTCTATGCGCAACTGGAGTACGAAGTATCGCAGCAGCGGCTCCGTTACCATCTGACTCGCGAAGAAGAGCATGCCCTGATGGAGCACAACCTGCGCTATCAGAAAGTAAGTCAACTGGGCGAGCAACTGCTCTCGCTCTTCGAGAAACCCGCAGGTACCTCCGAGACCAATCCAGACGGCGGAAAGTGGCTGACACTCAAAGACATATCAGCCCGATTGAAGAAAGTCTTCAAAAGTGCCTACACAGAAGACGAAGGTGCCTACATCAAAATCGGCAACTTCCTGAATCGCCCCGAGTACAAGTTCGAGAGCGATCGCAAGGCCTTCGGCATGGTGTATTGGGTGAAGGAGAGAAAAAAGGGATCATACACCATATAGGAGTCCTTTTCCTGTGTAATGAGGTCTTTCTCAAGCAAGCCCCTAATGGCCGCAGTCACCACGCTCACGGTCTGCAGATGATACTTTTTAATAAAGGTCTTACCTGTGACACCTCTTGCTTTCCCTTCATGCGCTATGGCCATGAATACCTCGCGCTGCTTTTCCGGGATCTTGTCCAGAAGGTCAGAATAGGTCTCTGCGAGCAGGTCTATGATATAGTTAATGGCATCTTCCACCATATCAGTGGTGCAACGACGGCCAGGCAATGTCTTCAGGAAAAGCACATTGAGCACACGCTGGATACAAGATGTCACGGCATCAAAACGCTCATAAATATCGCCCACAACACCATCATCAATTTCCTTGTCGTGTTTGGAAAACTGGATACGGGCAAATTCCGTGTATTTCTCAACGGGTATTGGCCTCAGATTCATGATCAGTACCGATTGATAGAACGGACGTGAAGGGGATGTGAAAATCTCACCCATCAGATGGCGCTTACTTCCAGCAAAGATAAAAGTGGCATTCACGCATCTTTGAATATAAGTACGCAAAAGGGCTTCCACCTTTGGGGCATCTGCATATCGTGTGATCTGCTGGAACTCATCGATAGCCACCATACACGGCTTATCAGCATGACTGAGGTATTCGAATATCTCATCAAGGGTCACCATGGGATTCTCAATATCTCCAAGGCCGAGACTCCACACGGGCATGTTGTTAATGTCGAAGGTAATCTGGGAGCGTATGGAGCGCAACATGCTCAGGAAACTCTCCCAAACCACCTTGCCCTTAGGCTTCAAGGCGTTCATGACCGACTGTCCAAATACATTCACGAAATCACGAAGGCTGTTGGTCGCATAGATGTCGATCCGAAACGTGTAATAGTGGTCTTTGATCTCGGGTTGCTGGAAACAGTGGAATATCAAGTCTGTCTTACCCACCCTTCGAGGTGAGATAAGCGCCATATTGTTACCATTGGTTGTCAGTTCAACCAACTGTTTTGTTTCCACCACTCTATCGCAGAAATATTCAGGACCTGCGTACCCTTTTGTGACAAACGGATTATCCATACAGCATTGATTTTGAGCGCAAATATACAAAAAAGAAGAATATTATCCAAATTAGGATAATCCTATTTAGGATAATTTATGAATATGACGTAAAACAACAATAGGAGACTGTCCCTTTTGCCGCTATACCTCGTTCGTCGACGACCCACCAACGTGAGTATGCCACTGACGAATCCCAAGGGATGATCTATTGGGTGAAAGAGCGGTAGTTAAGCATGCAAAGCGAATAGTATTCATATGACTATGTTTACTTATTTACTCATACTCTCTCGCAAACCACTGTCGATAAATCGGATCAACGAACACAATTTTTCCACCTTTCATTTCCACAATATCCTTATTTTGCAAAACCTTCTTATTTTTGCTGATAGTATTGGGATTGCCTAAATGATACTTAGCCCTGGCCTCTGTCGATGAAAGTTGTTGTATCCCGTCCTTGATAGCACGAAGCATCTCTATCTGACTGGCTGCTAAAGACTCTGTATCATTAAGAAACATCGGAGAATTGGTATTAATCATCTGTTTCAGCCCATAGTTAAAAGACTCCTCTGTAACCTCCGCAGTCGAAGCATTCCAGACAAAATAGCAACACTGCTGCAGATACCAGGAGTGACACTCTGTCACGTCACAAATACGACTGGCGAATTCATTAGAAATATGCTTCCCTGACTTCTCAAAAGTATCTACTATAAAAGGCATCCACTCTTCCTTAGGTATCTTGTTCAAGAACAGCAACTGCCCGAAACGATAGAATGGCGAGTTGGAATTATTAAAGATGTCCAGCATCATGTGCCGCTTACTGCCATACAGACAATATGACACTCGTTCCTGCTGTTGCCAAGCAGAACGCATCTTCCCCTCCATATTCTTATATTCAGGCAAATTGGCCAATTGCTGAAATTCATCGATGCAGACGATAATCTTTATCTTTTTGGTCTGTGCCAATGTTTCTGGCAGGCGCAAAATGTCCATCTTATCTTGCTCTTGAGGAACAAACTTCACATCAAATGCCATGAAGTTGGTTACATCGTCCTTAATAACTACCTGCGGCACCACGCCAGTCAGGAACTTTTTAGCGTCCTGTATGCGCTTCTCCAACTTGCTCGAAGCACATGCTATTACCTGACTGGCAAACGTTCTGTAGAACTCTGCCTCAGAACCGATGCTAAATGCATCGATATAACACACTTTTACATCTTTGTCTTCTTCCTGTAGCTCATCCATGGCCACCTTAACAAGCGAAGACTTTCCCCAACGACGTGGAGAAACCAACATCACGTTGATATGCGAAGACAGAAAGTTTTTCAGCTGCGCCCTGTCTTCCACCCTATCAACAAAATTCTCTTTTGTCGCTAATGTCCCGTACTGAAATGGAGCATTCATATTCCTTCTAGGTTCTTAATTTTCGGTACAAATATACAAAAAGTTACCCAATGGTAACTTACCAAAGGGTAACTTTTATTATTCTTTAACGCAATCTTCTACTAAATCAGTTGCTGAGCGCGCTCGAGGGCGTTGTTGATGTGCGGACAGATGTTGTCCTCGCCAAGAAGCTTGTCGAAACCAGCCTTGTGGAGGACGGCCTGGACCTTCGGATTCACGCCCGAAAGCACCACCTGGATGCCCTCACCCTGTGACATCAGACAGAGGTTCGTCAGGTTGTGGATACCCGTAGAGTCTACGAAGGGTACCTTTCGCATACGGATGATACGTACCTTCGGATGCTGGCGCTGGTGGCGCAGCACACCCATGATCTCCTCGAAACGGTTACCCGCACCGAAGAAGTAAGGACCGTTAATCTCGTAAACCTCTACACCATCGGGAATCGTCAGATGCTCCAGGTTGCCCAGTTCGAAGTCGCTGTCTTCCTCCTCAGGATTGATCTCGTCGCTGATCACCTTGACATCGGTAGTCTCAGCCATACGGCGCATGAAGAGCAGACAAGCGCAGATCAGCCCCACCTCGATGGCAATCGTCAGATCGAAGATCACTGTCAGCAGGAAAGTCACCCACAGCACGATGACATCGCTCTTGGGGTTCTTCAGGATACTCAGGAAGCTTCGCCAGCCGCTCATGTTATAGCTCACGATCACCAGCACACCAGCCAGACAGGCCATCGGGATATACTGTGCCAGCGGCATCAGGAACAGGAAGATGAGCAGCAGTACAGCCGCATGCACGATACCAGCCACAGGCGTACGTCCGCCATTGTTGATGTTGGTCATCGTACGTGCGATGGCACCCGTAGCGGGGATACCGCCGAAGAGCGGACTCGCGAGATTGGCCATACCTTGGGCGATCAGCTCCGTATTCGAGTCATGACGGTCACCGATGACACCATCGGCCACAGTGGCAGAGAGCAGCGACTCGATGGCACCGAGGATGGCAATCGTGATGGCAGGCGACACAAGACCCTTGATGACATCCCACGAGAGGGCGGGCACCTGGGCACCAGGCAATTGGCTCGAGATGGAGAACCTGTCGCCGATGGTCTCGATACTGGTCACGCCCATATACTGTTTCAGCAGCAGCGCACCGATGGTCATCACGATGATGGCTATCAGACTGCCAGGCAACTTCCGTAGAAGGGAAAGGTGAGAAGTGAAAAGCGAAAAGTTAAAAAGCTTCGGCCAGAGGGCGATGATGGCTACCGAGCCGATACCCACGCCAGCGCTCCACCAGTCGATGGTGGGCAGCGAGCCTATATAGGCTATCCACTTCTCGATGAAGTCTGAGGGCACGTTCGCCATCGTCAGTCCGAAGAGATCCTTGATCTGCGTGGTGAAGATGGTCAGGGCGATACCACTGGTAAATCCCACCACAATCGGATAAGGGATATACTTGATGATCGTGCCCAGATGGAGCACGCCGAACATGATGAGAAACACACCTGCCATCAGCGTGGCGATGGTCAGACCCTCAAAGCCATACTGCTGGATGATGCCATATATAATAATAATGAACGCGCCCGTAGGACCACCGATCTGAACCTTCGAACCTCCGAACACAGAGACGAGCAGACCTGCTACGATGGCCGTGATGATACCCTTCTCAGGGGTCACGCCCGAGGCGATACCAAAGGCAATGGCCAATGGCAACGCCACGATGCCAACGATGATACCAGCCAGCAAGTCGGTCGTGAACTGCTTACGGTCATAGTGCCGGAAAGTCGAGAACAACTTGGGTTTAAATGTTAATGTATTCATTTTATTCTTCAATTGTTATCTTGAAAACAGGTTGCAAATTTATTAAAAAAATCATAAAAAAGCCCTCATTTTGAACAAGTTGTTCGAATTTAGCTTAATTTTGTTGCCGAAAATCAAGAGTGTGCAACATCAATCATCATTAAAATAACAAAAAAACGATTCAAGCTTATGAAGAAATTATTATTCGCCATCGCAGCTGTCATCGCTATCGGCTTTACAGCTTGCACCAACAAGACTCAGGCTCCCGCAGAGACTACTGAGGCAGAAGAAGTAGCAACATTTAACGTCGACGACGAGGCCGCCGCTTCCATCAACGCCCTCTCTGAGCAAATCCAGGCTCAGGATGCCGACAAGTTCAAGCAGGTGCTCGAAGGCATTCAGGAGAAAATCAAGGGAATCATTGCCAACAACCCTGAGATTGCCAAGGAGTATGTCATCAAGATCCAGGACTTCCTGAAAGAGAACGCCGATAAGATCAAGTCGTTCGTAGGCGACAACGAGACCGTCAACAACACCCTCAATGCCCTCACATCTGTCTCTGCCGACGACATCGTCAGCAGTCTGAACTCTGCCGTTGAGAGCATCAGCAATGCCACAGAGGATGCCAAGGACGGAGCTGCCGAAAAGGCCGACGATGCCAAGAAGAGCCTCAAGGACAAGGCTAAGGAGCTGAAGGACAAGGCCATCGAGAAAGGCAACGACGCCATCGACAAGGCAAAGGACAAGACAGGTGAGGCTATCGACAACGCTGCTAACTCAGCTAAAAAGGCACTTGGCAAATGAGACGGTTGCTAATAACCATCTTCGCTCTGCTGACAGCTTTCGGCACAGCGATGGCTATTGATAAGAATACCGTCGAGGTGGCTTACAATGGCGACAAAGTCGTTGTGAACATCGCTGATAACATCAACGACTACGTCACTGTCGCCATCGAGGTAGCCAATGTCAAGATCACTCAGAGCGACAAGGTCGCCGACAATGCCCCTGGTGAGATCTACTACATTCTCTCAGGCTCATCCACCAATGGCAGTTTCTACCTCAGCGGCAGCTATAAGTGCAGCGTCACCCTCAACGGACTCAACCTGACCAATCCCAATGGTCCTGCAATCGACATCCAGAACGGCAAGCGCGTCAACCTCCGCATCGAGAACGAGACCACCAACAGCCTCACCGACGGCGCTGGTGGCGACTGGAAGGGATGCTTCGTCTGCAAGGGCCACACCGAGTTCAAGGGCAAGGGCACACTCACCGTCAACGGCAAGACCGCCCACGGCATCTGGAGCAAGGAGTATATTGAGATCAAGAACTGCACCATCAACGTGGAGAGCGCTCTGAAGGACGGTATCAACTGCAACCAGTACTTCCTCATGGAGAGCGGTACGGTGAACATCACCGGGCCTGGCGACGACGGTGTTCAGGTGTCGCTGAAGGACGAGAAGTCGACGGGCATCACCACCGACCATGAAGATGAGGACTCAGGCAACTTCTACATGACGGGAGGCTCCCTGAAGATCACAGGTCACGGAGGCGTCTGCATCAAGGCCGACGGCAGCATCAGCTACACAGGCGGTACGCAGGACTTCAACACGGCCGACGTCATCGAGAACGCCGCTACAGGCATCCGCAGTGCCCTCAAGGCTCACGACGACGGCACCAAAGCCGCCTACGACCTCAGTGGCAGGCGCCTGCAGGAAGGCTCGCAGCAGAAGGGCGTCATCATCGTCAAAGAAGGAGGAACGACGAAAAAGGTGATTCGCTGAAAAATACGGGGCATTCATTGAACGGATTTGCCCCGTATTTTAATTTTACCTAACTTTGCATTCCTTTTAATATGGGAATGAATATGTCATTTAAGAAAGAACATCGGCAAGAGACGATCATCTATCTTGTCTTGTGGGCACTGCTGTTCATGGCGCCGGTGATGAGTCTCGCCGTGCGCAGCGCCAATACGGGCATCGACTTCGACTGGAGTGAGATCTTCACCGTGTGGAAGCAGTATGCCCTCTACTTCCTCGTGTTCCTCATCCACAACCACCTGATGGCCCCGATGCTCATCTACCGCCAGCAGCGATGGCGATACCTCGCCCTCAGTGCGGCCATCATCGTCATCTTCCAAGTCTATCAGTGCAACCATCGCCCTGATTTCCGCCAGCACCGCGCCCGCCGGGCGATGATCGAGCAGATCGACCACCAGCGCCCGCCGATGCCTCCAGAGCACCGCGAAGGCGACTTCGAGCCCCGCCCCGACGACCACGAAGGCTTCGAGCCCCGCCCTGATGGTCCCCGCCGCGACGGCCTGCGCCGTGAGCGTCGCCAACACCCGCCGCTTATCTTCGGTCAGCACGACCTCGTATCCATCATCATCCTCGTGCTCATGCTCGGCATGAACCTCGGCGTGAAACTCTATTTCAAGCAGCGCAGCGACCAGAAGCACCTCGCCCAGCTGGAGCGCCAGAACCTCGAGCAACAGCTGGAGTATCTGAAGTATCAGATCAACCCCCACTTCTTCATGAACACGCTCAACAACATCCACGCTCTCGTCGATATCGACCCCGAGAAGGCCAAGTCCACCATCCTCGAACTATCGAAGATGATGCGGTTCATGCTCTACGAGGGCAACAAGTCGGTGGTGCCCCTTGAGCGCGAGATCAGTTTCCTGCAGAACTACATCACGCTGATGAAGCTGCGCTATACCGACAAGGTGCGCATCAGCGTCGACATACCCACGTCGCTGCCCAATAAGGAGGTGCCCCCACTCATGTTCATCACCTTCGTCGAGAATGCCTTCAAGCACGGCGTCAGCTACCGTCAGGAGTCGTTCATCGACATCGCGATGGCCATCGACGGCGACCGTCTCACCTTCACCTGCGTCAACTCGCGCATCCCCAAGGAGGAAGACAAGCACGGCGGCGTAGGCCTCGCCAATGTGCGCCAGCGCCTCGACCTCATCTACGGCCAGAACTACCAGCTCGACATCCGAGACGAGCAAGCATCATATACCGTCAAATTAACATTACCACTATGATCCGAGTATTAGCTATCGACGACGAGCCGCTCGCCCTGCAGCAGCTCACCGCCTACATCCAGAAGATACCCTTCCTCTCGCTCGAAGGACAATGTCAGAGCGCCATCGAGGCCAAGGAGATCCTCAACAGAGAGAACATCGATGCCATCTTCTGCGACATCAACATGCCCGACCTCAACGGCATGGAGTTCGTCAAGTCGCTCGCCTCCCCTCCCCTCATCGTCTTCACCACAGCCTACTCCGAGTATGCCGTCGAGGGCTTCCAGGTCAATGCCGTCGACTATCTGCTCAAGCCCTTCGGCCTCGACGACTTCAAGCGCGCCGCCAACCGCCTGCAGGAGCGTCTCTCAGCCCCAGCGGCTCCAGTGGCCGTCACCCTTGCAGACAAGGACGACGACGACACCATCTTCGTGAAGACCGACTACCGCGTGGTGAAGGTCGCCATCTCCGACATTCGTTACATCGAGGGCATGAGCGAGTACCTCAAGCTCCACCTCAAGAGCGATCCCAAGCCCCTCATCACCCTGCTCTCGATGAAGAAGATCGAAGAGTTCCTCCCCGCCTACTTCATGCGCATCCACCGCTCATACATCATCAACCTCAAGGAGATCCAGGAAGTCAACAAGAACCGCGTCATCATGGATGCCGACACCTATCTCCCCATCGGCGACAACTACAAGGAGGCGTTCAACGACTACCTCAACACGAAGTTCCTCACCAAATAGGGCAGCCTGAACTGTGAAAAAAAGTTGATTTAATCTTTTTTATCACAGCCAGCCCCTCGACATACTGAAAAATTTACTAACTTTGCTCACTGAATCAGAAACAAAACTTATCTACTCTTATTAAAACAAAAACGTATGAAAGATTTACAGATGTACATCAACGGCCAGTTCTGCAATAGCAGTAATGGTCAGTGGATTGATGTGCTGAACCCCTCAACAGAGGAAGTGATCAGCCGTCAGCCCGAAGGAACGATTGAAGACGTCAACCGAGCCCTCGACGCAGCGCGCGCCGCTCAGAAATCATGGGCCAAGACACCCGCTATCGAGCGAGCCGGCTATCTGCTGAAGATGGCCGAGGGTATCCGCAAGCGCGAGAAGGAGTTCACCGAGATCATCATGCGCGAGCAGGGAAAGACGCGCAACTGGGCCTCTATCGAGGTAGGCGCCACCATCGCCTATTTCGAGTATATGGCCAGCTTCGCCCGCCACATCGAGGGCGAGATTATCCCCAGCGACCGTCCCAACGAGACCATCCTGCTCACGAAGAAGCCCATCGGCGTCGTAGCAGGCATCCTGCCCTGGAACTTCCCCTTCTTCCTCATCGCCCGCAAGGCCGGAGCAGCCCTCATCGCAGGCTGTACCATCGTCATCAAGCCCTCACAGCTCACTCCCGAGAACTGTACCGAGTTCGCCAAGGTTGTCGCTGAGACAGGCCTGCCCGCAGGCGTCATCAACATCGTGACGGGTCGTGGCAGTGTCATCGGCAATGAGATGGCAGGCTCGCCGAAGATCGACATCGTAAGCGTCACAGGTTCAGTAGGTGCCGGCGAGAGCATCATGGCCGCCGCAGCCAAGAACATCACGAAGGTCAGCCTCGAGCTGGGCGGCAAGGCTCCAGCCATCGTCTGCAAGGATGCCGACCTTGAGCGTGCTGCCCAGTGGATCGTCGACAGCCGCATCGGCAACAACGGTCAGATCTGCAACAATGCCGAGCGCGTCTATGTTCAGAAGGAGGTGAAAGAAGCCTTTACGAAGATCCTCGTCGACAAGATGAAGGCCGTGAAGGTGGGCGATCCGTGCCTGGACGACAGCGTCGACATGGGCCCGCTGGTAGAGGCCCGCGCCCTCGAGAGCGTCACCGAGAAGGTAGAGCGCGCCATCAAACAGGGCGCCAAGCTGCTTTGCGGAGGTCAGCGCGTAGGCACCAAGGGCTACTTCTATGCCGCCACCGTCCTCGACAACTGTACGCAGGATATGGACATCATCCATGAGGAGACCTTCGGTCCCGTCATCCCGCTGGTAGAGTTCGACACCATCGACCAGGTCATTACCTGGGCCAACGACTGCGAGTACGGACTGGCCTCATCGATCTTCACGAAGGATCTGAACATCGCCACGAAGGCCTGCCGCGAGCTCGAGTTCGGCGAGACCTACATCAACCGCGAGCACTTCGAGGCCATTCAGGGCTTCCATGCAGGTGTGAAGAAGAGCGGTATCGGCGGTGCCGACGGCAAGCACGGCGTCGAGGAATACCTCGTCACCCACGTCACTTACCTCGACACCTACGAGGACAAGTAATTTCCCCGTCGCCCCCTACAAGCAATCCCCGCCCATTCCTGAGCGGGGTTTGTTTATTTCATGATCTCGGGTCTGGCGCCAGCTACGGCTCTGGCACCCGTAGGCCCCGGGTCTGGCCTCAAAGTACAGTCGCCTGCGACTTTACTTTGGGGCCTGACCCCAGCAAGCAGCAAGCAGGCATCTACCCATACTCTAAGCATACTCATGAGTAAGCCTAGAAGCAGGCTAGAGTATGGCTAGAGTATGGCTAGAGTATGGGGCTGGCCCGGGATTTAATTCCACAACTTTTTACTATTAATTCCAGAACTTTCTACTATTAATTCTAAAAAGTTCTACTATTAATACAATTTTCTGAAGTAGTTAAGTAGTCAGGAATTAAGTAGTGAAGCCAAATGCTTGGAGGCTGATGCAAGCTAAAGCGTAATGGCTTAACTATTGGCTCGAAGACGACGAGGTACGTAGCTCGAAGGCTGTGACCCACGTAGCTCGAAACCCTCGAGCTACGTACCTCATCGGGGCTAGTGCCATACAAGAGATGCTCGTCTCGCAACATCAGTGCGTTCAGTTCCTGCTCATCCTTGGCGCCGGCATACAATTCAAGTATCATCATCTGCAACTCGTTCATTGTATCTATCTACATAGCCTTTCAATGTTTACAGGCGCAAAGAGGAACTTCTGCGACAGTGCAACTTAGGGCCAGGCCCCAAGTTGCACAGAGTGGCATTAGAACTTAAATTTGTAGGAGAGCCCGATCATGTGAATGTTGGGCTCGTTGTCATCGTCGTCATCGCGGACGGTCTGGTAGCGATAGAAGGCTCCGACGGTGTGCTGCTTGGAGAGTTTCCAGTCGGCACCCACGTGGAAGCGCGTCTTCTGCAGGCTCCAGGCATTGAAGAACTCGACGTTGGCGTAGGGCGTGATAGCAAGTCCCTTCTTGTCGTATTCAATCTGTAGGCGGCTGCGGAGCACGTTCGTACCCTTGCCGTTGTAGGTTTTCTTCTCCCACTCCTCGTCGTCGTAATCCCAGCGGTCGACGGTCTTCTCGGGGCGGTAGGTGTACTGCCAGCGCTCGCGGAGTGAGAACTTCAGGTTGCTGATCTTCTGCGAGGCGGTGAGTGAGACGTTGAAGCGATGGCGCACGCCCCAGTAATGAGCCTCCTTGTTGATGGCGCCATTGGTCTTATAGGTGATACGCTCGTTGTTGTCGTAGAGGAAGATGTAGCCAGCTGAGGCCTTGAGCCACTTGGTTATCTTAAAGTCGGCACTGAGTCCCCCACTCCAGCGATCGACGGTCTTCGT
This sequence comes from uncultured Prevotella sp., assembly GCA_900318395.1. Classification (GTDB taxonomy): domain Bacteria; phylum Bacteroidota; class Bacteroidia; order Bacteroidales; family Bacteroidaceae; genus Prevotella. Next base: position 11,892 of record ONKL01000032.1, read on the forward strand.
ATTGTCGCGTGTACGTAGTTCGGCCTCAAGTCCGAGACTCCACTTCTTGGAGAGCTTCTTCTCTGCCTCGAGCGAGAAGTCGAGTCCGAAATCATCGCTCTGTGCCTTCGCAGTGAAAAGTGAAAGGTGAAAAGTGAGAAGAATAAATAGTAGTCGTTTCATTTCTTTCAAAACTGTTTGAGTTGGTCTTTGGAGAGTTTAAGTTCTTCGCTCATGCCAGACTGGTCGCCCTCGTAGCTGACGCGGATCATGGCCATATCGCGGAGGAAGTCGATGGAACCGATATCGACCTTGACCACCTTGACGCCAAGGCGCTTCTCGAGGTCGGCGATGAGTTCGGGGCGGCGCTCAGGGGTGATGAGTTCGATGCGGTCGTACTGCACGAGTCGCGAGGGGCGGGTCTTGATGTGGAACTCGCAGAGCCATACTGCCAGCGAGATGATGGCATTGGTGAGCAGCACCTCGAAGATGGGCACATTGACTGAGACAGCATTGACGAGCGAGAGGGCAATGATGACGAAGAGATAGGTCATCTCGCGGACGGGCATCGCATCCGTGCGGTAACGCATGATGGAGAAGATGCCGAAGAGTCCGATACCGACACCCATCGAGGTCTTGCCCTTCAGGTCTTCGAGCACGAATATCATGAAGAAGACGATGAAGAAGATGGCCACAGAGATGAGCATGAACGTGAAGTAAAAGTCGCGTCGGCGACACTTACGGTAATACAGGCGGTCGATGATGAGCCAGGTGAACACGACGTTGATCAGCAGGCGGATGAACATCATCAGGAAATCGTTGGATAATGTAAAAAATTCCATATTCTATCTATTATTACTATATTTTGCAACGGACTACAAGACTTAAGGACTTCTTATAGCGCTGCCATTTTCTTCTCCACGCTATGCAGGCGGGGCTTGATGCGATTGCGGCGCAGGCTGCTGTTGGTGAGCGCTGAACCGATGCAGTATTTGGAAAACCCGTGAGGGAAGAGGCGAAGCTGGAGCAGCTTGGGCAGGATAGGCGACGGCTGGAGGCCATCGCGCTTGAGCTCGATGACAACGAGCTGCCCCATCGAGCGGTCGACACCCGTAGAGAGATTGTGGAACTGCAGATTGGTATCGATGGTGAGACGCTCGGTCTTGGCCTTGTTGACAAGTGTGATACGGTCGAAGTGGTTCTCGAGCTGCGGTGAGAGCCGCTCAGGATCGTAGCGCAGATGAGTGCGGATAAACTCGTCGTAGTCGTGCAGGCGGAACGACGAGGCGACTCCTGCACGAGGGTCGAAACCCTCAGCGGCGGTGCGCTTCTTCTTCGTGCGACCGTGATTGTTCTTCGTCTTCACTTCGAGGAAGTTCAGCCCCACATGCAGATAGGAGCGCACACGGATCTTCTGGCGCACGAGATGACCTGCCTCGTGGCGGTTATACATCGCGCAGTCTTCCGTATCGTAGTAGAGCGTATAATATGGTGCGACGACCTCACCATCGACCTGCTGGACGTAATACTCGTCGCGGGCCAGTGTGAGCAGCTGCCGAAGTACCGGCATCGTTGTCACGAACTTCGTGTCGATGCGGTTCATCAGGCGGATGTCTCTCATCTCGTCGAGGGTGATGGTCTCGTATTGTCTCAGTATTTCTGTCATACGTTTGATTTTCTGGCTGCAAAGTTAGGCATTCGCGCCACATCAGCCAAAAAGATTCAGTGAACACGCCGTTTCGTTCAGCGAAGTGTCAGCTCTACGGGGCAGTGGTCGGAGCCGAGGATGTCGGTATGGATCCTGGCATCATCGAGCCGTTCGCGCAGACGATCGGAGATGACGAAGTAATCGATGCGCCAGCCAGCATTCTTCTGGCGCGCCTGGAAGCGGTAAGACCACCACGAATACTTCACCTCATCGGGGTACTTGAAGCGGAAGCTGTCGGTAAATCCCGCTGCGAGCAGCTCGCTGAACTTGGCGCGTTCCTCGTCGGTAAAGCCAGCGTTGTGGCGGTTGGTCTTGGGATTCTTGATGTCGATCTCCTCATGAGCCACATTGAGGTCGCCGCAGAGGATGACGGGTTTCTGGGCATCGAGGCGCTGAAGGTAGGCTCGGAAGGCATCCTCCCACGTCATGCGGTAGTCGAGGCGCTTCAAGCCGTCCTGAGAGTTGGGCGTATAGCAGCAGACCAGAAAGAAATCGGGCATCTCGAGGGTGACAACGCGCCCTTCGTGGTCGTGCTCGTCGATACCGATGCCATAGGTCACGCTGAGAGGCTGGTGACGGGTGAAGACGGCTGTGCCCGAATAGCCCTTCTTATCGGCATAGTTCCAATACGACTGATAGCCCTCGAAGGCGAGATCGAGCTGCCCCTCCTGCATCTTCGTCTCCTGAAGACAGAAGAAGTCGGCATCCAACTGACGGAAAACCTCACTGAACCCTTTGCCCTCGCAAGCGCGAAGACCATTTACATTCCAACTGACAAATTTCATACGCGATAATGATTTTGGTTGCAAAGTTACAAAGAAATTAAGAATTAAGAATTAAGAATTAAGAATTATTTTGTAACTTTGCAGCAGAAATCGGCAAAAACGAATGATTAAGACCCTATACAGACAGATACACGGCTATTGGACGGCCACCATCCTTACACCCGTATGGACGGCGCTGGAGGTGCTGATGGACGTGCTGATACCCTACGTGACGGCCTCACTGATAGACAAAGGCATCAATGCGGGAGACATGCAGAACGTGTACTACTACGGCACGATCATGCTGGGGATGGCGATGATGAGCATGGTGTTCGGCATTCTGGGCGGGAGATGCTCGGCCTACGCTTCGACGGGTTTTGCGGCCAACCTGCGATCGGCCATGTATCGCAACATTCAGCGGCTGGCCTTCTCAGACATCGACAAATACGCGCTCTCAGGACTTATCACCCGCATGACGACCGACGTGAACTCGCTTCAGACTGCCTTCCAACAGTTGTTGGGCGTGAGCGTGAGGGCTCCTTTCAAACTAGTGCTGTCCATCCTGATGTGCCTCGTGATCGACGCCAGGCTGTCGCTGGTGTTCCTCGTGGCACTGGTGATACTGAGCTTCTCGCTCTACCATATCATATCGCGAGTGGCGAAACTGTTCCAGCAGGTGTTCGTGAAATACGACGAGCTGAACCAGAGCGTGCAGGAGAACATCACTGCCATCAGACTGGTGAAGGCCTTTGTGCGCGAGGACTATGAGAACGAGAAGTTTGCGCGAGCAGCCGATAATCTCTACAAGCTGTATGTGAAGGCCGAGAGCCTGATGGCCTGGAACCACCCCATCATGAACATGGTGGTGTATGGCTGCATCATCGCCCTGTCGTGGCTAGGTGCCCACTACATCGTGGAAGGCACACTGACCACTGGCGAGCTGACCTCGCTGTTCTCCTACGTGATGTCGATACTGATGTCGCTGATGATGCTCTCGATGATCTTCGTGATGCTCACCCAGAGTGCAGCCTCAGCCAAGCGCGTAGCAGAGATTATCGAAGAAGAGCCCGACATCGTGAATCCTGAGCACCCCGTCATGGAGATTGCCGACGGCAGCGTCAGCTTTGAGGGCGTGAGATTCGACTATGTGCGACGCACTCCCCCCTCCTCACTCCCCACTCCTCACTCCTCACTTCATACTTCTCGAAAATCAGCCCTCTACAACGTGAGCTTCAGCATCGCAAGCGGTGAGACCATCGGCGTGATAGGCGGTACTGGCTCGGGCAAATCGTCGCTCGTCAACCTGGTATCGCGCCTCTACGATGTGTCGCAGGGCGAAGTGCGGGTAGGTGGCAGAAACGTTAAGGAATACGATCTGACGGCGCTGAGAAACGCCGTGAGCGTGGTGCTGCAGAACAATATCCTCTTCTCAGGCACGATACTCGACAACCTGCGATGGGGAAACCCGCAGGCCACTGAGGAGGATTGCCGCAGAGCCTGCCAGCTGGCCTGTGCCGACGAGTTTATCGAGCAGATGCCCGAGGGCTATCACACACGTATAGAACAAGGTGGAACCAACGTGAGCGGCGGACAGAAGCAGCGACTCTGCATTGCGCGAGCCCTGCTGAAACAGCCCCAGATACTCGTGCTCGACGACTCGACATCGGCCTGTGACACCGAGACCGACGAGAAGATCAGGAAGGCGATACACAGCCAACTGCCAGAGATGACGAAGATCATCATCGCCCAGCGCATCTCGAGCGTGCAGAGCTGCGACCGCATACTCGTGATGGACAACGGCATGGTGACGGGATTCGACACCCACGAGCAGTTGCTGAAGACCAACACGCTCTATCAGGAAATCTACGCCATACAGAAGGCAGACAAGGGAGACTTCGACCAGAAGGAAGGCAGCCAGAAAGGAGGTGACGCATGAGACAGCCCAGTTTCGGAGGACCACGAGGACCAAGGGCGCAGGCTGGTTTCCAGAAAGCCAGCAAGGAGCAGCGGGCTACCCTGCAGAGAATGTTCACCTTTGTCATGAAGCACTACAGGTGGGCGATCATCGTGGTGCTGGTGTGCGTCTTCATCTCATCGATCACCTCGCTGATATCATCGCTGTTCACCAAGACGCTGATCGACGACTATATCGTACCGCTGACACAGGTGGAGAATCCGCAGTACCAGTCGCTGGCTCAGACCTTGTTCAAGCTGGCGCTCATCCTCTTCTTCGGCACCGTATGTTCATATACCTACAACCGGCTGATGATCTACATCAGTCAGGGAACGATGCTCAGACTGCGGAAGGCCATCTTCGAGAAGATGGAGCACCTGCCCATCAACTATTTCGACCAGCGCCCTCATGGGGATATCATGAGCGTCTATACCAACGACGTCGACTCGCTGCGACAGATGATTTCGACGGCGATGGCACAGGTGTTCTCATCGATCATCACCATCGTGGCCACATTTACCTCGATGATCGTGCTGAGCATCCCGCTGACGCTCGTAAGCGTAGCGATGGCGGTGGCGATGGCGATGACCACCACCCAACTGGGTAAGCGTTCGCGCAACTTCTTCCGCACGCAGCAGCAACGGCTGGCCCAAGTGAACGGCTTCATAGAGGAGATGCTAACGGGGCAGAAGGTCATCAAGATATTCTGCCATGAGGAACAAGCCATCAGAGCATTTGAAGACATCAACGAACAACTGCGCGCCTCGGCCTGCAATGCCAACCGTATTGCCAATATCGTGATGCCCGTGAACGGCGGTATCAGCAACTTCGGATTCGTATGTCTGGCAGTTGTGGGAGCCACCCTCGCCATTAACGGATCGCTGGGAATGGTGACACTGGGAACGGTGGTGGCCTTCCTGCAACTCAACAAGAGCTTCACGCGGCCTATCTCACAAGTGAGCCAGCAGATCAACTCGGTGCTGAATGCTTCGGTAGGAGCTGAGCGCGTGTTTGCATTAGGCGACGCCGAGCCTGAAGTGGACGAGGGAAAGGTGGAGCTGAAGGATGCGAAAGGCGACGTGGACTTCAAGGATGTAGATTTCGGATATACCAGCGCCAAACAAGTGCTTTTCGATATCGACATCAACACGAACCCCGGGCAGAAGATTGCCTTCGTGGGTGGAACGGGAGCAGGCAAGACCACCATCATCAACCTCATCAATCGTTTCTACGAGATCCAGCAGGGAAAGATACTCTACGACGGCATCCCCATCACCGACATCAAGAAGGAGAGCCTGAGAAAGTCGATGAGCATCGTATTGCAGGAGACACACCTCTTTACGGGTACCGTCATCGACAATATCCGCTACGGGAAACTCGACGCCACCGACGAGGAATGCGTAGAGGCAGCCAAGCTGGTGGGAGCCGACGACTTCATCCGCCGTCTGGCCAATGGCTACAAGACCGTCCTCAACGGCGACGGCGGAAATCTGTCGCAAGGTGAGCGACAGCTGCTGGCCATCGCCAGAGCAGCCGTATCGAATCCGCCTGTACTCATTCTCGACGAGGCGACATCGAGCATCGATACCCGCACGGAAACCCTCGTGCAGAGCGGCATGGACACCCTGATGAGAGGACGTACCACCTTCGTCATCGCCCACCGCCTGAGTACCATCAGGAATGCCGACCAGATCATCGTGCTCGATCATGGCCGCATCATCGAACAGGGTACGCACGAACAGTTGCTGGAGCAGAAAGGCAAGTATTACCTGCTCTATACAGGCAATGAACTAACGACATAAACCAGATAACATCATGAAGGAGATCAAACGATTCATTACCATCACGCTGGTCTGCTGCGCCATCAGCACCACACAGGCCCAATTGGCAGAACCTTACTACAAACTGCCAGACCCGCTGCTGATGAACGACGGGAAAACGAAGGTGGAGAGCCTCAGCGACTGGAACAAGAGAAGACAGGAAATCGGTGAGATGATCCAGGAACTGGGCATCGGACGAAAGCCAGAAGTAAGTTCTGAGGCCGTGAAAGCGAGCATGAGGGGTGACACCCTCATCGTAGACATCACCGTCAACGGGGAGACGCTGACCTTGAAATCGTGTATCCACTACCCTACCACAGGGCAACCTCCTTACGCCCTGATGATCGGCACAAGCATGCTCTCGCTGCCGAAGCCGCTCTTTGAAAACCGCCCCATCGCCACGATGAACTATCACGAGGCGCAAGTGAACGATTACTCGCAATGGAAGCCTCATCACGAAAGAGGTGAGCACAACTTTGACCGTCTGTACCCAGAACTGAAGGATAACGGTGCCTACAGCGAATGGGCTTGGGGCTTGAGCCGCATCATCGACGGACTGGAGCAGCTGGGCGCAGAGAAAACGAAAATCGACGTGAAGCGCATCGGCGTGAGCGGCTGTTCGTATGCTGGCAAGATGTCACTCTTCTGCGGTGCCTTCGATGAGCGCGTGGCACTCACCATCGCGCAGGAGCCAGGTGGCGGAGGTGCTGCCTCATGGCGCTATAACTGCCATGTGGACAGTGTGGAGAATCTGGATCGCACGGACTATCACTGGTTCCTGGAATCGATGCGCGAGAAGTTTCATGGCGACAGCGTGTTCCTGATGCCCTACGATCACCATGAGTTGGTGACGATGATCTGTCCGAGAGCCCTTCTCGTGCTAGGGAACACAGACTACAAATGGCTGGCTGACGAGAGTGCCTACGTCTCGCTGAACGCAGCCCGCAAGGTGTGGGAGAAACTGGGTGTCGCCGACCGTATGGGTTACTCCATCAATGGCGGGCATCCCCACTGTCTGTTGCCTGAGAGCCAATATCCTGAGGTGGAAGCCTTCATCGATAAATTCCTACTCCACCAGACAGATATCGACACAAGGGATATCCGTATCGCCCCGCAGGAGTTCAAAGAGAAAATAGATTTGAAAAAGTGGATAGAATAATAAGATCCCCGCTCGGCTGAGCGGGGATCATATTTTAGAACTTTGCCATCTTGATGGCGACTACTGCACATTCATCGCCCTTGTTACCCAAACGCCCACCAGCACGATCTTTCGCCTGCTGCAGGTCGTTGGTCGTAAGCAGTCCGTAGATAACGGGAATGTTGCTTGTGGCATTCAGGCGGGCGATGCCCTCTGTGACACCCTGACAGATATAGTCGAAATGAGGTGTCTCGCCACGAATAACGGAACCAAGGATGATAACGGCATCGTAACCGTCGTTGAGCGTCATCTGGTGAGCACCGTAGATCAGCTCGAAGCTTCCAGGAACGGTCTTCACATGGATGTTCTCAGGCAGGGCGCCATGCTTCTCAAGCGTAGAGACACAACCATCGAGCAGCGCCCCCGTAATCTCAGGATTCCATTCAGCCACAACGACACCGAAAATCATATTCGATGCATCGGGCACTTTAGAAATGTCGTAGTCGGAGAGATTCTTTGTTGCCATAGCTTATTTTGCAGATACGCGCTCGATATAAGCGTCGATGGTCTGAGAAGCCATAGAGTTGAAGTACTTCTCCTTCACTGTCTGATAGAGCTTCAGAGCCTCATCGTTCTTACCCTGACTCTCGAGAATCTCACCAGCCTGAATTAGGAAAGTGGGTGAGAGTGAATTGTTGTCAGCCTTCTCGGCAGCCTTCTTCAGGTGAGAAACGGCATTATCGAGCTGGTTCAGGTGAGCATAAGCGTTACCAAGAGCGCCCTCAGCAGCAGGAGTAATCATCTGATCGTCAGCGCCATCATACTTCTCAAGGTACTTGACGGCATCCTCCCACTTGTCGAGCTTGGCATAGCAAAGTCCGGCATAGAGATTAGCAAGATTACCTGCTTGAGTGCTGCTATATTCATCGGCGAGCTTGGCAAAGCCCTTAAAGTTGGCGCTGTCGCCATTAAGTGCCATCTCGAAATTGTTAGCTGCGAAATACTCCTGGCCCTTGGCAATAGCCGTGCTGGCCTTAATCTCATTAGGACCAGAAACGTAGGTCTTATAAAGAACGATACCTGCAATGATTACCACGAGCGCAATCACTACGCCGATAATTGCCTTCTTATATTTCAGGAAGAAGGCTTCACTCTGATTCAGGGACTCCTCCATTGTAGGAGTTGCCTGTTGTTGATTTGTTGTTTGTGCCATTATTATACTTATTTTTTTATTACTTACGCATAAATCGGCTGCAAAATTACAAAAAAAATAGGAATTAAGAGTTATGAGTTAAGAAAATTTGCTGCCAACCCACATTTTTTCTTAATTCTTAACTCTTAACTTTCAAATTCTTTGTACCTTTGCCCCATGATTCTCGAAAAACTGTCTATCATCAATTACAAAAACATAGCTGCAGCCACTTTGGAACTGTCGCCAAAAATCAATTGTCTGATTGGTCAGAACGGTGTCGGCAAGACCAATGTGCTGGATGCCATCTATTTCCTCTCGTTCTGTCACTCAGCCAATAACCCCGTCGACTCGCAGCTGATCAGGCATGGTGAGGAATTCTTCATGCTCGAAGGCTGTTATGATGAGGATCTGACTATCACGGCATCGATGAAGAAAGGCACGAAAAAACACTTCAAGCGCAACAAGAAAGAGTATAAGCGGCTGTCGGAGCATATCGGACTGATACCCATCGTTGTCGTCGCCCCTTCGGACACTTTGCTGATAGAAGGCGGCAGCGAGGAGCGCAGAAGACTGATGGATCTGGTCATCTCTCAGTATGACCGCACCTATATCGATGCGATGAACCGCTACAACAAGGCCTTGCAGCAGCGAAATGCATTATTGAAACTGGAGGAAGAACCTGATCTTGACGTGATCAGCTTGTTTGAAGAGCAGATGGCCATCGAGGGCGAGAACATCTACCAGCGACGAAAGGCCTTTATCGAAGAGCTGACACCTATCTTCCAGCATATACACGAGACTATCTCGGAGAATCGTGAACAGGTGTCGCTCACCTACACGTCGCATTGTCAACGAGGCCGTCTGTTAGACGTCATACAGCGCGATCGCTTCAAGGATCGTGCCGTAGGCTATTCGCTACATGGCATCCATCGCGACGATCTGGAGTTTGCGCTGGGAGACCATCCAATGAAGCGTGAAGGCAGTCAGGGACAGAACAAGACTTTCGTGATAGCCCTAAAACTGGCACAGTTCGACTTCCTGAAGCGCACGAATTCGAAGACTACCCCACTACTGTTGCTCGACGATATCTTCGACAAGCTCGATGCCCGTCGTGTGGAACAGATTGTAAAGCTCGTGGGCAGTGATGATTTCGGACAGATCTTCATCACGGATACCAACAGGGAGCATCTGGACCAGATACTGGCAAGCAGCGAGCACGACTACCGCATCTTCCACGTGGAGAATGGGGATATAAACGAAATCAAGAGAAAATAAGGAATATGTTCAGAAAAGACGTACAACAACTAAGAGACCTGATTCTGAGAAACTTACGGGCACAAGGATTGGAGACTCCCCTATTGCAGAAACGGCTCATCGACTCGTGGCCAGAGGTGGCTGGAGAGCTTGTGGCCAGTTACACCCAAGGGCTATTTATCAAGAATCAGACATTGTTCGTGCATCTTACAAGTCCCGCCTTGAGGGCTGATCTGATGATGATGAGGACAGAACTCGTGAAGAAGCTAAATGCACACGTGGGAAGTCAAGTAATAGCTGACATCAGGATCAACTAGACTACCTCATCGACTGCCATATCGTATTCATCTGTTGGCACTTCGGCAACTTTCTGGAAGTCGAAACAGACACCGACAGTATGTATTTGCGGAAATGATTCCAACCCTCGGAGAAAACGATCGTAATAGCCCTTTCCTCTACCCAAGCGATGCCCCAAGGAATCGAAAGCCATACCTGGCACCAAGATCATCTCGATAGAAGTATAGTCAGTGAAGCGTTCACCAATAGGCTCCATGATATGAAAAGCACCTTCCTCAAGATCGCTCTGCCCCGTGTAACGTCGCAATTCCATCGTTGCATCGTCGAGCACCTTCGGCAACAGGAGTGTCTTCCCTTCAGCCACAAGATCATCAACCAACTGATGTGTATTGACTTCATCAGGCAAGGAATAAAAAGCCAGAACAGTATGAGCCTCAGCCAAAAGAGGCTTCAAACGCAGAATAACAGAAAGCGACAGTTCATCCAGCTGCTGCTGGGTGAATTGCCGCTTGAGTTCGCGCATCTGCTGTCGCAGTTCTGATTTAAGCATGGGCAATCTTCTTGCCTGCCTCTTCGGCAACAGGTTTCTGGGGGAAAGCCTCACCAGCCTTAAACAAGCGAAGTGTCTCCTTAATCGAAGGATCGTCCTGATTCAGATATTCCGTCCAGGACTGCTCGTTGTGGATATTATAGATAATACGACTGATGACAAAACGCTCCAAAAGCTTATGCGACTTCTGAATCATCAGATTGCGACGCTTTAAGCCGTTCTTATCGGCAAAGTTCGCAAACTTTTCGACGATATTCTGACTCTTCAGATAACGCTCCATATCCTTGACTTCCTTCAGCTCGCTCAGGCGCTGACGGTTCTCATCAGTATAGTTATAGGCAAACTGCAGAATAAGTCCGCTCATTGTTGCCTCCTTATAATATGAAGTCATACCCAGTGTATCCTCAGGGATAAAGATATCAGGAGTGATACCACCGCCACCATAGACCACTCGACCATTAGCAGTATGATATTGCGGTCCAGTGTGTTTGATACTGTCGACAGAGAAGAACTCCCCATGCTGATAACGGCTCAGCCAATCATCGTCATAATGCTTACCATCGGTATAGGGTTTCTGGATGCAACGGCCTGAAGGGGTGTAATAACGGGCAATAGTCAGACGGATCATAGAGTGATCGCTGAACTCCATCGGTTTCTGAACGAGTCCCTTTCCGAAAGATCGACGCCCTATAATCGTGCCTCGGTCATTATCCTGGATAGAACCTGCCAAAATCTCGGAAGCAGAAGCAGAACCCTCGTCGACGAGTACAACCAATGGGATGTTCTGATAAGAACCACGCCCATCGGCGCGATATTCCTGTCGCGGGAAGCTGCGCCCCTCAGTGTAGACAATCAGCTGCCCCTTGGAAAGGAACTCATTGGCAATCTGTACAGCAGACTCCAGATAGCCGCCAGTGTTACCACGCAGGTCGATGACCAGATTAGAGAAGCTCTGCTGTGCCAACTTGGCAAGGGCTATAAGAAGCTCAGGATAAGTATTCTCACCAAAGTTCTTCATTTTGATATAGCCTGTCTCGTCGTCAATCATGTAGCAGGCTGTGACGCTCTTCGTAGGAATCTCACCTCGGGTGATGGTGATATGGCGCACCTTCTTCTCACCATAGCGGATGAGACCAATCTTGACCTTCGTGTCCTTAGGACCCTTCAGTCGGTGCATCGCTTCCTCGTTAGTACAAATCTTCCCGACGAAGGAGGAATCGTCGACCTCGACAATCTTATCGCCAGCCATCATACCGGCACGTTCTGCAGGACCATTGCCGATGACATTCTGTACACGGATGGTATCCTGACGGATGACAAACTCGATACCGATGCCGAAGAAGGAACCGCGCAAATCATCGTTGGCAATCTCTCCTTCACGCGCTGTGATATAGACCGAGTGGGGATCGAGCTCTGCCAGAATCTGGGGCATAGCCTTTTCCACGAGATCGTTAATATTGACCGTATCGACATACTGATCATCAATGATATGAAGCAGATTGTTCAGCTTATTACCACTCGAATTGATGATGTTAAGTCGATTGCCAGAGAAATGGTTGGCATAAAAAGTACCCACAAGGATGCCGATGACCACACATACGGCCATCCACAACGGGGTAAAACGGTTTGTTTTGTTTTTACTCATGATCTTGATCTTCTAATCCTATATAGATAACCTCAATTCCTGCACGTTCCAGAAGTTCGACACCATCAGTCAGGCGATATTTCTCCCCATAGACCACACGCTTGATACCTGCCTGGATAATCAGTTTGGCACACTCGATACAAGGGGAAGCGGTGATGTAGATGGTAGCACCGTCGCTGTTATTATTGCTACGCGCCAGTTTGGTAATGGCATTAGCTTCAGCATGGAGCACATAGGGCTTAGTAACGTTATTATCATCCTCACAGACATTCTCGAAGCCGCTGGGCGTACCGTTATACCCATCGCTGATAATCATCTTGTCTTTTACCACAAGCGCTCCCACCTGACGGCGCTGACAGTAGGAGTTCTCTGCCCAGATGCGCGCCATTCTCAGATAGCGTTCATCTAATTTTTGCTGTTTTGATTCCATTTCTCTTCAATAATGCGTCAATAGTGGGTTCACCACCTTTAAACCTTTTGTATAATACCATCGGATTCTCCGTACCTCCCTTAGAGAGTATATTCTCGCGGAAGCTGCGAGCCGTCTTCCTATCGAAGATTCCATGCTTCTTAAACACGCTGAAAGCATCGGCATCGAGCACCTCTGCCCACTTATAGCTGTAATAGCCTGCAGCATAGCCGCCAGCCATGATGTGAGAGAACTGCACCGTCATACAAGTATCGGGCAACTGCGGGAGGACCATCGCCTTCTCCCAAGCCTTCTTCTCGAAGGAAATGATATCGTCGGTAAATGCCTCCTTTTTCGTGTAGTAGGCCATATCCAGCAGTCCGAAGCTGACCTGCCTCATACAAGCATAGGCCACGTTGAAGTTTCGGCTCTTCACGATGCGCTCTATCAGCTCATCAGGCAATGGTTCACCCGTCTGATAATGGAAGGCGAAGGTACGCAGGAAGTCCTTCTCGATGGAAAAGTTCTCCATGAACTGCGAAGGTAACTCTACGAAATCCCACCATACATTTGTACCACTCAGGCTCTCGAAGCGGGTATTGGCAAACATGCCATGAAGCGAGTGACCGAACTCATGGAGGAAAGTCTCCACCTCACCCAGCGTCAGCAAGGCCGGCTTCTCTTCTGTCGGTTTCGTGAGGTTCATCACCACACTCACATGGGGGCGCACATTCTTCATGTTCTCTGGTCCGAAAGGTTTCTTCAGATCCTTACGTTCCATCCACTGGCCTTGATACTCAGTCATCCAAGCCCCACCCTGCTTGCCCTTGCGCGGATGGAAATCGGCATAGAATACTGCGAGATAAGAACCATCTTCATCGAACACCTCGTAGGCTTTTACATCAGGATGATAGACAGGGATGTCCTTATTCTCTTTAAAGGTGATGCCATAGAGACGATTGGCCAGTCCGAAGACACCCTCTATCACCTTTGAGAGCTCGAAATAAGGCCGTAACATCTCAGCATCGATATTGAATTTCTCGAGCTGCAGCTTATGAGAATAATAGCTGAAGTCCCAAGGTTCGAGTCTAAAGTCTCTACCCTCGAGTTTCTTCGCCATCTTCTCAATGGCTGCCACCTCTTTCTTAGCTGTGGGCTTATAGGCTACGATCAAGTCGTTAAGCAGTTTATAAACATTACGCACATTGCCTGCCATGCGATGCTTCAACACATAGTCGGCATAGGTCTTATGTCCAAGAAGCTGAGCCAGTTCGCGGCGCAGGTTTATAAGCCGTTTACAAATCTCGATATTATTCTCCGTATTGTCGTGGATACACTCCGTATTCTTCGCCATATACATCTGACGACGGAGTTCACGCTGGGTGCTGTATGTCATAAAGGGAGAATACGAGGGAAAGTCGAGCGTGAATATCCAGCCATCCTTCTCCTGTTCCTTCGCTGCAAGAGCAGCAGCCTCACGAGCTGTTTCTGGCAGACCGTCAAGCTGGGTTTCATCCGTAATATGCAGAGTGAAAGCCTTATTCTCCTTCAACAGGTTCTGCGAAAACTGCAAGCCAAGCATCGATGCCTCTTCCGTCAATTGTCGAAGCCGTTCCTTGCCAGCGGCATCGAGCAGAGCTCCGCTGCGTACGAAGCCATCATAACAGTTGTCGAGCAACATCTTCTCCTCAGGTGTCAGCTTACGATGATGACGATGTACATACTTAATACGTTCGAATAATTTCTCATTGAGGCGTATATCGTTGGCGTGTTTCGTCAGGATCGGGCTCATCTTCTGTGCCAGCGCATCCATCTCGTCGTTTGTCTCTGCAGAAAGCAGATTAAAGAATACTGTAGACACACGCGACAGCAGATCATAATAATTCTCACCGTCCTTCTCATCGTCTACATTGATGATGGTGTTGTCGAAGGTAGGCTTTTCCGGATTATTAATGATCTTCTCTATCTGCTCATCATCACGACGTATACCCTCAAGCATAGCCTCCTCAAAATCCTCCAGACGGATTCTATCGAAAGGTGCCGTATCATGAGGCGTCTGATATGGCTGGAAGAATGGATTGATTCTCTCTTTATTCTCACTCATTGTCTTTATGTGATATTATATATTATTCAAAACATCAAGCGCTCCAGTTGGTGGATAACCACCCTACCACGATGCAGTTCTATCAGGCCATCACGTTGCATCTGGTTCAGAGCCTTCGAAACGTTCAGGCGACTATCATTCAACTCTTCTGCCAATCGTTCCATCAGGATATTGAACACCTTAGATCCTGCAGGATAGACACAACGCTGGATAAAGAAACGACAAATGCGCTCGTGCAGTGAAGCAGGAACTCGTCGCCATAGTTGCAGAAGCTGTTTCTGAGTCTGTGTCGCTACTAGGTTCATCAGATTCAGACGAAATACGAGGAAATCCTCCGACAATCTCACGACCTCTTCCTTATCTAAAAGCAGGAAATTCACGTCGGTAGTTGTCGTGAAGTCGTGCGTGTAACACTGATAATAGCCGAATGCTGACTCCAACTGCAGAAGGAACGGAGCAGAGACGGTCTCTTCCACCGAGTAGCCGTTGTCATCTGCGTACGATTGAATCTTCACCGAACCGTTGATGAGAAAAAACATCTGCTGACAAGCACTACCATTTTTAATCACCAGTTTACCTGCGGGCATCTTAGTGAAGCCGAAGCGGGTATGCCCTGCCACGATCTCCAGATCATCGCGACTCATTCCCTGAAACAACGGGAACTGCAGCAACTGGTCATATATCTGGAGTGTCGGCATTCTATTCTACGATTTTATTTCGGAGTGAAGGCGAATACCAAACGGCGTTCTCTCCGTTTTGGTCACTATAGATGATATAGGCCATTAGCTCAGGGCGACGTTCCATCACTTTCTGGGCCTTTTCAAGTCCCATCACCATGAAAGATGTAGCATAGGCATCTGCCTCTGCACAACTCTTGGCGATGACTGTGGCAGAAAGAATATTATGCTGCACAGGGAAGCCCGTCTTAGGATCGATCGTGTGGGCATATTTCTTACCACCTTTATAATAGAAGTTGCGATAGTTGCCACTGGTGGCCATAGCCATATCTGTCACATTCAGAACAGTCTGCAGCTCATGGCTCGTACTTAACGAATCGTCGGAAGGTTTCGTCACTCCGACCTTCCAAGGCAAGCGATCGGGATTCAGACCACTTGTTACTATTTCGCCACCAATCTCTACCATAAAATTCTTAACCCCTCGACTGCGCAGGTACTTAGCAATCACATCACAACCATAGCCTTTGGCTATAGCCGAGCAATCAAGCATAATACGCGGATCCTTTTTCTTGATATGACCATTCTCTAGCGATACTTTCTGATAGCCTACTATCTGTCGAAGGCTGTCTACCTGATAAGATGATGGCAGCGCGCTATTCTTGAAACCAAACCCCCAGGCATTCACCAAAGGAGCCACCGTGATGTCGAAGGCGCCATCTGTTTCCTCAGATATTTGCAATGCCAAATTGTAGACATCCAGAAACATCGAATCAAGCTGTACCGCCTTATTCTGATTAACAGCAGTGATAACCGATTTATCGTTAAATGGCGACAAAGATTGATCTACCTTTAAGAGCTCTGCCTTAATGCCTGCTGCCATATTGGAATCACACTGATAGGTAATATGATAGGTGGTACCGAAGATGAAATCTGCATTCTTCTGATAAGGAACAGCCTGCTGCTGACGGATAATCAAAACCGTCCCTACAATTAGCAGCACTAAGAATGGTAGCTGCCACATCAGTCGTTTTTTCTGTTTCTCGTCCATGTTTTATCAAGGTTCTTTATCTGAAATCAGATATCAATAATCACATTGAAAGTTCCTCCCAGACGGGTGTCACCATAAAGGCCGAAACCTGGCACATACCAAGTTCTATTAAGATTACCCTCTGAGTGGGCTATCCTTTTCTTATACCTGAAACTCCAGCCCAGATGCAAAGGGCCGAATATCTTAGCGTCAACACCTACCAAGGCCTCAATCCAATGGAAATTACACGCCAAGTCTTTGATTCCATAGCCCGTATTCCATTTCCAGACGGGATCAGGGTAATCGGGTCGAGATATATCCACCTTATAAGATGTAAAGGCATAGCGGAGTCCAATATACAATCGGTACGGTCCATGTTTCTCTTTCAACATGTTTTTATCAATACCAATGCGGAAATAAGGAGCTGATGTGCTATAATGTATCTTTGTGACCTCATCATCATGATTAGCCCTGCCCAGACCTACCTCCACAATGGGGAACCACTCATCATGAAGGTTCACACGCAGTGCCCCTTCATACTGTCCATTGTCAGAGAACTGCATAAGTCCGGCACCTACCAGATCAAACGATACTGCAAATCCACGAAATGTCGGGATGGAGTCTTTCTGGAAAGAGAAGAACTTCACCTGAGCCGAGGCAGTCACAGCAGCCATCAGCAACAGCAGACTAAAGGTCAGTCTTCGGATAGAAATTGAAATGAACCGTTTCTGGATCATAGGTCACTGATGGGTTTTTAATCACTATAGAGTCAATATAGTTATGCGTATAACGTACACCTGTCAGATTGTGGAAAAAGACGGAGTTGCAATCTACTGATTCAAAATTAGGATAGTCATCCTTCTTTACCCATACCGTATCCAGCACCTGAACGCGGACAGCAAGCGTGTCAACGACCAAAGTGTTGCTAAAAGAGAAAATGAGAATATCCTCAGGATGTGAGTAACTGATAGGAAGAGCGAATTTTTTGATACCAATACCACTATTATAGATAAGAGTATCCTTGCCTTCGGCTGTCGTTGACCAAACATTCAAAGTATCAGGCAGTTCCAACTCTACGCCTTCACTATCCATGATGGCGTATCTGGTTTCTACGACGTTATTGACAGGACAGTCTATACTCGAACAGGCTGCCACCATCATCATCACCAACATCAGATACAGGAACTTCTTCATAATGTTTCCTCTATTTGATAGTCGTTACGTCCACTAGATGAACGGCTGATAAGATCACCCAGGAATCCTGTAAGAAACAACTGTGTACCTATCATCATCATGGTCAGTGCAATATAGAAGAAAGGCGAATCCGTAACCAGTCGCTGGGGAATATGGTTAGCCAGGCACCACAACTTATCGGCACCAATCCATAAAGCAGACACAAAACCAATAAAGAACATAATTGTACCCAAGAATCCAAAGACATGCATCGGTTTTTTGCCGAACGTAGACAAAAACCAAAGTGTCAACAAGTCAAGATAGCCATTTACAAAGCGGTTCAAGCCCATGAATTTGGAAGACCCATATTTACGTGCTTGATGCTGTACTACCTTTTCACCGATCTTATCGAAGCCTGCATTTTTAGCCAGATAGGGAATATAACGATGCATCTCGCCATATACCTCGATGTTTTTTACCACAGCCTTGCGATAGGCTTTCAAGCCACAGTTGAAATCGTGAAGGTTCTTAATGCCACTAATTTTTCTTGCCGTCGCATTAAAGAGTTTCGTGGGAATAGTTTTTGAGATGGGGTCATAGCGCTTCTGCTTATAGCCTGACACAAGGTCGTAACCATCCTCCTTGATCATCCTGTATAATTCCGGTATCTCATCGGGAGAGTCCTGAAGGTCTGCATCCATCGTAATCACCACGTCGCCTTGAGCCTGTTCGAATCCACAAAAAAGTGCCGGACTCTTGCCATAATTCCTGCGGAACTTGATGCCCTTCACCACATCAGGCTGCTTACGATTCAACTCAGAGATAATCTCCCAGGAACGATCGGTTGAACCATCGTTGATGAAAATCACCTCATAGCTATAATTGTTCTCCTTCATCACTCGCTCTATCCAAGCGTAGAGTTCAGGAATCGATTCATCCTCATTATAAAGAGGTATAACGACTGAAATATCCATTTTCTCTTTCTAAACCTTCTTACTCTTTTACTTTTGCCACACTACGCTGCATGACCATGCTGATGGGAATACCCAAAATAAGCCCTAAAGAGATATTGACAGTAAGCATATTCAGGGCATAATCTATCGGACGAATTGTAGACATCTCTCTAAGGCTCTCGTCCATCATCTCTGTCATACCATATTGCTGCAACACCTTCCGAGCCTCGTCGGATGACACCATTTTCGAGAATTGCGTCAGCAGATAGCCATTGTCCATATAAGCGAAATAGAGATATTGCGCTAACGCGAAGAGTACGCCGCCGTAGAAGAACACGAGTACACTATAGGCATAACCTCTACGGAAGGAAATAAGGCCTTCAAGACCGAAATCACGGAACTTCCCCAAACGACTTCCCACAAAGATTGGGGTGTATATCATCAGGATAAAAGCTGCCATACCAAGCATCTCGTTTGTGATACCTATTATATATAATAAGAACGAAGACACCCATAGCAGGGCAAGTAAGGCTCCGTCTTGTCGGGCAAAAGCTTTCAGTTGTATGTATTCTGGTGCTGTCATTTTTAACAATTATCACTTTCAAGGTGCAAAATTACGCATTTTCTCGCATATAACGAGTGGTTTGCCTCAAAAAATAGTTAAAAAGAGCAATTTTCTTAATTCCTAATTCGTATTTCTTAATTAAAATGTGTACCTTTGCACCCGCTTTCGAGAAATCGGCAGCACAAAAACACGGGCGAGTCCTGTACGGCCAGCTCCCTCGGAATCCCCCAGGGTGGGAACGCAGCAAGGGTACTTGGTTGTAGCGGCGCGATACAGTCAGCTCGTCCACCCGCCTCTTTAGCTCAGTTGGCCAGAGCACGTGATTTGTAATCTCGGGGTCGTTGGTTCGAATCCGACAAGAGGCTCAAGAAAAGGATAGGCAGTTTGTCTATCCTTTTTTTCGTTTCTCACCTCCACGCCAATTTGTAAACATTGTTAAAGTTTTGATCAAATTCATTGCTGAATGAAAAATATATCATATCTTTGCAATATCAAAATGATATCATTTAGAATCAACATATTAAAACCTATCATTATGGATAATAAGGAGTATACATTCAAAGGAACAGTAATGAACGGCTTTCTCATGCTGTTTGTAAACATCTCAGTTCTGATTTTGGCATTAGCGAGTATTGTCTACAGTATTATCCTGCTTGACGACAGCAATGGAGCTGAGGGAGGCTGGTTACTAGGTGGCAGCATCCTGCTGATCGCCATCAACATCATCATGTGGTTCGGGCTTATGATGTTAGAACCTAACGAAGCCAATGTGACAACATGGTTCGGAAAATACAGTGGCACCTTTTCTGAAACTGGTTTTTACTGGATCTGTCCGTTCTATGGCACCAAGAAGGTTTCACTACGTGCTCGTAACCTCGATGCAGAACCAATTAAGGTAAATGACAAGACCGGTAATCCCGTGATGATTGGGCTTGTGCTAGTATGGAAACTTAAAGATACCTATAAAGCGCTTTTCGAAGTAGACTCTCAGACAATGGCCTCAAATCCCAATACCGTCGGATCAGATACCAAGGGACTCATGAACGCTTTGGAGAATTTCGTCCGTGTGCAGAGTGATGCTGCATTAAGGCAAGTGGCAGGACAATATGCCTACGACGATGAGGACAGCAAGGATAACGAGCCAACCCTACGCTCAAGTGCCGATGAAATCAACGAGCAACTGGAGCAAAAACTCGACGAACGACTGGCACTCGCAGGTATAGAAGTGGTAGAAGCACGTATCAATTATCTGGCATACGCTCCTGAAATTGCAGCAGTCATGCTACGCCGTCAGCAAGCTTCAGCTATCATCACTGCTCGTGAGAAAATTGTAGAAGGAGCTGTTTCGATGGTGAAGATGGCACTCGACAAGCTATCGAATGATAATATTGTAGATCTTGACGACGACAAGAAAGCTGCCATGGTCAGCAATCTGCTCGTTGTTCTCTGCGGTGATGACAGTGCACAGCCAGTTGTGAACACTGGAACATTGAATCACTAAAATATGGCAGATAAGAATACAAAGAGTTTTATCCTGCGCGTTGACACTGAGACGATGAACGCTATAGAGGCATGGGCAGCTGACGAGTTCCGCAGCACCAACGGCCAACTGCAGTGGATCATCACCGAGGCTTTGCGCAAAGCTAATCGTCTACCTAAGAAAAAACGTTAAAACACCAACGAAGAAAAAAAACGATAAAGAAAGATGAAAGAAGATATAAAAGTATACAGAACGAAAGAGGGAACTATCTTCGAGGTTGCCTTCCTTATTCTAGCCCTAATAGTATGGGGGTTGATTATCTGGTTCATTAAACAGGCACCAGACGTTGTTCCCACACACTTTGACGCTTCAGGTGCCCCTAATGCCTGGGGCTCACCTCTGGGAATCGTCATTCCATGTGGTATCATAACGATTTCGGGCGCTGCCCTTCTAATCCTATGCTATTTCCCAAAGACATTCAGTCTGTCAGGTAAGCACGCCACTCCCCGTAATTATGCACTTAGCATCCGTATGCTACGCATCATGAGTCTACTTATGCTTTTGATGTCGTTAGCCATTGCCTGGACTCTCTTGCGGCTAACTAATCACAGTCCTATTCCTATCATCATCATAGTCGGCATAATAGCCATAGTAGCCATTTACACATCCATTGCGACTCACAGAAATTAGGAAATCATTCTGATCCAATGATTTCATTCAGTGACAATTTATCCTTAATGATTTCACGGGCAGTTTCTTTGTCAATCGTGTAGACATGATTGAATACACCAACCGACACCATTCTGAAGTCTCCTTTGTAAGTGATCACACCCACATTATAAAACGTATGATCGCGTACAATAAGGTTTGATTTGAGATAAGCGTCAACCACATTGACAGCCAGCACTGTTCCGATAGAAGCCATAGTTGTTTCTACCTTACTCTCATTCATCTCAGCATTAATAACTTCGGATGTCACTCCCTTTAGTGCCTCATAATGCACATCCTTGTCAGGACACGTCATCATCAGCGTCAAGCCAATAATAACTAGTAATACGATAACAAATAATAATTTCTTCATCTCTTTAAAGATTATGAACCAAACAGAGGACTGATGAAAAACAGAAGCCCTGAATCATTTTGACTCAGGGCTTCACTAATAAAGATGGCGGCTTCCTACTCTCCCGCATTGCATTGCAGTACCATCGGCGCAGGCGGGCTTAACTTCTCTGTTCGGAATGGGAAGAGGTGGGACCCCG